>JAUNMP010000020.1 GCA_030537465.1 bacterium
CGCCGTCAGGCGGACGGACAAGCCGTCAACGCCGAGGTTTTGCAATTACCTCTATCGTGATCGAGACGGGGGGGCTGCCGCCGCCAGGACGTTATTTGTCCGGCAGCGAACGTATTGGCGATGCTCCCGACGGGAAGGTGTTGGAGATGGAGTTCATGGCGGAATGAATGAGTCAAAAGTGCGCGGGCGCATCTCGAAAGGGGAACGTTTGACGACTGGAACGACAATTCTCTTTCCGTGCTTGAGGCAATGGAGGTGTACAAGCGGTACGATATCGGAAAGGAGATCGTCGGCATTGATGACGTGTTGAGGAAGCTCCGCGAGAAATACGGATTTGAAGTTGAATTGGCAAATCTAACAGAGTCGCAATCCGTCGCGGTCGCGGACGGCACGGAGGCCGTCCCTCCTGGGGAAACATCCACAACATCTCGTTGCCACATCTAGGGCCCTTACCGGTTCTCGGCACCAGACATGGGGATGTATGTTATAATACGCCCATGCGACCGATTGCGACAGACAAGTCCGACTTTGAAGAATTGCGGAGGGCCGGGCAGATCTACGTGGACAAGACCGCGTATTTCCACCGGATGGTCACGGATCCGAGCCGGGCGTATTTCTTCTGCGCGCACCGCATCGCCGATTCGCGCAATGTCCGCGCGGAGAAGGTGACAGGACTCGCCGGACACGACGGCTTCCACATCAACGGCTGCGACCAGGTCCGCATTCTGGGCTGTACGTTCAAGACGGGCGATGACTGCATTGCCGGCTTCGACAACACGGACGTCGTGGTGCGTGACTGCTTCCTGAACACGGCCTGCAGCGGTTTTCGCTTCGCCGGCACGGATGTGCTGATTGAGAAGTGCACGCTGCGCGGTCCGGGCGAATATGGTTTCCGCGGCGCGCTCTCCAAGGGGGACAAGATCGCGGGCGCACCGTCGGGACGCGCGAAGCGCAACAATATGCTGTCGTTTTTCACCTACTATGCCGACGGCACGCATCCGATCCGCCGTCCGGCCGCCAAGATTCGCATCGTCGACTGTACGAGCCACGGCACGGACCGGTACTTCCACTACAACTACGGCAACGAGAAGTGGCAGCGCGGGCAACCGCTGACGGACATCAGCTTCATCCGCGTCACGGCGACGGGGCTCAAACTTCCTCTTAGCGCATGGGGCGATCCGGCATTGCCATTGTCGCTCACATTCAAGGACTGCCTGCTCGGGTTCGAGCGTCCGCAGAAGGAGTTGATCCGGGGTGCCCACTTGGGGACGGTTTCGATCGACAATCTGGAGGTCCAGGGCGTCGACGGCCCGCTGGTTCGTCTCTGGAATGAAAAGACCGGCAGGCCGCAGGTTTCCGCATCCGGTCTGAAGGGCGTCTCTGCGGAGATTGTCCCTAGTGCGGACGCCTGGTCCGTGCGGGGGATCTAACTACGGACGTGAGGGACCTTGGCTTTTGAGTCCGCCGATATGCGTGACGACAGGAGATGCCGAAATTTGGAATAGGATAGGCAATTCGCATGGATAAGATCATCATACCAATCGTGACTGTCGCGAAGGTTGTCTCCGGAGGGCAGACGGGCGTCGACCGCGGTGCGCTTGAGGCTGCGTTGACGGCTGGATTCCCTTATGGCGGACTGGTCCCGAAGGGTCGGCTTGCGGAGGATGGGGTCGTCCCGGCGAGATTCACGAACATGACTGAAGCGGAATCCGAGAACTATCGATTCCGCACGCGCTGGAATGTCGAACACGCGGATGCGACGCTTATTCTCTCGTTCTCCGAGGAGCTGGAAGGCGGCACGCAACGGACGCGGCAATACTGCATGAACGTCCGCAAGCCGTATTTTGTCGATAATCCCCGTGATCCGAAGATGGAGGGTGGGCGTCTCGCCGTATTCGCATGGCTGGAGACCGTGTGCCGCAAGAACAACCGTCGGCCGCTTGTCCTCAATGTGGCGGGACCCCGAGAATCCAAGGCCGCCGGCATCAGCTCTGCCGCCGAGAAATATGTCGCGCGGATCATTGCCGACCAGATGCGGGCGCAGGAGATGAAGATCGGGATGAAACTGTGTGATGCCAAGGTGGATTTCGCGCCTTGGTTTGTCACTGAGTTGGCGATGAAGGGCATCGATGTCGCAGTACGCGTCACGGCAAGACTTTCGGCGGCGGATGGAGTGATGGTCGAACGGCTGTCCGATGCTTGTTTGATGCTCCATGATGTACCATCTACACACTTTCTGGATGTTCGGCAATGCATCCAGCAGGTTGTCCGTGAACTCGGGTGGACCGAGGAACCGTCCCACGTTGTGGTGGTTGCGTGTGTCAGGGATGCTGCCGTAGCGGTTTGCGGGCAAGAGGGGGCTGATCTGCATAATTCCCAGGAGGACTTCCAATGAAAAAAGTCGAAAATCTGTCGTGTCTGGCTGTTGGTTTGGTGTCGTTCTTGCTGGCGTCACAGGGACTGGCGGCGGAGCTTCCGTATGCCTTCACCTATGGGGGTGTGCCCTATGCGCATCTTGACGGTGATTCGCAGGTCGTTTCGGAGACTGTCGACCGGCGCGTGTCGACGAATGTCTGGACGGCGTCGGACGGACTCTTCCGCATCGTCACGCGGAAGGTCGAGTACAAGCGCTTCGGCGCGGTGGAGTACGCGCCGCGGCTGGAGTGCGTGGGGACGAACGCCACGAAGATCGTCGACGATTTCCGCTCCCTCTCGCTTGGACGCGCCGCGTCAGGCGTGAAGGTGCGCGCGCTGAAGGGCACGACGGCGACGGAGCGTGATTTCGAGGCCGTCCACACGACGCTGGGCAAGGATGGCACCAATGTCTTCTCGATGGTCGCCTTCGAAGGACGCTCCTCCGCCCAGTGGATGCCGTGGTGGGGCATCGACTATCCCGAGGGCGACGGCGTCGAAGTCGGCATTGGATGGACGGGGGCCTGGCGGGCGGATCTGAAGCATGCGAACGGAGAGATGACGTGTTCGGCGGGGATGACCGAAACGCATTTCCGCCTTCTGCCGGGCGAATCGCTGCGCCAGCCCTCCGTGCTCGTCTTCACGCGCCCGAAGGACATCTCCCCGCGCGCGATGCAGACGCGCATCCACCGGTTCATGATCGACGAGAAGAGTCCGCGGGACGCGAAGGGCGAGCTGCTCAAGCCGATTCTGCCGATCACCGCGGGCGGCGGCAACAAGACGCCCGAGATGATGCTCAAGGTCCTCGATTGGGTAAAGACGAATCAGATGCCGTTCGACTGCTTCTGGGTCGACGCGGGCTGGAATGGCCCCGCCCACAGTCCGGACCTCATTTCCAACTGCGGCAACATGTGGTACCACTTCGTGGGCGACTGGCGCTTCAATCCGACGGTCCATCCCGCGGGCAACCTCGCTAAAATCGCCGACACGGCCCATGCCAACGGCCTGCGGATGCTGCTCTGGGTCGAGCCGGAGCGCTGCGTGGCCGAGCCGGCGCCGCCCGTCTTCAAGGAGCACCGCGACTGGCTGCTTCCATTGAAGGATGCCGACATCAAAAACAAGCGCCAGCTGAACGTGAACCTCGGCAATCCCGCGGCGCGCGCCTGGGTGGTCGAGACGATTTCCCGGCTTGTGCGGGAGTCGAAGCTGGACGTCTATCGCCAGGACTTCAACATGAATACGCTTCCCTTCTGGAAGGCGAATGACGCGCCAGACCGGAGGGGCGTCACGGAGATGAAGTACATCGACGGACTCTACGCCTTCTGGGACGAGCTTCGCCGCCGCTTCCCGCATCTCGCCATTGAGAACTGCGCGTCGGGCGGTCGCCGCCTCGACTTCGAGGCCGTCTCGCGCGCCCATTCCTACTGCCGTACCGACTTCGCCATCGGGCACGGAGGCCCCACGCAGGTGACGGACGTGCAGAACGTCCTCCTCAATACGCTCGCCTATGTGCCGTTCCAGGGCAGCGAGACGACGCCTGCCCGCTTCTTCGACGACTACGGGTTCTTCTCCTCCGTCGCGGCCGGAAGCGTCTTCACGCCGAGCGACTGGAATGCCGGCATCGTGAAGAACGCCTTCACGCCCGAACAGACGGCCTGGTTCAAGAAGGTCTTCGATGTCGCGAACCGGATGCGCCCGTTCTTCCTGGGCGATTACTATCCACTCGTGGAGATTGCACCGCCGTCCGTCCCCGAGAAGTGGTACTTCAAGATGACGAACTTGCCGGATGAGCGCCGCTGGTGCGTCTACCAGATGCACCGTGCAGACCTCGATTCCGGTTTCGCGGTGGCCTTCCGTCGTCTCGACACGCCCGATCCGGACTTCGCGGCGAAGCTCTCCGGCATCGATCCCTCCGCCGACTACGACGTCGAGACCTATGGCGGCGGAACGCAGCGGATGAAGGGCGCCGCGCTCATCGATTGGCGCGTGCGTCTCGAGCGCCTCCGCGACTTCCGGCTGGTCTTCTACCGCAAGGTGCAGTAGCCCCTGGAAATTGATTCATGGGAAAATGGAACGAGCTTGCTCTTGGGTTGATGGCGTCCCTTCTTCTCGGGGCGGCTTGGACGCTTCCCGGGGCCGAGCTGGCGGGGAAGAAGATGGTCTGGGCGCACTATGTGGCCTGGAATACGCCGGACAACGTCTCGCTCGTGCCCGCCCGTCACTATGACGCGCCTCAGCATGATCGCGGAGTGAATCCGTTCCGCGAGGAAATTCTGCGGGCGATGGACATGGGTCTCGACGGATTCTTCGTCGATGTCTGCGTCGTCAAGTCGGGTCCCTCGGCCTTCTGGGATCTGCGCCCGTTTCTGAAGGCGGCGGAGGGGACGCCTTTCCACTTCGGCATCTGCATGGATGCGAAGACGACGGTCGCCCACCAGACGGAGGAGATCGTCCGCATGCTCTCCACCTATGGGAATCATCCGAACTACCCCAAGATGTATGGCCGCTATGTCGTCGACACCTACACCTATTTCAGCTGGACGCCCGGGGAATGGGCGCAGATTCGCAGGGGATGTGCGGATGCGGGCTATCCGCTCTACCTGATCGCGAATGTCGAGACGGGATTTGATTCGTTCACGGAGAAGCGCCTCGCAGACTATGCGGACCAGTTCGACTGCGCGTATGCCTTCAGCATGGTGGCCAAGGCGCATAGCGGCAAGGAGGTGCTGGAGGATGTCGTTACGCGCACTGCGGCGTTCTGCGATGCGCGTGGCAAGATGTACATGCCCTGTCTCTGGCCGGGCTACTATGGTGCGTGGCTTGAACGCGTCAACTGCTACTACCAGCCGTTCCTGGGCTTCGACACGCTGCACCGTCGGTTTGCCGCAGGCGGCGGTGCGCGGACGGACTGGCTTCATCTCACCACGTGGAACGACCACAACGAGACGACGCTCGAGCCGCAGCGTCTAACCTCGGGCAACCGTCGGCTCATGCGTTCCTATGCGCGGGCCTTCAAGGGGCAGCTTCCGTCCACAGAGAACGATGTTCATTTCGCCTATCTCCGGGAAGTCGTTCCGGGGACGGTCCACCGTTTCCAGGCGTTTCGTCCGCCGACCTCCGCGAAGGGGACTTGCACGGTTTGTGGTCGTCTGCGCGACTGGAAAGGTGCAGTTGTGGCCGACTTGCCGTCGCAGACTTTTGAGTCGAAGGACTGGTCGAGTCTCGAGTGGTTGGTTTCGACGACGCCACTTGCCTCGTCGCCTTTTCTGGCGCCTGAATTCGACGTGTCGTTGGGCGAAGAGATTCGGAAGGTGACGCTGCCCCCCGTCTTCCTGTTCGCGCCGCAGCTTCGCAATCCGGAAACCGTGAAGGTGTCGATGCGGGATCGACGTGTGGTCTCCAATGGACTTGACGTCGCCTATTCCGACGGCGTGCTGACGGCTCGCTGCGCCTTTGATTCGCCCGTGCCCGTTCGCCGCGCCACGCTCTATCGTGACGAGCGTCCCATGGGCGCCTTCGGTGTTTCGACGAACACCGTGCTGCCGGTTCTCTTCTCGGGGCATCACACGGTCGCGCTGGTTCCGCAGACGGGATGCGTGGAGTATGCGCTGAAGTCCTTCGAGACGAATGGCATGCGCTGCTTCTCCTGGGATGCGAAGGGGATTCGTTCGATCATGACGCCGGGCTGGATGAAGTTCTCGGCCCGGTTGGCGGTTCCCGGGGAGGCACGCGTCGCCTTGACGAGCGCGGGCGAGACGAAGACGTTCTCGCCGCGCGAATTGGCCGAGAAGGGCAGGATAAATCTGAAGGAGGGCCATGTCGAGCTCTCGCCGGACTGCACGCTACGGGATCTGCCGCCCTTGAATGGGCGCACGGGGGCGTATGGACTTTCCGTCTGGAGCCGGCCGCCGCGTGCGACGGATGCCTTCTGGGTGCAGTATGAGTTCGCGGATGGAACGCACGGCGAATCCGCGGTCGTCTATCCATTCGCGGCTTCAGTCGAACCCGTGGCCATGAACCTGATTGAGACGCCGGTGACGATGGACTGGTCCTTCAGCGCCAGTGGTCAGCCGGATGCCCGGGTGTTCTCTTCTCCCGTGACTGCGTGGCCGGTGTCGTCCAATCACGTGGTGACGGCGCAGGTCTCGCCGCTGTCGCTGCGTCGAAGCGTCTTCCCGATGGAGGGCTCGCCGCGTCCTCGGGCCAGTCTCCCGTTCAGGGAATGGCCGATGGGCGCCTTCGAGATGTCCTTTCGGATTGTGCCGCATGCGACGGATGGGAAGGACCATGTTCTCCTGCGTGTCGGCGGCTGGCAGGAGGGCCCGTCCTTCAGGCTGCTGGCCGATGGCCGTCTTGAGGCCGCGTATGGGAGCGAGGCGCCGTGGTGCCGGGCAACGACTCGAGGTCTCGCGATGCCGGCACTCGGGAAGGAGAAACTAGTCCGTTCGTGTGAACCACTGTCTCGTGGAAAGGCTGTTTGCGTACGGTTGACATCCAACTGTAGAATTCTGTCGCTGGAGCTGGACGGCGTTCGCCAAGGCGAGACCCCTCTTGCGCCGATGCGCGTCTACGGCAACTGCCAACCTTCGCTCGGGCTGGATGTCAATGGCCCCAAGCCGTCCGTTGCGGAGCTCTACAATCTGAACTGGGGGGCTCTCACGTGGTGAAGAATTGAGACCGTCTACAGTATAGGTTGATTGCAGGATTTCGAGTGTTAGGATAGAATGAGGTAGTCAAGGAGGAAGATCATGGAGTTCAATCGTCGAACGTTTCTTGCGAGCGCGGGTGCGCTGGCAGGTTTGGGCTTGGTTGGGTGTTCGACCGTTCCGTCGCGGCGCACGGTCTTCGCGCCGAATGAGAAGCTGCGCCATGCCTGCATCGGCGTGGGCGGCATGGGGTTCAACGACCTGAAGAACTTCATCGCGCATGCCCGTGTCGAGATCGTCGCGATCTGCGACGTCGACGCCAACAATCTCGCGAAGGCGGGAGAGCTGGTTCCGAAGGCGCGCCGCTATCGGGATTGGCGCGAACTCCTCGAGAAGGAGACGGACATCGATGCCGTCAACATCGCAGTGCCGGACCACTCCCACGCGATCATCGCCCTCGCCGCCATGCGCAAGGGCAAGAACGTCTACTGCCAGAAGCCGCTCTGCCATGACGTGGGCGAGTGCCGTGATGTCGCGCTCGAGGCGGAGCGCTGCCAGGTGGTTACACAGCTTGGCACGCAGTTCGCCGCGGGGGGCGGCGACCGTATGGCGGTAGGCTTCTTGCGCGCGGGAATGATTGGCGCGGTGAAGAAGGTCTATCTCACATCGAACCGCACGGGGGCCGAGTTCTATCGTCTGAAGGGTCCGCGTCCCGAGCAGGGCGAGGCAGCTCCCGCGAATCTTGCGTGGGATCTCTGGCTGGGTACGGCGCCGGAACGTCCGTTCGCAAAGGGTATCTATCATCAGATGAAGTGGCGTAGCTGGCTCGACTTCGGCACGGGTTGGAGTGGCGATATCGGCTGCCACATCTTCGATGCCGTCTGGAAGGGCATGAACCTCGGTAGCGTGGCGCCGAAGACGATTCACGCCCAGGTCCAGGAGAGCTGGAAGAAGGATCCTGCTCGGCGGGCGGATGTCTGGCCGCAGTCGAACCACGTCACCTGGGAGTTCGATGGCGTTCCGGCCTCGGACGGCAAGCCGTTCACGATGGAATGGTTTGACGGCGAGTTCTATCCGCCGGAAGACGGACAGTCCCTGGCCCGCGAGGCCGGCTTCGACAAGTTCCCCGAAGAGGCCGCGCTGGTGATTGGTACCGAGGGTGCGATTCTCATTCCACACCAGAAGGTGCCGCATCTGCTGCCGAAGGCCAAGTTCGCGCAGGTGCCGCGTCCGAAGATGCCGCCCAAGAACCACTACCACGATTTTGCCGATGGCTGCCTCGGCGTTTCCGAGAATGCCTCGCCGTTCCAGAAGACCGGGCCGATGGCGGAGACGATCATCCTTGGCACGGTCGCGATCCGCTGCCCCGAGGAGACGCTTCGCTGGGACGCCGCCCATCTCGCGTTCAAGGACAATCCTGCGGCGACGAAACTTCTGCGTCGGACCTACCGTACGGGTTGGTGATCAAAGGAGTCTGAAAATGAAGATGCCAGTGTTCTTTCTTTCTTGTATCCTTCTGACGGCGTCCTTCGCCCAAATGAAGGCTCCCGAGGGAAGTATTGTGAAGGTGGCGGACCGCGAGGTCTACGTCCATACCCCGAACTACGACAAGGCGAAGATCCCGCCCTATACGTTGGAGTCGCCGCTGAAGTTCGTCGACGGACGTCCCGTGACGCGAGAGACGTGGAATGCGCGGCGCGAGGAGATCCTCGGCATTTTCGCCCGTGAGATGTACGGTCAGCCGCCGCCGCAGCCCGAGGCCGTGGTGACGGAACTTGTCGACGAGAAGGTCACGGTCGCGGGATTCGCGATTCGCCGACAGTACCGGATGTGGTTCAAGGCGGATAAATCTGGTCCCTGCATCTCCTGGATCGTCTGGCTCCCGCGTCACGCGAAGGGGCCTGTACCCGTGATCTCCTTCCTCAACTACCGGGGCAACCATGAACTTGTGCCGGATCCCGACATTCCCGTGACGACGGCCTGGTTGATGAAATGGGGTGGAAAAATCGGCATCCTCGACCACCGTGCGCGAGCGGATTTCCGTGGCAAGCAGCAGAATCCCAATGAGGACTTCGTCTTTCCGCTCGGCACCATTCTCTCCCGTGGGTATGCCGTCATGAGCGCCTGCTATGCCGAGGTCTCGCCGGATGTCGACACGGAGTTCGAGCCGCGGGCCTACACGGGTGTCTTCGCGCTCTGGGGGCCTCGGGATCCGTCCCGTACGGACGACATCACGTCCCTCGGCGCCTGGGGCTGGGCGCTCTCGCGTGGTCTCGACCTCGCGGAGCGGATCCCCGAGATCGACGCGAAGCGCGCGGTCGTGACCGGATTCTCCCGCCTGGGCAAGGCAGCCTTGATCGCGGCGGCGCGCGATACGCGCTTCGCCGTGTGCGTGCCGAACCAGACGGGCGGCGGCGGGGCCCCGCTCGCGAAACGCGACTATGGCGAGAACGTCTCCACTGAGAACCGCATGTTCGTCCACTGGTACTGCCGCGCCTATGCGAAGTACGCAAAGGATCCGCACCTCACGATGCCGTTCGATCAGCATCTGCTGCTGGCCACAATTGCACCGCGCGCCCTGCTCATTGAAGGCTATGACAATCCGTGGTTTGACACCGAGGGCGAGTTCTTGGCCGTTCAGGCGGCGAGCCCAGTGTGGGAACTGCTCACTGGCCGCGGCATGCCCGCCGTCTCCTGGCCAGACGACTACGACACCTCGGCCATCGGTCCGCGGCTCGGCTATGTCCGCCGCGGCGAAGGCCACGGCATTTCCGCCGCCGACTGGACGTGGATGATGGATTTCGCCGACCGGAATCTGAAGTAGGCCCTCGTCCTGTTTTTCCAATGCGTCGACTGTGGGCGTGAAATCTGCATGTTGCAAGTTTCACGCCCAATGTGGCGCATTCCATTTCGGGCGTGAAATCTGCATATTGCAAGTTTCACGCTCGTGTGATAGAATGGCGTTCATCCTGAAAGGAATCGGACTATGTTCTACGGGCGTGAAGATCTTCTCGGACAGTTGGGCGATCTGCTCAAGAAGCGGACGGCCAGTCTTGTCACATGTCGTGGACGACGTCGTATCGGCAAGTCCACGCTTGTCGAAGAGTTTGCACGGCGCAATCGATTGAAATTTCTGAAGTTGGAAGGCCTCTCGCCACGCGAATCCGATACGAATGCAAAGCAGTTGGCGGCTTTCTGCCGGCAGCTGGGTGAATTGACGGGGCGTCAGGAGAAGACTGCGGCGAATTGGTTTGATGCGTTTGCACGACTGGATGCGGCAATTTCAGATGGACCGACCGTGGTGTTCCTCGATGAAATATCATGGATGGGTAAATACGATCCTGACTTTCCGGGGGAACTCAAGTATGCCTGGGACAATCGTTTCAAGAAGCATGATCGGCTGATCATGGTGATCTGCGGAAGTGTCTCGACGTGGATTACCAGGAATAT
Source organism: bacterium (assembly GCA_030537465.1). Taxonomy (GTDB): domain Bacteria; phylum Verrucomicrobiota; class Kiritimatiellia; order RFP12; family UBA1067; genus RUG572. Next base: position 10,509 of record JAUNMP010000020.1, read on the forward strand.
TCTAAAAAACAAGGGCTTTGTGGGACGTCCCTCGTTGAATCTGGTCGTCGGAGAACTGCCTCTGTCGGATTGTCTGAAGTTCTGGGGGCGGAAAGCGTCGCGTATTGCAGACGCCGAGATCTTTGACATCCTCTCGGTTGTCGGTGGCGTGCCGAAGTATTTGGAGCTCGTTGATCCGTCCGAATCCGCCGAGACGAACATCAGGAAACTCTGCTTTACGCCGGGCGGTCTTCTGACTGAGGAGTTTCACGACATCTTCGACGATGTCTTTGATGCCGGTCGGACGCTTGAGCGGCGAATCCTCGTGTCCTTGGCTGAATCCGCCAAGGGGGGGGCGGAGATTGCCAGCCAACTGGGAGTGGACAACAACGGGCACTTTCAGGACAGTCTGGATGCGCTTGAAATTGCCGGATTCGTTGCGCGCGATGGTGGTCTCAATCCTGAGACGGGACGGGCGGCCCGTCTTGTTAGATATCGAATCTGCGACAATTATACGCGATTCTTTCTGAAATATGTTGAACCTGTCGCGGATTCAATCCGTAAGGGGTTGTTTCGCTTTACGAGTCTGTCGCAGCTGGCGGGATGGAATACCGTGCTGGGACTTCAGTTCGAGTGCCTGGTGCTGAATAACCTCCCGGCGCTTTTGAAGAGAATGGGGCTTGGGAACGTCCTGATTCTATCGGCTTCGCCCTATCGGAAGCGGGTACATGCGCGGGGCGAAGGCTGTCAGATCGATTTGCTGCTGATGTCCTCTCGAACCTGGTGGGTGGTCGAGATCAAAAGACGGCGGGAAATCGATGCGGAGATCGTCGATGAGGTGTCTCGCAAAATTGAAAATCTGAAGGTCCGTCCGGGCGTTAGCGTTCGAACGGCCCTGGTCTATTGCGGTACGTTGTCCCCGGCTGTGCCGGCCGAAGGATTTTTTGACATTTTAACTGATGCACACGATCTTTTGCGGGCGTGATGCAAGTTGCGCTCAAGGCACTACCTCAAGAACGACGTTCAGAAGAGTTTTATTTGGGAATGTGCGGAAAAGGAAAGAGCATGAACAGAATGAATGTTGTCCTCGCCTCCTTGGGAATCGCCCTTGGTGCATGGGCCGCCGGTGTGGTCGACTTGAACGGTACATGGAAGTTGCAGGCCTTCCCGCAACCGGACGATGGTGCCGTTCGTTCCCTGCCCCTGCCGCCGCAGGTGACGCCGAAGATCTATTCTGCCACCGTGCCTGGATGCTGCGAGATGGAACTCGTCAAATCGGGCGAGCTGCCGGATCCGCTGGTTGGATTCAATGCTTTTAAATTCCGCGACTTCGAGGGCCACCAGTGGCTCTACACGCGTCGCTTCACGGCACCGCGCCGCGCACCAGGCGAACGCGCTGTTCTTGTATTCGACGGCATCGACACGCTCGCGGATGTCTTTCTGAACGGCGAAAAGATCGGCGAGGCGGAGAATATGTTCATCTCGCACACCTTCGACGTGACCGGAAAGGTCCGGGAAGGGGCCGAGAATGAAGTCGCCGTGCTGATTCGCCCGGTCGGCCTCGCCGCTCGCGAGGTGACGTTGGGCGAACTGGGCTATACGATGGGTGGTGGCGCCGACCATGAATATTTCCGCAAGGCCCCGCACATGTACGGGTGGGATATCATGCCGCACCTGCCCGTGAGCGGACTCTGGCGCGACGTCCGCTTCGAGATCCAGCCTGCCGTCCGCGTCGAGAATCCCGCGTGGATCGTGCGGAATCTCGACTTGAAGCGGAAGACGGCCGACGTTGTCGTCCAATGCCGCGTCCATGCTCCGTTCCGCCATTTCTACAAGGCCCGTGTGCACTACTCGCTGCAGAAGGACGGTCGGGTCTGTGCGGCGAGCACGGTGCCGTTCCGTGGCCCGCAGTGCAAGGCGAACCTCTCCTTCGGCAATGCGCAGTTCTGGTGGCCGCGTGGGGCCGGCGCCCAGCCGCTCTACGAGGCGAAGATCGAAGTCGTTGGGGAGACGGACGAGATCCTCGCGACGAATGTCTGCCGCATTGGCGTGCGGACGGTCTCGCTCGAGTACGATGACCGCAAGTTGCCGGAGCGTCCAGGCCGCATGCTGTTCAAGGTGAACGGCGAGCCGATCTACGTGCGGGGCGTCGACTGGGTGCCGCTCGATCCGATTCCGAGCGAGCAGAAGCGCCATTTCAAGGACGTGCTCCCGATGATGGCCGACCTCAATGCCAACCTGGTCCGCATCTGGGGCGGTGGCGTCTACGAGCCAGATGAGTTCTTCGACTGGTGCGATGCGAACGGCGTGATGGTATGGCAGGACTTCATGACCGCCTGTGCCGTGCCGCCGCAGGACGACGATTTCGCGGCACGTTTCCGCGCGGAAACCTTGGCGGTGGTGCTGAAGCTCCGCAACCGCGCCTCGCTGGCGCTGTGGGCGGGCGACAACGAGAACGATCTCGCCGGTCGCTGGGGGCTCGGCAAACTCGCACGCGACCCCAACACCTATCGAATCACCCGCGAGGTCATCCCGAACGTGCTCAAGGAGTACGATGTGACGCGGCCCTATCTGCCGAGTTCGCCCTACGTGTCGAAGGAGGCGTTTGCGAAGAAGGTCGAACCTGCGGAAGATCATATGTGGAATGGCGCCCGCGCCTGGTGGAAGACCGACTACTACACGAAGACGCCCTGCTGGTTCTGTTCGGAAGGCGGCGCGCATGCCGTTCCCGCCCGGTCGTCCCTCGAACGGATGATGGGCAAGGCCGCGGCGGAGCGTCCGTGGGCGAATCCCGACGCGAAGAGCTGGAAGGACCTCCAGTGGACCGACGAATGGCTCTATCGGGCGACGAATCCCTACCTCGACAAGCAGAGCTATCTCGTCCACCGCAACGACATCGTGCTCAAGCAGTGCGCGGCGCTGTTCGGCGACGTGCCGCGGCACGACCTCGACCTCTTCATCGCCCAGTCGCAGAGCGCGCAGGCGGAGTCGATCAAGTTCCAGACGGAGAACTTCCGTTCGCAGAAGTTCGTGACTAAGGGCGGATTTGTCGTGTGGAATCTCCGCGATGGCTGGCCGACCGTTTCGGACGCCTTCACCGACTACTACGGCGAGAAGAAGAAGGCCTATCAGGCTTTGAAGGCCGTCTATCAGGACGTACTCGTGATGGTCGCCGAGGACGGACGCCTCCTCGCCATCAACGACACGCTCAAGCCGGTGAAGGGACATGTGAAGATCGTCGAGGCGAAGGACGGACGCACCGTCTACGAGGGGGCTTTCGCCGTTGCGGCGAACGGCCTTTCCGAAGTCGCGAAGCTCGGGTGGAATGGACAGGGCCTCTTCAAGATCGAGTATAGGGTCGGCGGACAGGTCTTCAAGACCCATTACCTACATGGTGAACCGCCGTTCGCCTGGGCGGACTACCAGGCGTGGACGCGCTGATCGAATGAAAGGAGTTCAACTCATGAAGAAACCGATCAAGGCAATTGTTTGCGATTTCGACGGAACGTTCTCGACGCTCCGCTGCGGCTGGGAGGGCGTCATGAAGAAGATGATGCTCAAGTATCTCCCGGGCGAGGAGAAATGGATCGACGCGTTCATCGGCGAGACCACGGGTGTTCAGACGATTCTTCAGATGAAGGGTTTCGTCGCGGAGCTGAAGAAGCGAGGTCTGTTGACGGCGCGAAAATCCACTTCGCATACAGCCTCTCAACATTCTCAACCTCTCAACTTCTCAACTGATCCCTGGCACTACAAGAACGAGTACAACGACATGTTGATGGTCTCTGTCGCGCGGAAGCGGCAGGACGTCATCGACGGCAAGGTGCCGCGCGAGACGTATCTCGTCCCGGGCGCGCTCCTGTTCCTGCAGAATCTGGCGACGCAGGGGGTGAAGATCTACTTTGCCTCCGGCACGGACCAGGCCGACGTGCGGATCGAGGCGGCGGCTCTGGGACTCGACAAGTACGCCGAAGCCATCGAAGGGGCGCTTCCGAAGAGCGAGGCCTGCGCGAAGGAGGCGGCGCTGAAGCGTCTGGTCAAGCAGGCCGGCGTCAAGCCGGGCGAACTCGCCGTCATCGGCGATGGCAAGGTTGAAATCGCGCTCGGCAAGGCGTTGAAAGCGCGGACGATCGGTCTTGCGACGAACGAGACCGACTTCTCGAAGGTCAACAAGGCGAAACTGGCGCGCCTTCGTAAAGCCGGGGCTGGCTATACGGCGGGTGATTTCTCCGACCTGCGCCCGATGCTCGCCTATCTGGGGCTCGACAAGAATCCCGAACTCGGCTTCAAGAAGATCCGTACGTACGACTTTCACGACCGCCACAACCTGGTGACGATCGAGTCGATGTTCCGTCCCGGCGTCGATCCCGTGCCCGAATGGCCGCTCGCGAAGGCTGAAGGGGACTACGCCGACCAGCAAGCCGACTTCGCCGAACTTGTCGACCGCGTTGCCGCGGCCCGGCGGAACGCCCGTCCCGTGATCTTCTCGATGGGCGCGCACGTCATCAAGAACAACATGTCGCTCTATCTCATCGACCTGATGAAGAAGGGGATCATCACCCATCTCTCCGGGAATGGCGCATGCTCGATCCACGACTTCGAGCTGGCCGCGCTTGGCGGCACGAGCGAGGACGTGCCGACCGCCATCGAGGACGGCAGCTTCGGCATGTGGGAGCAGACGGGCGGCTGGATGAACACCGCCCTGCAGCGGGGCGTGAAGGCCGGCTATGGCTATGGGGAGTCGCTCGCGCGCTACATCGAGGCGAACAAGCGGAAGTTTCCGTTCCGCGACCAGTGCGTCGTCTACCAGGCGTGGAAGTGCGGCGTGCCGGCAACCTACCACATCGCCATGGGCACGGACATCATCCACCAGCATCCGATCGTCGACTTCGGCGCGATCGGCGTGGCCACGGGCCGCGACTTCCATTCGATGTGCAACGCCGTGTCGCAGCTGGACGGCGGCGTGTTCCTCAACTTCGGTTCGGGTGTCATCGGTCCGGAGGTCTTCCTGAAGGCGCTGTCCATCAGCCGGAATCTGGGCTACCCGACCTTCAACATCACGACGGCGAACTTCGACCTGAAGTCGCTCGGGAACTACCGCTGCAAGATCGGCTATGCGGACCCGAACTACTACTATCGTCCGCGCAAGAACATCGTGAATCGTCCGGTCAGCTGCGGCGGCAAGGGCTGGCATTTCGTCGGCGACCACAAGGAGACGATCGCCAACCTGTGGCTGGGACTCCGCAAGAAGGGGATGGTGTGAATGCGGGAATGCTTGAATGGGTGAATGTGGGAGTGTGGAATTGAGGGAAAGGGTTGAAATGAAATATGATTTGAAGAAGCTGGGGAAGGGGCGGATTGGCGTCATTGGGGACTTCTGCCTCGACGTCTATTGGCACGCCGACATGACGAAGAGCGAACTCTCTCGCGAGACGCCGCATTTCCCGCTGCCGATCGTCGAGGAGCGCCTGTCGCCGGGCGGGGCGGGGAACGTCGTGATGAACCTGCTGGCCCTGGAGCCGAAGTCCGTGTCGGCCCTCGGCGTCTTCGGCGCCGACTGGCGGGGAAACGCGCTGAAGGATCTGCTGCGGCAGGCGGGGGCAGACGTCTCGAGCGTCGTGACGGATGCCGCGCGGGTGACGAACACCTACGTGAAGCCGCTGCGCAAGGGGTTTGCCGAGAACGTCGTCTACGAGGATCCGCGCCTTGACTTCACGAACTACGACGCGCTGGGCGAGGCGACGGAGCGGAAACTGCTCGCGGCGCTGTCCAAATTGGCGAAGAAGATCGATGTCCTCTGTGTCTGCGACCAGATGCCGTTCGGCTGCATCACGTCGAAGATCCGCGCGAAGATCGTCGAGCTGGGACGGGCGGGACTGACGGTGGTCGTCGACAGCCGGGACCGAATCGGTCTTTATACGGACGTGATTGTCAAGCCGAACGAAATCGAGTCTGCGCGGGCGTTCAAGGGCGAGATCCCAGAGACCGAGTTCGCGCGCCTCGCGGCGGCGCTGGAGACGCGCACGGGGCGTCCGGCGATCGTGACGGCGGGCGACAGAGGGTGCTACGTGTCCGAAAAGGGACATGTCACGCACGTGAAGGCGTGCACGGTGACGGGCGAAATCGACTTCTGCGGCGCCGGCGACACGTTTCTCTCGGGTCTTGCGGCCTCGACGGCTGCTGGCTTTGCGCTGGTCGATGCCGCGCGCATCGCCTGCTGCTGCTCCGCCGTGACGATCAAAAAGCTGAAGACGACGGGCACGGCCAGCCGTCCGGAACTGGCCACGAAACTGAAAGGATACGCGAAATGAAGGTCAACAAGCTGCTGATCCTGCCGATCCTGGCGGGGTTCTTCGTGATGGGGTTCGGGGACATCATCGGCACGGTGATGATCCAGGTGAAGAACGAGTGCGCGTCGCACGCCGACACCATTTCGTGGCTGATGCCGATCTTCGCCTATGTCTGGTTTCTGCTCATCTCGATTCCGACGGGCGTGCTGTGCGGACGCCTCGGACGGAAGAACGCGGTGCTGGTCTCGCTGGCCGTCACGATCGTCGCGATGTTCGTTCCTCTGGGGGCCTCGGCCGAACGCTGGTGGCTCTACATCGTCGCCTTCGCGCTGATCGGCATCGGCAACACCATCATCCAGGCGGCCCTGCCGGCGCTGATGTCGAACGTGGTGGACAAGTCGCAGATCACGTCCCGCATCTCGCTGGGTCAGTTCGTGAAGGCCCTCTGCGCGGCCCTGACCCCGGTCTTCGTCTACCTGACGGCGACGTTGCTTGGAAACTGGAAGCTGCTGTTCCCGCTCTATGGCGGGCTCACCGTCCTCGCGGCGATCTGGCTGCTGGTCTCGAAGATTCCGGACGAGCGGACGAGCGCGGCGGCGACCGAGGGCCGTGCATCCGACACGTCCTTCTCGTCCTGCCTCGCGATGCTGAGGCATCCCTACGTGCTCGCCATGACCGTGGGCATCCTCTTCTCCGTCGGCGCCGACGTCGGCTTCTCGGTCGCGATTCCAGAATACCTCAAAAACGTCTACAAGGTCGACGTCAACAAGGCCGGAATGGGTCCGACCGTCTACTTCGTCGCGAAGACCGTCGCGGCGTTCCTGGGGGCGATCGTCTTCGCCAGAATCTCGGCGGCGAAGTGCTTCCCGTGGTGCATGGGAATTGGAATCCTGGCCACGGCGGCGATTCTCTGCGTGGGGACGCCCCAGCTCTTCCTGGTCTGCGTCTTCGTCGTGGCCCTGATGACGGCCAACAGCTTCGGCATGTGCATGGGGCTCGCCATCGACCGGGTGCCGGAGAAGACGAACGAGATCACCGCCCTGATGGTGATGGCGATCGTCGGAGGCGGTCTTGTCTCGGCGCTGCTCGGCGTCGCGCAGAAGGCGTTTGGTCCCACGGGCATCGTGCTCGTCCTCCTGGCCTGCATCGGCTATCTCTTCGTGCTGGGGCTGTTCGCGAACAGGAAGGCGTGACCCGCCAGCGTTGATGGATCTCATAATTTTCTGAATGATCGATGGAAGTCTAATATGGAACATTCACACGTTTTTCGAATCTCGTTTGGCATCGTGCTGTCGCTGTCGATGGTGTTTCTTCCGCTTTCCGCCGATGTGAAGGTGACGGACGAGGTGAACGCCGCGGGATGTCCCGCGCGGATTCCGCAGGGCGCGGGTGAATTCGAGATCGAGCGTCCGCGGTCGACGGGGGGCGCGATCGTCCGTGCGGCGGATTTCGGATTCTCCTCGGCCAATACCAACAATGCGGCCGCCATTATCCGTGCGATCGACCATTGCCGGAAGATCGGCGCGGCGCGTCTTGAGCTTGCGCCGGGAACCTATTCGTGCTTCGACGCGGACCATGGCGTGATTGTCGCGGATATGACGGACTTCACCTTCGACGGGAGGGGCGCGACGCTCGTCTTCCGCCGTCCCGTGCGGCGCCTGTTCGCCAACTCGGACCGCATCCTGACGGACTCGAATCTGCTTGTCACGAATTGCGTGCGCAGTGTCATCCGCAATTTCAAGATGGATTGGGATTGGACGACCGATCCGCTCTGCGACGTCGGCGTTGTCGTGGAGACGCACGTGGACGCGGCGGACAATGCATCGTATTTCGATCTCGACCTCCCTGATTGGCCGCAGGGACATCCGCGGTATGGACGCCCCCTGCCGATCCAGACGATGACGCCGATCAATGCCGCACGCGACCGCCTGACCGGCGACGCGCCCAACCGTCTGCTCTTCGGTTTGACGGAAGGACACTTCGGCAGCAAGATGGCGTGGCTCTCGAAGAACCGCATCCGCGTCTGGCCGGGCGTGCGCGATCCAGAGCAGTTCTGCGCGCCGATCGCCGAATTCTACTATGGCGCGGAGATCAACCGCAAGACGGCGGGTGCGCTCGTCAAAGGCGTCAACTACCGTCTCTTCCATTACTACTATGGGAAAGGCGGCATCACGCTTGATTCCGGACGCCACGTGACGATTGAAGATGTCGACGTGGTCAGCTGCTTTGGCATGCCGATTGTCGTGAGCGGGGCACTCGAGTACGGGCAGTTCGTCCGCGTGACTTCCGAGCCGAAGCCAGGGCGTCCGTGCGCAGGAACGTCCGACGGATGCCACATCGCCCGGTCGCAGGGTCACGTCAAGTTCATCGGTTGCCGTCTGTCGATGCAGAACGACGACGGCTTCAACTGGCACGACTGCTTCACGATCGGCGTGCCGAAAGACGCCCGCCATCTGCAGGTGACGAATCTGCGCGGACCGAAATATCTCGGCGCTGAACCGGGCGACGAACTCGAACTGCTGCGCTGGGATTTCCGTCCGTTGGGGTGGAAGGCCCGTCTCGTGAAGACGGAGGGGGACAGCTTTGTCGTCGACCGCGACCTGCCGCCACTTGAGGGCGAGCACTTCCTCATCTACGACAACACCTACCGCAGCGACTACGTCCTGATGCGGGACTGCGTCTGGCACGACACGCATCTGCGCTCCCTCATCCAGCCGAACCACGTCACGATCGAGAACTGTGACTTCATCCGCACGGGGAATGGCGTGAAGATGGTATCGGCGCATTCTCGCGAGTTCTGGTGCGAGGGGAAGGGATCGAAGGACATCGTCTTCCGCAACTGCAGATTTGAACACACGAACCTGACGGCGGACTGGCGGACAGGCGGCGATGCGCCCGAGTTCGAGACCTATGTGCGCTTCCCGCGTCCGAAACCCTATCCGCCTGGAAACGACGTTTTCACCGCGAAGCTGCCGCCGGACTTCGATCCGGGTTTCCACGGCGACATCCTGATTGAGCGGTGCAGGTTCATCGATCCGATTGGCACGCTTTTCGTGGGCAATCCCATCCGCAATCTCATCTTCCGCGACAACGAGATCGAAATGACCGGACAGCGGAAGGTGCGGCCGTTTGCGGGCGGATTCCGTTTCGGCACTGCGCAGGACGTCTTCATCACGGGCAATCGCTACAAGATTGCACCATCCGTCGGCGCCATTCAACCCCGAATCGTTGGCTCTGTACCGGGGCTCGTCGTCCACGGCAACACGATTGAACAATAGGGAGGTCGCTCATGAATAGACGGGAATTTCTTGGAACAGCGGTTGCTGTTCTGCTGCTTCCTTTCCTTGCGATCGCCGAACAGCCGATGGGGCAGATCGTCGACGAGGCGTTCGCCGACTGCTTCACGCGGTGCTGGAGTCCGCGGACGTCCCTGCTGTACGGCTGCGGCGTGAAATACGTCAAGAAGGCGGCGACGTTCAAGGAGGGGCTGTACGACTGGTACCAGGGGTCCAAGGAAGGCTATGGGGCGGGCATGGGCGACTGCGCCATCAGCGACGCCGTGGCGCTCTCCGGCTGCGTCGATCGCTGGGCGGCGCTCAAGCAGGAGGGCGTGCCGGCGGACGATCTACGGTTCGCCCAGACCGCGGACTGGGCGGCCAAGCTTGCCCGGGGACTGCTGAATCTCTCCTCGAAGCACGGCTACACGGGCTTCGTCGCCCGCGGCCTCTGCGAGGAGGACGGAAAGTCGATCTGTTCCCTCTCCTCGATCGATCAGCACACGCATTGGGTGCACGGTCTCTACCGCTATGCGCATTCGGCGATGGCAAAGCCGGAGATCGTCGCGGAGTGGAAGGTGCGCGTCGCCGAGGTGGCGGCCCGTATGGAGCGGACAGTGAAGCCGGAGACGGACTACAACTTCGGGCTCTGCGACGGGCGTCCGGATCCGCGCGGGATCTGCCGCATGTGGTGGCCCGAGTCGACGAATTCGACTGCCTCCTGCCGACTGCCTTCCATCTACGCGGCGGCGTATGACGCCACCGGCAATCCGCACTGGAAGGACCTCTACGAAAAGCTGGCGGACAAGGCCTGCCACGATGCCGCGTTTCTGGAGTGGAACAAGAAGGTCAACCCCCAGTGGAAGTGGCGCGCGCCAACCTATACGCTCCTGCAGATGAACGTCTCGATCGAGGTGATGCTCGGCTGCGAACAGGATCCGAAACGGCGCGCCGGTCTCCTGGAGGGGCTCCGTCAGTCCGCCGCCGAGGCCGACTTCCGCGCGAAGGACATGTGGACCAATCCGAAAAAGAAGTGGTATGGCATGGCGCCAGACGCGGAACTCGCGCTCGCGCAGTTGACGGCAAACCACGTGCCCTACGATGAGACGGAACTGAAGATCTTCGAGAAGGCCGTGCGGACAGGCGACGCGAAGAAGTGGTGGTCGCTCAAGACGACGCACATGTTCGCGGCCTACTGGCGCGCCCGTCTGCGCGGTCTGATCCGCGCCGACGAACAGCGGGACCAGCCCGCGGTGGGGGCGGGACCGACCTGGACGTTCAACCATGGAGACGATGTCCGACGGTTGGTCGTCGGCCAGGGAACCGCCCTGTCCGTGTTGGGTTTGAATCGGATCCAGGCGACGGGGAGCGATCTGACGCTGTCCGTACCGTTGACGACCAACGAGGTCTTCGGTGCCGCGGAGCGTCCGTACCTCGCCTTCCGCTATCGGATCCGTTCGAAGATCAGGAACGGCGGGCTCTTCTTCACGACCGACACGATGGGCGATCTCGCCAAGTCCTATTCGCAGTTCCCTGTCGTCGCCGATGGTACCTGGCGCCATCAGACGGTGGATCTGCGTCCGTACAGGCATGGTCATTGGAATGGGCGAATTACCTCGTTCCGCCTGGATCCGATCAATCCGAGCGTGCCCGGTGATTCCGTGGAAGTGTCGCGCATGGGTTTCTTCGCGACGCCCGAGGAGGCCGAGCGGTTCCTGTCGGCGGCGGATGATGCCGAGGACTATCTGCAGCCTGCCAAGCTGGTCAACGACCATGCGGCGGTCTACATTCCCGCGGGCACGCTCAAGCCCGGGTGGCGCCAGGAGGACTACCTGATGGCCGCGGACGCTCTGCCGCCTGGTGACGGTGAACTCGCGGTTGTCTGCGAGGGGCAGCCCGTTCCTTCCTTCGTGAACCGTCGTGGCTATGCCTTCTACGTGGCTGACAAGCCGGGTGTCTACTCGCTCGCACGCGGGGTGCGTCCCCGGTCGTTGACGGCGGAGCAGAGAACGGCGCTTGGTCTGGTCGCTTCGGACCGCGCGCGTCCAGCCGGCCATTTTTCGCGGGAACGCATTCGCCTGGCGGGCTGGGGACTTTTCCGCGACCAGAATTTCGATGTGCAGCGGGTCAGGGACTTCGCGGCCTGCGGACTCGACATGCTCATCGCCTCTCCAGTCGATTCGGGCAGCATGGCCCCGGACCTGCTGAGCGCCTGCGACGAGGTGGGCGTCGAGGTCTATCTACGAGCTGGCGACAATCCGAAGATGGCCGGCCGAGCCTATGATCACCATCCGTCGTATGCGGGCGCCTATCTTGTCGACGAACCCGGCACGGACGACTTCGCGCGTTGGGGCGCGGTGGCGAAGACGTACCATGAGTCATCCGGCCGACGTCCGTTCATCAATCTCCTTCCGATGTATGCGAACGCGGCGCAGCTCAAGTATGGCGCCCATGCCGCCGCCATCGAGTACTATGACCGCGATCCGCAGCTCTACCGAAAGTATTGCGAAGCCTATTGCGACCAGGTGGACACCGACTACATCTGCACGGACATCTACCCGCTCAACTGGGTCAATGGTCTGCCCAGGACATTCGACGGCTATATCGAGTCGATCAATATCATCGCCTCGGTCGCACGGGAACGCGGCCGCGAGTTTTGGTGCTGCCTGCAGCCATTCGGCTGGCGGGCCAACAAACGCACGGCCAATGCGGCCGAGTTTCGCTGGCAGAGCTATTCGCTTCTCTCCTTCGGCTGCCGCGCGCTGCACTGCTGGGTCTACGCGGGCTATCGGGCGGAACACCCCTCGCTCACGACAATCGACGGCGAGCGGACGGCCGCCTGGTATGATGCGCGGACCGTCTTCCGCGAAATCCGTGCGATTTCCGACGTCTACTGCTCCTATCGCAATCTCGGCGCCTTCACCCATGGCTGCACGGACGCGACGCCCTATCTGAAAATGACGGACGAATATCGCGACTTCAAGACGATCAAGTCCATTCGCTGTGCCTCCCCGCTGCTTATCGGCTGCTTTGCGGCGAAGAAGGGGGACGGTACGGCGTTCACGGTCGTGAATATGAACGACTTCCTGCAGGGTCGCAGTGCGCTGGTGAAGATGGATATCGTAGGCTCTCGCGTTGTTGCGTGGCGGAAGGGCGTCCCCGAAACGCTCTGCCGTGGCAAGGACGGCCTTTACGATCTTCCGCTTGAATGCGGCGAAGGCGTCTTCGTCGCGGTTGAGCCAGCGGGGCATATGAAGCGGCCGGAATAATGGGCGCATGAAGAAGGGATATGGCATGACGAGACGGTTGGTGGGTGTTTTTTTCGGCATGATGCTGGGCACGGGGGCGCTTTGCGCGACTCCTGGTCGTGTCGCGGTTCTTGACCTTGGCGTTGAGAGCGGTGTGGCGAACAAGTATGGCTGCGCAAGTGCGCCGCAGGCATTCGCACGAGCGCTGGGGGAGGCGTACGACGTCCGCGTCGTCCCGTATGCGCAGGCGCGGACGGACGGGGCGTTCGACACGGCCCGCACCGATCTGCTGGTCGTCCCGAGCGGCGCGCTTTTCCCGAATGACTGCGCCAAGGACCTCGTCGGTTTTCTGCGTCGGGGCGGCCTGCTGTTGACGACGGGGGGCTATGCGTTCGACGAGCCGATGCAGTTCGAGAAGGGGGCATGGGTGCTGCCGTGCCACAACCCGCTGCCGGCCCCGGTCTGCGAGACGCCTCGGGCCGTTCCGCGGGCCTCGGCGTGGCAGAGTCACACGGATCCCGAATCGAAGGTCGTGATCAGCGACGAAATCGATCCCGAGGGACGTCCGGCAATCCGGATACACACGCCCCGGCTGCGGCGCTACAGTCTCGGAAACGTTCCCCTCGCGAAGGCGGCTACAGGGGAACGGCGCGAGGCGCTGGCCTTCCGCATCAAGGGGGATGCCACGTTGAAGGTGGTGCGCGTCGAACTCAACGAAGCGGATGGTACGCGCTGGTGGGCGAATGTTCCGGTGTCGGAGGCGTGGCGTGACTGCGCGCTTGCATGGACTGACTTCACCTTCCACGGCGATAGTCCGACGAAGAAGACGCGCGGGGGACCGTCGGATCGCATCGACTTTTCAAAGGTGGTCCGACTCGTCGTCGGCATCTGCCACATCGGCAACGTGCCGGGTGGTCCGCAGACGGCTTGGTTCTCGGATTTGAGGTTCGGACCGGATCCGCTGGCGGATCGCCGGACACGGCCTGAACCGCGTGCGCGCATCAACCATCGTCACTATGGATCTGGCTGGCGCGACAAGCCGCGGTCCGACCAGCTAGGCGTCTTTTCGCCGGCCTATTCCTTCAAGGATGTTCCGACGATCGTCAACGACGACCTGTCCGCCGATCTCTTCGCCCGCACGGAACTGAAGGGGAACTTCTCCGGCTGGGACGCCTCGGCCATGTTGACGCCCGAGATTCACGCGCATGCGAAGAACCGCGCCGTTTTGCGTCCCGTCCTCGCCTGCCGTGCCGCCGCCGGCACGCTCAAGGGACGGGCGGCGTCGCTTGTGTACCACTACGATTCGGACTTCAAGGGCTCCGCCTGGGCGCTCTTCGGCGTCGACTCGCAGGATCTCTTCGCAACGCCGGCGAACGACCGTCTGCTCCGCGAGATGGTGGACGCGCTCTTCCGCCGCGTCTTCCTCGCGCGGACGCGTCCGCAGTTCGACTGCTATCGGATGGGCGAGACGATGTCGTTCTCGACGGAGCTCATGGACTTCTCGAAGAAGGGGCTGGCGGGCGAAGTGCGCTTTGTCGTGTCCGACGAGTCCGGACGCCCGGTCTACGAGACGCGCGTGCCCGCCGAGGCGCGGCCTGGTCTGTCGGTCACGGTGGACTTTTCATGGAAAGTCCCGCAGGCGGATGTTGATCTGTATCGTGTCGTTGCGGAGTTCGTCGCAGAGGGCCGCGTGATCGACCGGGAGGAGAATGCGATCGCCGTCTGGAATGAGAAGACGATCGCCCGTGGCCCCAAGCTCGGCGTCGACGGAACCTACTTCACGATCGACGGCCAGCGGCGGTTCTGGATCGGCGCGCAGATGTTCCTGGCCCGTCAGACGTCCTATACCTCCGCCTCGGCGCTGCGCTTCTACCGGGATTTCGAGAGCATGCGGAAGGCGGGGATGCGAATCTCCCGAAACTTCTTCGGCTGGGACCCTGTCAAGGATCTGGATCGTCCCGAGAGTGAGCGGCTACTGCGCTTGATGGACGCCTGCATCGTCCTCTCCCAGAAATTCGGAATCGTCACGTATTTCAATCCCGTCTGCGGAAACGAGATTCCGCGGACGCTGGATGAAGTCGCTCGGGAGGCGAAGAGCGTTGAAATGTTCGCCCGCCGATATCGTGAGGTTCCGGGTTTTCTGATGGACGTCCGCAATGAGGCGCGGCTGGCCTGTCGGACAAGCGATTCGGGAACGTGTCCGATGAGCGATCGCGCATGGGCAGATGCCTTCACCACCTGGGCGCGCGCCGTCGCCGACGCGGCCGAACGCGGACGGACGGGCATCAGCGTGGCGACGGGCTGGAGCCAGGGCTGGGGGGGCGGGACGGTCTACAAGGATCCGCCGACGGCGGCGCTGCCGTTCTCCTTCTCGGACTGCCACTATTATGGGGAAAATGAGAACCATCTCGCCGAAATCAAAAAGATCGACCAGCGCATCCTTGGTCGCCCCGCGGTGATGGGCGAATGCGGCGTCGCCTTCAATCCGGAGCGCGTCAAGTACTCCGACTCCTTCGCGACGGAGGAAGAGGCGGCGCGGCGGTACCGCTGTCAGGCCGTGCAGACGCTGGGGGCCGGCTATGCCTTCATGTGCAACTACGGATGGACCGATCTCATCGAGGGGAACTTGACGTTTGCCCTGTGCCATTGGGACCGCAATCCTCGGGACATCCTGTCCGTCTATTCCGATCTGGCCCGAAAGCTGGGGGCGTTCGAGATCCGCGAACGCGCGCCGGACGTCGTGCTGGTTCTCTCGAAGACGCGCCATCAGCGCCGATCGGAGAAGAGTCGGACGCTGGCGGCCTACCGCAACGCCGTCAATGCGCTGTCGTGGTGGGGGGCGAACTACTCGGTACTGCCGGAAGAGGCGAATCTCGTGCCGCCGACGGGCGTGAAGGTGGTCCTCTCGACGGACGACCTCATGGCGGCCGGCTTTGGAGATGTGCAGGACGATCTGCGCGGCGTGCGGGCGTTTGTGGGAACGCGCCTGCAGAAGGACGGGGCCTTTGTCACACGCCGTCCTGAGGATCCCGAGGCGCTCGGTACCTATCGTATCGAGGGAGTCGGCGAAACGATCTGGGTGTTCTGGAACGGGAGCCGTACGGCAATCACGACGGAACGCGATGGACACCGGATCGTGGTCGAACCCGATCGCGGCGCCTTGCTGCGGGTTGGTTCGGATGGCCGGTTGATTTCGTCCCAGACTTTATAGCGGGGACGGAGGGGTATGATGAATGGCGCTTCTAGATTGTCAATGTGAACGTGGCGCCGGCGCCGGGTTTTGAGCGGGCGGCGACTTCGCCGCCGTGGAGCTGGGCGATGTGCTTGACGATCGCGAGGCCGAGACCCGTGCCTCCGAGGGCCCGGCTGCGGTCCTTGTCGATGCGGTAGAAACGTTCGAAGATCCGTTTCTGGCAGGCTTCGGGGATGCCGATGCCGTGGTCGGCGTCGTTGAAACCGACTCGGTCCTTCGAATCTCGCGGCAGACGGAAAGCCCGTCGAGCCCTGGGAGCATGAGATCGAGGAGCACGAGCGCCGGTTGCTCGTGAAGGACGAGCGCGAGACCGTCGTCCCCTCGGTCGGCCTCGTAGAGAGAGGAATAGCCTGCGCCCTTGAGCGCGAGTCGCAGCACCGTGCGGATGCCCGGATCGTCCTCGATGATGACTATCTTGTCCATGACGCACGTCATTATCGCATACTTCTGTCAGAATCGTGTGAGAAATCGGCAGATCATCATGTCTCCGTTGAACGAGGTTCAATTGAGTTTCCTCAATGTCTCCGTCTGACTTTCTCCTGACAGAAATTCAACCGCGTTCTCACGGAACGGGCATCGCATTCTGACAGGTCTTTCCTATACTCTCTGTGCCGTCAAATCAGAATGTGTATATTCTGGCAAGTGTGATGGTGAAAATGTGGTAAAATGTCGTCGAAGCAGAGGGTGCGTGAGAAGGTCCCTCGGTCATCGAATCGGAGATATGAAACTATGAATTCCACGATTTGGAAGCGATTGCTCGTTGCAAGTTGGACCATTCTTGCGACTTGTATGGTGTCGGCGATGACGAGGGGCGAACTTCAGGCGCTGATTGACTCGGCGGCGGAGGGCGCACGTGTCGAAGTGACGGACGATTTCACGCTTGATGGCACGTTGTCCGTGTCGAAGTCGCTCACGCTGGCGAGTCCAGAAGGGACGACGAACACGATCCACCGTTCGGGCAACAGCATCTGTCTCGCGCTCGCGGGTGAGACCACGACGCTCCGGCTTGAGAATCTGGTTTTTGATGGAAATTCGTCCGGCGGTTCGACCGGACGGTTCACCGAGTACAGTTCCGGCTGTCTCGTCCTGGGGCCAGGAACCACGGTGCGGAACTTTGAGATTGGCGGAAACTACGCCGGCATTCTGCTGACGGGGACCGCGCATCTGGAAATGGAATCGGGGGCGACGCTCCGCAGATTCCAGAACGAGCGCTATGCACCGTGTGTCGACATTGAAAGTGACGAGGCGGTGTTCGATATGCGCGGCGGACTGATTACGGACTGCCATGGGCGACGCAAGGCTGGAACCTCTTATGAATATGACGGCGCCGTCTATGTCTGGAAGGGGACGTTTAACATGTGGGGTGGCGAAATCTCGGACAATACCGCCGCGACGTCCACGGGTGGCGTTGACGTCTACGGCAAGGGGACGTTCAACATGTATGGTGGCCTCATTACGCGGAATACGGGCGGCGTCGGCGGTGTCTTCTGCAATGGTGGCGTTGTCCGACTTTCGGGTGGTGTCGTGACGGGGAACACGGGGGCCTATGCGGGAGGCCTCTATGTTCAGAAAGGAGAACTTTACCTCTCCGGAGATGCGTCCATCACAAACAACGTGGGCGGTACGGTCAATGACGTGTTCCTTGACACCGACACGAATTATTATGCTACGACAGGCAAGAACCCTGAAGCGCTAGGGTACATCCTCGAGGACTATACGGGCGTATTCACGATCTATTCGACGTATGAACCCGTGAATTCCCTGGTCAATGATTCTCCTTTCGAGAGCTGGGTGAAGAACGTCTACGTGGTGCCAGATGGGAAGCGTCCGGGGCTTGGGCGTATCCGCTGTCAGAATCATCCCGAATTCGGTTTCGACGGTGTCAAAAACAGCAGCAAATGGATCTATTGGTCGATTGCTCCGTTTCGGGTTGACGGCGTGCACTGCAACTATTTCTCGACAGAGGTTCTTCCTGCGCTCACGGGGCCGAGTCATGTAGTGGAGCTCCTGCAGGACGTTCAGGAGAGCAGTTCGGTCAGTTTCTCCTTTGGCTCGGACTTCCAACCGACGAATCTGATCATCCGGTCGGGTGCGGGGACGAATTGCGTGCTGACTGCAGAAGGGGGTAAGACGGCACTCTCCGTCTCGAAAGTCAATCTCACGGTTCGTCTTGAAAACGTGACGGTTCGCGCGCAGGACAATTCTCCGTCCATCCTTCGAGTCATGGCGGGGCGTGTAGAACTGGGCGCGGGTGCGGTACTGGAACGTGGCCGTATGGGTGTTGCTCTGGCAGGCGATGATGCGGGCCTCTTGATGGAGGACGGGGCGATTCTTCGCGACGTGTATGATCCGTCGGCGAACTCGTACGGGTTTGGCGTGCGAATTGGCTTCTGGGATGGAGATCTGAACCGTGTCACAACGCCGCGATTCGAGATGCGCGGCGGACTCATCACGAACTGCGTGGGCGCGGTGTCGGAAGATTGCCCCTCCACAAGCGGCTATGGCGGTGTGGTCTATGCCTATGGCGGTGATTTTACGATGACGGGGGGGACGGATCTGCGGGAATATCTGCACGAATTCAGCCGCTGGCGTGGTCATCTGGTCGGGCAATACGACGGCCCGGTTCGGCGGCGACGCCGTGATCGAAGGCAACTTCGGCGAAAGCGTTGGGCTCTATGTAGCGAGCGGAAAGGTCAGCTATTTCGGTGACTTCCGAGGACACGTCGAGGTGTCGAACCTCTCGCAAGGGCCGGGAGGTACCTTCAAGATCAAGGCGGAGACAGGGGCGACGGGCGCGTGGAGTTTCCTGGCTGCCGCGGCCGATCCTGCCGTACGACTGGTCGGTGTGGGACAGGGCGACGGCCAGCTGGTGAAATGGGGCGCTGTTGCGGGGACGGTTGACGGCGTTGAGATAGCATCCGTTGCCGATGCGAATATCCTCCTGCCGTCCGTGATCGCCACGGACGCGGAAGGGCTTGCGAAGCTGCCGCATGTCCTCACGGGTGTGGCGACCGGCGTGTCCGGAACAGTTGCGATCGACTGCTCCCAGGACGAACTCAAGGCTGCGGGCGTTCTTCCGCTCAAGCTCTTCACCTGTTCGGACGGAGCCTTCACCGGGGCGCTTTCGTTCACCCTACCCACCACTGCGGACAAACTCGTCTGTTACCGGAGCGGGAATTCCTGGGTTCTGGACAATCGCAGATCGCTGATGATTGTCGTCCGATAGCGACTGACGGACAAAATCGGCTCTTCAGGCATGAGTGTGGGTCAACTTTCGTCGTATAAGGCCCTATGAAGTACGCAGATGCTCCGCATACGCAGATTTTTCGACCGAATCGACGTGGCTACGACGCCCGCGCCAATGACCTGAATTTGACTATCCTGTGGTGATTCTTGACGCGCGGGCGCGGGCCCTTGCGGGCGGCTTCGCCGTTGCTTCGCAACCTGCCCTTCGAGCTCCGCTCTTCGGCGCATTCCGCCACGGTCGATTCGGTCGAAGATGCGTGTTGGGCAACAGCCTTCTGGAGGTATGCTCCTGCTTCGGCAAGTCCGAGCATTGGAGAGCCTGATCTATTTCGGGTGCGAGACCGCCGAAGATGCAGGCATCTTGGAGACTGATTCGCCCCCTGAGATATGCTAGAATACGCCTATGCACCCTCTCTATCAGAAAGCAGACGCCCTCACCGGCGAAGTGATCGAAGCCGCCATCGAAGTCCAGAAGCACTTCGGCATCGGTCTTCCCGAGAACATCTACAAGATGTCCCTCGCGCAGGAGATGCGCGTGCGGGGACACGAGGCGCTTACGGAGGTGGAGGTGCCGATCACCTACAAGGGCTTCACCTTCGAGGAGAAACTCCGCCTGGACTGCTTCATTGACAAGTGTCTGATCGTCGAGTGCAAATCGCTTGACGAGGACAAGGTCAACATGCCCCGGCACAAAGCGCAGCTGCTCTCCTACATGAAGCTCATGGACATCCCCCTCGGGCTCGTCATAAACTTCGGTGACTACCGCCTGGGCAGGCGTGGAATCGGTCGCGTGATTCTCAAGGGAGCCGATGACATGGGCATCTTGGCGAAATCCGATTCCGGCGTAGCCCGCGCGTAAATGGACTGTCAACAGTTGCCATGGAATTGCCTATGGCGCGGGCGCCGTAGCCGGATCGGATTTCGCCAAAACCGCGTATGCGAAAGCATCTGCGTACAAAATTGAGTGCTCTGATTACATGAACCGACCCACACTTATGCCCGAAGAGCCACAAAATCCGGCCCGTCTAACCTTCTCCTAACTGAAATCCAACCGCGTTCTCACGGAACGGGCATCGAGCTCAAGCTGGACTTCTAATCGTCGGTTGCGCGTCCGATCGTATGTCGGCGGGGGGGGATTTAATTGCCTCCCCGATTTCGTTTGGACGAGTCGCAGCCCTTGCCTGTATCGGTCAGGCGCGTCTGAGCCACTCGCGGAAGAACGGATTGGAGAATTTGTGTTCGCCTTTGCGGAGGTAGATCTGGCGGTCGTCGATGAGACGTGTGAGGGCTCGCCGGACCGAACTTGTCGGCATGTTCACACGCGAGGTGAAGTCGATGGAGAACACCTTCGCGTGTGGGTCGTCTGCAAGGGCCCGCAGAACAGCCGTCTGAGACGGCGTCAGGCGTTCCATGATCGTCTCGTACCCGCGGAGTTCGCGGCTGAAGATCAGGTCAAGGGCGGCGTCAAAGTCATCGGAGGAAACGGCGGCGGCCGGTTCGGTCGTTTCCCAAAGCGCCTCGCACAGCTGCTGGACGTCGCCCGAAACGCCGTCCGCGAATTCGATGATCTTCGCGATGACCGACGGCGAGATCTTGCGGTTCCCAGCCTTGAACCGTGCCGCGATGAAAGCGGAGAACTCCGCCGGATCGATCTCGTCGACGGCAAAGGTCAGCGCGGATTTGTAGAACGGGCTGTCCATGTCGTCGAAGATGGACATCATGTCGTTGCGGACGCTTCCGGTGAAGAAGTAGGGCGTCTTGTCCTGGAATTGGATCGTGCTGCGCATCTGGGCGAGAATGCCGTTCGCGTTGTCGAGCTTGAGGATGTCCTGGAATTCGTCAAAGACGATGCAGGTCTTTCCGTCGGAGGCGATCTTCTCAAGTGTGGACATGACGGCGTCAAGCGAGTCCGGTTCCGCCGCCGCCCGTGCATCGACCGAAATCGTCGTCGAACCGTCTCTCGGGTCGATGGCGAGGACGGGCCGAAGACGAAAGGCGAACTGGGCGGCTTTCTTCAGGAAGGACATCTCTTCGGAGGATTTCGCGATTCCCTTCATCACGCGCGCACAGAGGTCGGCGAGCGAGTTGATGTAGTAAAGGTCGATGTAGACCAGTCGCATTCTGCGCATGTTGCCAATGGCGTGCTTGATGAGAGATGTCTTTCCCATCCGCCTCGCACCTTGGATGACGAGATTCTGCCCGTCCGTGGCAAATTCCTGGAGCTGTTTCTCAAGCGACGGACGGGGACAGAAGTTCTCGCCCCCGACGACACAACCATACTTGAAGGGTTTCATGCGGTGGATTGTACCATTTTGCGTTGCGCTTGACAAGGTTAGAAATTGCGCACAAGTGCGCAGGGGTGTGAACGAAAAGTGTAAGGTCTTTATGCCAGAAGGGTCGAGTTGTCGATGTTCTGCTCTGGCGGAGGGTGAGCCCCTGATATGGGGGTCGGTCACGGAGTGACCGGCCCCCGTATGGAAGGCCTCCCTCCAGGCGACCGTGCTCGCCTTTTCCCGTTGCTGGGGAAGGGGCTCATTGCGCGATCCAGATCATCCGCAGTCGCCACGGCGGAGGTATCGCCTGACATGAGCTACTCTATCAGCGATACGATGTCAATAAGCTCTGACCCTTATGCCCCCGCTTCAATGTAGTGGCGATTGAATTTCTGCATAACGAAATCCGCCTCGCAGGGGGCGGTTTTTTGCTATAATTATCCTGTCAGGCGGATGCGTGTCCGCGTGACGATTGTTCTTTGATACAGGCGGCAGGGCGCTTGACGCAATTCTGCCGCCAACATAAATGTGCGTAAGCGCATTTTTTGCTTCGCTAGAAAACGACCAAATTTCAGCACTGGAGTGAAGAATGTGGCTGCGCAGGCCTGTGCACCATGGGTATTCTGTACCCATGCCTTGTTGTGCACCCGCTCTGCGTGCCCGTTCTTGGTATTTCAGTGCGGGCGCTTGGTCGTGCCTCAACCGAGATATCTCGAACGAGGCACGCTCTTTTTATGCCGCCGAAAATGCGTGTCTGAAAGACCTGGCGGAGGGAAGATGGCATCGTGGCACGCAGAGAACTTGATCCAAAGAAGGTTCAGATTGTTGAGCATGGGGATGGACCGCTTCTCGTCATTGCCGGCCCCGGCGCGGGTAAGACAATGGCGATCGTCGAGCGCGTCGTCCATCTGATCGGGACGCGGCAGGTCGCGCCTGAATCGATTTTCGTCTCGACCTTCACTGAAAAGGCCGCCCAGGAGCTCTTGACGCGCATCTCGCGGCGTCTGATGGAGGAGCATTTGGATGTCTCGCCAAACGAGATGTACATTGGTACGATGCATTCGCTCTTCCTGCGTATTCTGAAGGACAGTGCCGAGTTCACGCGTCTCAAGAAGAACTATCGCACCTTCGACGATTTCGACCAGAAGTATTTCGTCTACCGCAAGATGTACGAATTCAAGGCGGTCGAGAATCTGGAGCTCATCCTGACGGCGCAGTCCCGCTGGGTGAATGCGGCGAAACTCTGCACGCTTCTCAACAAGGTCCGCGAAGAGGCGATTGACCCCGCCCGACTTGCGGCGGCGGAGGAACCGGAGGTGCGCGCTCTTGGCGCGGCGTACGCCCTGTATCTGCGGATGCTGGACGACGAGAACGCCATCGATTTCTCGGCGATCCAGAGCGAAATGCTGACGTTGATCACGGAGCGGCCGCAGGTCCTTTCCGCGCTGCAGGAGAAGATCCGCTATCTGATCGTCGATGAATACCAGGACACGAACACGATTCAGGAACGCATTCTCCTGAAGCTCGCGGGGGGACGGGCGAACATCTGCGTCGTTGGCGACGAGGACCAGTCCATCTATCGGTTTCGTGGCGCCTCGGTGCGGAACATTCTCCAGTTCGCGGAAAACTTCCCCAAGGGCGCCTGCCAGACGGTTGTTCTCGATACCAACTACCGTTCGCATCCTGATATTGTGCATTTCTACAATCGGTGGATGGACAGCTGCGAATGGACGGAGAACGGGAACAGGTTCCGCTTCGAGAAGACGATCGCCCCGCAGCCGGGCAAGACCTTTGACGCCTGTCCTGGCGTCATTCGCCTTTCGGGCGAAGACGTGGAGGCCTGGTGCGCGGAAGTGCAACGCTTCATCGAGAAGATGGTGAAGGCGAAGGTTGTCGCCGATCTCAACCAGATCGCCTTTCTCTTCCACTCCGTCAAGAACAAGGATGTTGTCCGCCTCGTCGAACACCTTGAGGCGAACGGCATCGGCGTCTTCTCGCCGCGTTCGCGCAATTCTTCGAACGGGACGTCATTCGACAGATCATCGGGCTCTTCTTCTTTCTCTTCCCGCAGGCGCGGTCGCTTCCCGACGAAATGGAGGCGCATCAGGCCGCAACGGCCGAGTATTATCGCGGCTGCATGCGCTTGTTCGTCGAGGCGGTCAAGGGCGATCCAAAGCGCCACGCGGATCTGCTCGCGTGGGCGAAGCGCTACGCCCGGAAACATCAGGTCCTCGCACGGTCGACCGACTATTCGTTTCTCACGCTGTTCTACGAGGCGCTCAAGTTTCCGCTCTTCGCGGAAATCCTCGCCGTCGACCACGACGGAACGCCGAAGACTTCGCGTGATGCCTTCAACCTCGCGCTCTTCTCGCAGTTTCTCGCGAAGTTCGAGTTCATCTATTCAATCGACGTTCTCAATCCAAAGTGGCTAGAGAAGAATCTGCGGCACTTTTTCGTCCAGTATCTGCATTTCCTCTACCAGGGCGGTCTGGAGGAGTTCGAGGACTACGAGCAGCCGATTCCGTCCGGCTGCGTCTCGGTGATGACGATTCACCAGTCGAAGGGACTTGAGTTCCCAATAACCGTGGTCGGTTCACTCAACCGGACGCCGCGCCAAGGCTGGACAGCGCTGGATGCACTGCTGGAGTCGAAGTATTTCAATCGTCCCGTCTTCGAGCCAATCGAGCGGACGAAGTTCTTCGACTTCTGGCGCGAGTACTATGTGGCGTTCTCGCGTCCGCAGAACCTTCTTGTGCTGACGGGGCCGAAACCGGCACGCGGCAAACACGATCTCGGCAAGACTTTTGATCCCCATGTAGCCGATCTGCCGGACTGGACGAGCCGCGCCTTCGCCTATCGGAAACTGCATCTGGCGGCGGTGAAGCCGACGTCGCTCAAGAATGCCTATGCCTTCACGTCGGACATCCTTCTCTACGAGAACTGTCCCCTGCAGTACATGGCCTACAAGTACCTCGGCTTTGCGCCGCATCGGCAGGCGGCGACGATGTTCGGCTCGCTCGTCCACCAGACGATCGAGGATATCCACAAGGCCCACCTACGAGGCGAAACGTTCGACGCGGCGAAGATCGAACAGTGGTTCAGTCTCAACTACGCCTCGTTGTCGCGGGCGATGAAGTCGTATCTCGACCCGAATCGACGCGCTGTCGCGCTTGCGCACGTCACGCGCTATGTCGAACGGAGCCACGGCACGTTCACCAACATCGTCGCGGCGGAGTACGACGTGTCGATTCCGACCGAATCGTTCATTCTGCACGGCGTCATCGACCTGCTGCGCGGCGAAGGGGACACGGTGGAAATCGTCGACTTCAAAACGGACAAGAAACCGGACGTCAACAATCTGGAGGACATGGTGCGGAGCGAGAACTACCGGCGGCAGCTGGAGGTCTATTCCCACATCGTGGAGGAGAAGTTCGGCAAGAAGGTCTCGAAGATGCACCTCTACTACACGCGCGTGGAAGACGAGACGCCCTACGTGACATGGGACTACGACCGGGACCGCGTGGCGGGGACGCTGCAGTCCTTCAGTCGGACGGTCGCGAAGATCGAGAATCATCAGTTCTCGAACGCGAAGGTCAGAAAATGCGCCCGCCTCTGCGATGGCTGCGACATGAGGTTCTACTGCGGATGCAAGTGAGTTGTCACTGGCAAGGGCGCATTCGGTACGACTTCGCGCAGGAACTTCTCAATGGGAAGGGCGGTGCAGTGTTCCGAGATCTTGAGCGCATCGCTTCCGCGATAGAGCAGCGTGCAAGTCGCTTCGGGGTAGTCATCGTGAAACGATTCAAGCCCGGCCGCGTCATGGCGCGTTACTTTGTCCGCATTCTTGACCTCAATCGCATGGAAGCAGTTCGGGCCGTAAACGACGAAGTCAACCTCGACGCCCGCTTTCGTCCGCCAGAAGCTGAGTTGGTTCTCCCCTCCACTATAATCGTTCCAGGCTGTGAGGTGCTGGAAGACGAGACCTTCGAGTCCGGCACCTTCGATTTCGCTCGGCCGGTCAAGCGGCCCTTTGGGACGAAGGGCGCGGAAGACGCCTGCATCGAAGAAATAATACTTGTCGTGTCCCACAAGGTTACGCTTGGCGCGCTTGGTGAAGACTGGCAGATGCTTGGTGATCAGCATGTCTTCAAGAATCTTGAAATACCCATCAATCGTCGAACGTTTGACGCCGGCTTCGCGCGCGACATCGCTTGCCGACAGGAGCTGTCCGTGCGAAAACGAGGCCGCTTCCAGAAAGCGGGCGAAGGCATCCAGATTGCGAATGACGCCCTCGCTCGTCACCTCCTCCTGAAGATAGAGGTCAAGGTAAGTCGCAAGGATCGATTCGGGCGTTTCGGGTGGCGAATTGAGAATAAGCGGAATCATGCCGACGTGAAGAGCGCGTTCGAGGGAGAATTCCTCGCCTATCTCGGAAGCCAGAAAAGGGTGGCAGTAGCGAAGGACGGCGCGTCCACCGAGCAGATCAGCGGAGGCATTGCGCTTCAGCTTGCGGGCGCTCGAGCCCGTCAGGATGAACCGATAGCCGCGCTTTTCATCCATCAGTGCGTGGACGACGTCCAGCAATTCGGGGACGCGCTGGATCTCATCGATTACGATATCCTTGACATTCCCAGCGCCTTCGACCATCGTACGCAAAAGTTGTGGATTCGCTTGCATCTGGCGCCGTTTTGTGACGTTCAGAAGCGAAATGGTGAGCGCGTCAGGGAATCGATCCCTGATCCAGACCGATTTTCCGGTTCCACGCGGGCCGAAGAGAAAGAAACTCCCATTGGCTGCGGCGATGGTTCTTTTGATGGCTTCCATGACGCAGATTATACCACAGATTCGTCGTATTTTCCATCGCCAATGGAAAATCGGCGTCGTTTTTTACGGTGGCGATGGAAAATCGGGCTAGAAGAGGTGTTTGGCCCAGAATGTTTTCGTAATGAGATTGTCTGGTATTATTACAATAAGATGCCAGACATGCGAAAGCCGCTTTTTACTCGATCACATGATACGATTTATGCTTACTCCAAGGGCGGATTGTCAGATGCACAAGCAGTCGAGCGATCGGGGCTGGCAGCCCATCCACGTCCCGGGCATCGAGCTCAAACTGGACTTCTAATCCTCAAATCAGAGGTAGGGAATAGTTGCTCATCTTATTTACTGTCAATAAATAAATATGGTATAATTCTATTTGCTGACAGTAAATAAAAGGGGGCTATATGGTCGCGCAAGAAACACTGAAGAAAGTCATTGTCGAGTATCAGGACTTCCTGAAAACGGTCGAATTGCAGACACGTGATGTTGCATTCGAGCCGAAAGGGAAGTATGTGATGGTCGGCGTCCGCCATGCGGGTAAGTCCTATCTTCTCTATCAGCGTGCGCGGGAACTCCTGGCTGCCGGACATTCTGCCGAGGAGTTCTGCTATGTCAACTTTGATGACGAGCGTCTGATCGGCATGAAGGCCGAGGCGCTGGGTGAGATTCTGGAAGCCTATCATTCGCTCTTCGACCATACGCCGATCCTTTTCTTCGATGAGATCCAGAGCATCACCGGATGGGAGCGTTTCGCGCGACGGCTCGCGAATGAGAAGTATCTTGTCTTCATCACCGGTTCGAATGCGAAGATGCTGAGTCGAGAGATCGCGACAACGTTGGGCGAGCGTTATCTTGCGATGGAGGTCATGCCGTATTCGTTCGGGGAATATCTGCGCGCGAACGGCGTCACGGTCGGGAAGAACTGGAAGTATGGGCGAGAGGCAAATCACGTCCGACGACATGTCGAGAGCTATTTGCGCTTCGGGGGATTCCCGGAAGTCCTCGAGTATCAGAACAAGCGCGCCTGGCTCAACGGCCTTTACGGGCGGATCTTCTTCAGCGACATGGTCGTACGCAACGGTATCAAGAACGAGGATGCGCTGAGGCTTTCCGTTCATAAGCTGGCCGAGAGCGTCGGACAGCCTGCGGCCTACAATCGAATCGCAAATCTTGTCAAGGCGGCCGGAGCTTCGACGACGACGGCCAGCGTTCAGGATTACGTGCGCTTCATGCGGGAGTCGTGTTTTGTCTTCTCGATTCCGAATTCTGCGGCGAAATTCGCCGAACGCGAATCGGTCAAGAAACACTACTTCATCGACAATGGGCTTTTGAACATCTTCTTGACGAATCCCGAGAGCGCGCTTCTTGAAAATGCCTGCGCACTTCAGCTCCACCGCAAGTATGGCGATGGGGTTACGTTCTATCGGCAGAACGTGGAAGTCGATTTCTATCTGCCTGAAAACGGGCTTGCCGTACAGGCATGTTGGTCGATGAAGGATCCCGCTACGCGGACGCGGGAGCTCAAGGCGCTTGAGAAACTGTCTGAACGATATGAACTGAAGAGGATGTTCGTGGTCACGCGGGACGAATCGGAGACAATCGCGCTTGCAGGAGGCGGTACGGTAGAGGTCATCCCTCTTGCCGAATGGCTCCTGCTCATGGAGACCTATGAGACTTGAATTCAAACATCAGCCGTTTCAGGAGAACGCCGCGCCTCACCCACACGGCACACGGAGGCGGATAAGGGAGGGGCGCTTTATGTGGCAGCGTCTTGAATTTCCGCATAACGAAATCCGCTTCGCACGGGACGGATTTTTGCTATAATTCTCTCGTCAAGCGGATGAGTGTCCGCGCGACGTTTGTTCTTTGATATCGGCGGGATTGAGGTGTAGAGATGAGGTGTAGGTGTAGA
>JAUNMP010000240.1 GCA_030537465.1 bacterium
GAAATCCCACGCGGAATGTCAGGTTTCCTTGACGGTTTCTTGACGGATTGTGAGGTGACCTCTAGCATTTTTGACATTTCCAGTAGTTCCTTTCTTGCTGGAGAAGTGCTATCCTTTTCCCTGTCGGCGCGTGGGCGACGACGGTGGAGAGTAAGATATGAAAAGCGTTGGATTTCCTGTTGCACCTCCGGGGTGGCATTACGATGAAGATACGGGCGCGTTGATGCGTGATGTCATTCACCGGATGGGGCGACGCTGTCGAAATTGGGATTACCGCGGGAAGGGTGTCTATCAGATCACGATCACACTCGATGATCGCAGGAGCCAGGCGCTCGGGCGGCTTGGCCATGAGGAAAAGCGCGGGGCTTTTGTCGAGTTGAGCGAGCTGGGGCGGCTGGTGGAGGGCGTGCTTTCCGAGTTGCCGAACCAATGGCTGGGTGTCGAAGTGTTGGGCGTGCAGATCATGCCGGATCATCTGCATGTCGTTTTAGCCGTGCGGGGGCGGCAGCGCAAGCCGTTGGGGGCGATTGTCGGTAGTTTCAAATCTAAGGCGACTTCGCGTTGGCTCGATCTCCTGGGCCGCACGCGGCCCAGCGCTATCGGCGAGAGTTGCGCTTCGGCACGTGTGCCGAAGTTATGGGCCGAAGGCTACGTCGATACGATTCTCTTCGACGAGTCGGCGGTTGCCAATGCGCTCGCCTATCTTGCCGACAATCCACGGCGGTTATGGGAGAAGCGGGCGCACCCCGAGCTTTTCACGGTCTTGCGCGATCTGTCGGTCGATTTGGGGCAAGGCCGGATCGGCCACTTCGCGGCGATCGGCAACCACTATCTGCTGAAAGCCCATTCGATATTGCAGGTGCAATGCTCGCGGCGCTTCTTCGCCTACGCGCGCGATGCGAAGGGCGTGATTCAGAAAGGGTTGCCGCCGCGTATTGAAAGCGATGAATTCCGCGCGGCAGCGGAAGCCCTCTTGGAAGAGGCCGCCCATGGCGCAGTGCTGATCTCGCCCTGTGTCAGCGAGGGCGAGCGGGAAATCGCGCGGCAGGCCTTCGTCGCCGGCCATAAGGTCATCACGCTTGCCAACAAGGGCTTCTCGCCGCTCTACAAGCCCGGCGGCAGACTTTTCGATCACTGCGCCGCCGGAAATCTGCTGATGCTGGCGCCTGTCGGTTGGCCCTATCTCCCGGGCGAGAAGAAGATGACGCGGCTCGACGCGTGCGTTCTGAATCGCCTCGCCCAGCTGGTTTCCGGCCCAGGCGCTGTGGATGTCGTCTACAAGGGCATCGCGCCCGAGCATGTCGACGACTTTGCCCGCCGCGCGGTCGCCGGTTGAAGGTGTCGCCGGAAAAGATGGGGGTGATGATTTCGATGACCTTGGTGAGGGAGCATGTGGTTTGCCCGAACCAGTTTTGGCTGGATTTGCTATACTGTGCCTATGAACACGCTTTTCAAGAAACTCGGTGGAATGTTGTCTCTTGCCTTGTTGGCGGGATTGGCGCAGGCGGAGACTGTCGTCTTCGCCGACTGCGAGGGGGATTCGTATCCCGCGGGCTGGACGGTGACGGGCACGGCGTTTGGCAAAGGTCCCGCGAAGGGGACATTGCCGCACCAGATGAAGGTCACGCGGTTCCTTGGGGAGCGGCTCATCAGCTCGTATCATGGAGGCGACGGAACCACGGGGACACTCACTTCTGCTGCCTTCACGATCGACAAGTCCTATATCAGTCTGCTGGTGGGCGGTGGGGCGAGCGAGGGCAGGCTCGGGGTCGATCTCGTCGTCGATGGCTCGGTGGTGCGGACCGCGACGGGACGCAACAAGCCCAATACCGGTGCCGGAGTGGGCGAGGCGCTGGCGCCCATCCACTGGAACGTTGCGGACCTCAAGGGCCGCACGGCACAGATCCGCATCTACGATGAACTGACCTGCGGGTGGGGACACATCTCCGTGGACCACATCTGCTTCGCGGACGTCCCCGTGGAATTCTGGGTTCACGCGACACGCACGGTCGAAGTCACGTCGGACTGGATCCTCTTCCCCGTGAAGAACGGTGGCGCCAAGATGAAGCTGCTGGTCAAGGATGGGGCGGAGAGCCTTTCTCCCAAGGACATCCAGCTCTGTTCCGCCGCCGAGGCCGACTGGTGGGCGCCCTGGAACGTGCGGCATCTGCGGGGACGCAGACTCGAGTTCTCCCTCGAGGGGTGTCCGCCCGAGCGGAAGACGCTGCTTGAGGCGATCCGTCTCGCGGATGCGCCGCCCTCCGGGAAGTCCCTTGCCGATGACCCTCTGCGTCCGCAGTTCCACTACTCGCAGCGCTACGGCTGGAACAACGACCCGAACGGCATGGTCTACCGCGACGGCGAATGGCACTTCTTCCATCAGCACAATCCCTATGGCATCAACTGGGGCAACATGCACTGGACCCACGCCGTGTCGAAGGACCTGGTCCACTGGACCGAACTCGGCATCGCCCTCGAACCGGATGCCCTCGGGGCGATGTTCAGCGGCTGCGGCGTCGTCGACCGCGAGGGAACCTCCGGCTTCGGAAAGAACGCCCTGGTGTTCCACTACACCGCCGCCGGCGAACCGTTCACGCAGTGTCTCGCGTATTCCGTCGATGGGCGCACGCTCACGAAGTTCGGGGGGAATCCCATTGTCAAGAACATCGCCCCCGGCAATCGCGATCCGAAGATCTTCTGGCATGCCCCCACGAAGGCGTGGGTGATGATCCTCTATGGATCCGAGAACAACCACCATGTGTTCTGGATTTTCCGGTCCGCCGATCTCAGGAACTGGACGAAGGTCTCGACACTTGTGGGAGACGAGCTCAAGAAGGGCAACTGGCGCTATGAGTGTCCGGGGCTCGAGGAACTCAGGATCGAGGGCGAGGAGGCCACCGCCTGGGTCGTGTGGGGCGCGGGGCCCTGGTATGACGTGGGAATCTTCGACGGTTACACGTTCAAGCCGATCGAAGAGCGTCTTTCCGCCGTCCAGGACAAGTCCAATGCCTACTATGCGGCGCAGACCTTCTCCAACGCGCCGGAGGGACGGAGCGTGTGGATCGCCTGGTTCCGCCAGCCAGCGGACAATCGGAACGTCTACAGCCAGTCCTACAGTCTCCCGTTCGATCTGTCGCTGCGTCGGACGAACGCGGGTCTCCGCCTCGTGCGGACGCCCGCGAAGGAACTCGAGGCCCTGCGTCGGGGACCCGCGGTGCCGCTTGCCGACTTCTCCGGCGAACTCGTCGAAGCCCATCTCGCCTGCACGTTGCCGCCGAACGGCACGGCGGCCTTTGATCTTCGCGGCGTGAAGCTCGTCTACGACGCGAAGGACGCGACGCTCGCGATCAATGGCAAGACGTGCGCGTGGCCCATCGAGAAGGGGCGTCTGGCCCTGCGCGCCTACCTTGACCGCACGGGCATCGAGGTGGTTTCACAGGACGGACTCAATCTCCAGCCGGCGGCTGTAATCCCCGATTCCGCGAACCGGCGCCTCTCCGCGACATTCTCCGAGGGGGTCACGGATATCGATTGCCGGGCCTACTCCCTGCGGTCAATTCATTGACTTCAATTTATTCTATAGACAGTATTCTGACCGTTGTGGTACACTTGGCATTGTTAACGGTCAGAAAAATATCTGTTATGGTCGTCGGAAACAAGAGTGAAATCCTCGGGGATGTCGGTGCGCGCATGCGTACTCGTCGTCTTGGATTGAATTTGTCCCAGGCGGATGCCGCGGCGAGGAGTGGTGTCAGCGTTGGGACGTTGAAGAGTTTTGAGGCTGGGCATGGAATTTCCCTTTGGGGATTCATCTCCCTTTGCCGAGTTTATGGCCACGACCAATGGATCTACGAGCTGGAACCAGAGACGGTCGACGACTATGCGGCGCGGATACGTCCGATGAAGGTGCGGATTCGTGCCACAAAGCGGAAGGGAACTGGACATGTATGAGCGGGTGGTGAAGCTCGATGTCTTCCTCTGGGGGAGGCATGTTGGCGCGTTGGCTCCCGAGAGCGGGTCTTCGTATGTTTTCCAGTATGATCCGGCCTTCGTCAAGACGGGAATCGAAATCTCGCCCTTTATGTTGCCTCTGCGAACGGAGATGTACCACACGGCACGGATGGAACTTCCGCTAGGGGCGTTCTGGGGGCTGCCTGGGGTATTCGCCGATGCGTTGCCGGATACATTTGGAAATGCCCTGATCAACGAATGGATGAAGGAGCAGCGTATTCCCACGACTGCCGTGTCCGCGCTGGATCGTCTGGCCTATGTTGGAGATCGGGCCATGGGAGCGCTGACTTTTGAGCCGCGGCGCGGTCCCCAGATCAGTCGGCCATCGGCATTGGACATGCGCGAGCTTGTTTCCGAGGCACGGTTGGCCCTCAACAACCGCATCGGGGTGATGAAGGGATGCGACGCCCTGCGGGAGATTCTGCATGTGGGGACATCCGCCGGAGGGGCCCAGGCAAAGGCGGTTGTTGGATGGAATCGTGCGACCGATCAGTTCCTGGCCGGCATAGGTGATCTACCCGATGGTTTTGAACACTGGTTGATCAAATTCTCGCCACTCGGCATGGAGGATGTCGGCGACAGTGAATACGCGATTCACCGGCGCGCTCTCGAGGCGGGGATTGTGATGAGTGAATGTACTGTCTATGAGCTGGATGGTGTGCGTCATTTCATGACCCGGCGGTTTGACCGAGATGGCAATCGGCGTCATCATCTGCAGACTTATTGTGCGCTGAAGCATCTGCCCCACCAGTCTCCACGGCAGTTGATGACCTATGAGGGACTCTTCCATACGGCGGTCGATCTGGGCCTTGGATACGAGGCGCTGGAACAGCTGTTCCGGCGGATGGCGTTCAACGTGTACATCGAGGAGGTCGACGACCACACGAAGAACTTCTCGTTCCTCATGCGCGAAGGGGGGGCGTGGGAACTGGCTCCGGCATATGATCTCACGGGGTACCATTTCTCGGTCGAGGACAAGGATTTCGAGGCCTGGTCCAATCCTCATGTCCTTTCGATCAACGGCAAGACGTCCGGCATCGGGGATGCGGATCTGCTGTCCGTCGCCGAGCGGTTCGGAATTGGCACGGCGAAGCGCGCGCTGGCCGAGGTGAAGGCCGCTGTGGGACGATGAGACGCGAATTGACCTGTGGCAAACCATGTGACTGAATTGACTAAAGGACAGAAGACGATGCGAATCAAGAAGACCTTCCTGATGGCCGCCGTGATGGCGGTGGGCGCCTTGGAAGCGCTCAACGGCGCGCCTGCGTGCCGGCTGGGCGTGGGCATGGAGTGCCTGGACCGCGATCTCTGGAAGCATGGCCCCGCGATGCCGCACCTGAAGGAGCTCGGCATCACCCGCACGCGTCTGCAGAGCGGCTGGGCGCGGACCGAGAAGGTGAAGGGCGTCTACGACTTTGCGTGGCTGGACGAAATCGTCGACGACCTGGTGAAGATCGGCGTCGAGCCCTGGATCTCGCTCTCCTACGGCAATCCCATCTACGCGGTGGCAGCAGACGGCGAACAGAGCTACACGGGGCAGAAGATGTTTCCGCTGAACTCCGCCGAGGGCACTGCGGCCTGGAAGGCCTATGTGCGCGCCATCGTCTCCCGCTACCAGGACCGCGTGCGGGTGTGGGAGGTCTGGAACGAGCCCGACTGCCTCCACTTCCTCAAGGTGCCGGAGGGGTCGTCCTGGGCCGCGGAGTACGCGCGCCTCGCGCGGTTGACGGCGGCGGAGGTCCGGGCCGTTCAGCCTTCGGCGCGCATCGCCGTGTGCACGGCGAGTGGTCCGGACGGACGCGAGCGCAGCTGCGTGGAGCTCTTCGAGCAGGGCGTCGCCGAGTTCGCCGACATCTACACGTTCCACGCCTACCGGGCTCTGCCGGAGGGCTTTTCGCGCCAGGAGCGCGATGCGTTCTACGGCGCGATCCGCCGCTTTGCGCCGAAGATCGAGTTCTGGCGCGGCGAGGCGGGGCTCTCGAGCCAGAAGAGCGGACGCGGTGCGCTCCACCATCTGCCGCTCTCGGAGGAGATGCAGGCGCGCTGGATGAGCCGGCACCTCGTGCGCGACCTCGCCGATCCCGAGATCGCGTTCACCTCCTACTTCCATCTCTTCGACTTCGACCACTACACGCACGAGGTCACCTACCACTACGGCGTGCTGCGCGACAAGGACTATTCCCGCAAGCCGTCGTTCGGCGTCCTTCAGCGCATCAAGCGGTTCTTCGACGATGGGCTGACGAAGCCCGACTGCACCGTGAGCTTCGCCCTCGAGCCCGTGAAGAACGCCACATCCGCCGACGAGGCGGCGTTGGCCGGCGCCGCGGTCTATGCCTTCCGCCGCAACGGACATCCGATGTTCGCCGTCACGGCGACCTGGCCGACCCATGAGGCGATGCCGACGGTGAAGGCGAAGGGACGCGTCTTCTTCGGCGACTCCGCCGGACAGTGGCGGGACCCGGTTCTCCTCGATCTGCTTGACGGTTCCGTCAAACGTCTCGCGCTCGCCAAGGACTGGCCGAAGCCCGTGGTGCGGTTCGACCTTGCGAACCACATCCAGGTAATCACGGAGGCGGCCGCGCTCGAGCCCCACATCCATCTGGAGCCGGCTGCGTCGAAGTCCGCTGCTGCGGTCCCCTCGGCCCAGAAGACCCACGAATGAGAAGGGCACAGGACGGATGAAGATACTGTTTGTCTGCCATGGAAACATCTGCCGGAGTCCGATGGCGGAGTTCGTGCTGAAGGAGCTCCTGCGTCGTGCGGGAATCGAGGACGTCGTCGTGGAGTCCGCCGCGATGCACACGGACGAGATCGGCAGCGACGTCCACTACGGGACGCGCCGGAAACTCACGCAGCAGGGCATCCCGTTCTCCCACCGCGCGGCCTGGCTGCTCACGGCGGCGAAGGCGCGC
>JAUNMP010000021.1 GCA_030537465.1 bacterium
GCCGTCAGGCGGACGTCCGGCACGACTTCGCCGAGGTTTTGCAATTACCTCTTGTATTCAATCTTGCGCGGCTTGCTGACAAGCTCATACCAATGCCCTTCCCCGCCGCCACACATCTTGTTGACCTGCCCGAGCAGTTCCATGATCGTCGTCTCGTACGCTCCGATTCGCGTCTTGTAATCGCTGAACTTCCCGATGTACATCTTGCGCTGTATGTACATCACCGCCCGCTGAATGAAGTTCTCGTTGCCAAGAACCATCGTACACGCCGAATTGATGATGCCAACCTGATCCGTCATCAACGAGTCGGCGAGTATCTTCAACCCGTTCGTCCACTCCGCCCAGAGGCGGGTCTGCATTTCCTTCTTGTCAATAGCCATTGTCCTATTCCTTTCGCCACAAGCACTATATGCAAACATCGTGCCAAAGCAGAAAACCCCGCTCAAGGCGGGGTTTTGTGGTGGTAAGTGGTTATTTTGGAATCAGCGGGCGGTTAAAGCGAAACCAGGCGTCATTCCTTGGCAATGTACACCGCTACGCCAGCAAGATCGGTTGCGATGTCGATGTGCTGAAACTTCGCGCCCGCGCCAGGCTTATCACGAAATTCCCAGCAAATCCTCTGCGGATATGATTCTCCTGAAGTAGCCGACGGCCTCAATGCGCTTGGAGATATTCCCCGCATAGACAAGCTCCGGAAAAATGCTCACGCCGTGCCTGACCTTCAGCCGCCGGACCTTCTCCTTCACCTCGTCAATCACATCCTCGTCAATACGCTCGCGGCGCTTGACCTCCACAACGTGAATTGCCGCGTCCGTCTGGATCAGCAGGTCGACCTGGCATCCCTTTATGCGCTGCGTCTTACGCTGGCTGT
Organism: bacterium; assembly: GCA_030537465.1. GTDB lineage: Bacteria > Verrucomicrobiota > Kiritimatiellia > RFP12 > UBA1067 > RUG572. The sequence goes on from JAUNMP010000021.1 coordinate 872, forward strand.
ACGGCGCAGCAGAAACGAGCAATGTCCTCCCCAGCCCAAGTTCGTCCATCAGTGCCGCAAGGTTCGCGTTCACCAACGTCTCGAATTGAAGTCCAAGAAACGCGCTCAATCCGGGCAACTGCTCAATGGACGAAAACCTAAACGCACCCTTCTCGATCAGAGGTCGGTTCGGCTCGATGTACTTGAGATAGAACCGCACGTAATTGTCGCAAATTCGGTAACGCGGCGACTTCAGCTTCTTGCCGTTGACGGGATTGAAACCATTGTCACAGGAGACAAACCCGGCGGCCTCCAGCGCCTTAAGATTTGCCGTGACATACCCGCTTGGATCCATTCCGCAGACCTTAGCCAATTCAGTCATATCAAGAGGTCCATCCCGTAACGCGGTCAGAAGTTTCTTCCTGACCGCAAGACCTTCCTCAAGCGAGTCGTTAAACATCTCATCGAACTCCTTGACCAGCAAACCGTCCGAGCTGAAGCACATTCGCCCGATATTCTCATCCGCCGTTGCCAGAGGGTCAACGTCCTCAAGGTACTTCGGGACACCTCCGACTACGGAAAGGATGTCAACGACCTCCCGCACGGAGGCACCGCTGTTGCGCACCTTCCAGAATTCATACGACTCACGCATCGACAATTCACGAAGATCCATGCGCATCGTCGGACGCCCGACAAACCCCGTGTTCATCAGGATATACTTGTCAATCCAACTTGAAACCGAACCGCACAGAAACATGATGAGTTTCGGCTTTTTTGAAAACCAGTTATCCCACGCGATTTTCAGATTACCGGTGAATGTGGGGTCATACTTGCCCATCCACGAGATCTCGTCAAGAAGCAGAACAGCCTTCTCTCGCGGACTGAGACATTCATCAAGTCGCTTGAACGCATCAAACCAATTTGTCAGCGGCTCATACGCCGTCCCGGTCTGCGCCGCAAGCATCCTCGCAAAGTTTTCAAGCTGCGTCTCGTTCGTGACACCAGGCCCCGGATGAACACCATCAATCTTTACAAACCTCACATGGTTACGTCGCGCAAACTCCTCAATGAGTGTCGACTTACCAATTCGCCTGCGTCCGCGAACGGTGACAAGAGAAGCCGCTGACCTTCTCCAGAGGTTCTTCAAGTCCTTGAGTTCCGTCTCTCTACCTATGAACATAAGCAAGCTCTACCTGTATTGTCGAAGAAATACATCCAATATTATAACATTTATCTGCACATTTTTCAGCAATGACAACTACTAAAAAATGACATCGCGCTATTTTTTAGTAGCCATATAGTTCCACATGGCACGAGATTTATAGGTACTTGCGGAGCGTGTTGCGCGTGATCTTCAGCGCGGCAGCCGCCTTGCTGACATTCTGTCCATACTTCTGGTACACCTTCTTGATGTGCCAGCGGATCACCTCGTCCAGTTCATCGGGGACATTCGACTTCTCCGGCGCGTCCTCCTGCAAACCGTCGTTCATCTGCCGATGCTCGATCATCAGCTCCGAGAAATTCTCCATCTTGAACACGACCGCCCGCTCAAGGACATTCTGAAGCTCACGCACATTGCCCGGATAGTCGTAGTCCATAAGAGCGGCGGACTGCTCGTCCGTGAGATGCCTGCGGAACTTGTTGAACCACCAGTTGTCCGCCACATCCCGAATGTCCTCGCGATGTTCACGGAGCGGCGGGATGCGGAGCTGAATCACGTTGAGCCGCATGAACAGATCCTCGCGGAACTTCCCCTCACGGACGCGGACAGGAAGATTGCGATTGGTCGCCGTGATAAGCCGAACGTCCACGGCAATCTCCTCCGTGCCTCCCACGCGCATGAAGCGTCCCTCTTCAAGAACGCGCAGCAGGAGCCCTTGTGCCGCCAACGGTAGTTCGCCGATCTCGTCTAGGAACAGCGTCCCGCCGCTTGCCAACTCGAAAAGGCCGAGTTCGCGCGTGTCCGCCCCGGTGAACGCGCCCTTTTCGTGTCCGAAGAACCTACTCGCGAGAAGCTCCGGGTTGACGCTGGCACAATTGAAGGCGTAGAAGGCCTCATTCCTGCGCGCGGAACGGTTGTGGATCTGCAGGGCGACGGTTTCCTTGCCCGTTCCGCTCTCGCCAATCACCAAGACGCGAGCCTCGGGATTCGCTGCGACAAAGTTGATCCGCTCCCGAAGCTGCTTCATCTGAACACTGTTTCCGATCAGCTCGCGATTCCCGTAGCGGCGATAGTGGCTCACGATCCGCTTGGCATCAGGACTCCACGACTCCTCGCGAATGCCATCGGCGAGATACCGCACCGCCGTCGCAAACGACTCCTCGTCCCGATAATTCCGATAGGCATACATCGCCGCGCAGATGAGTTCGTGGAATGGTGGAACCGACCTCGGGATCTTGTTACCCTCCAGCGCAAACGGGATGTAGGACTGCACATCGACTTTGAAGAATTCTCCGACAGCCCTCACAAGCGACCCGTTGAAGAGTTCACCCTTCGCCTGATGCACCTTAAGGAGCGGCGTGATCAGCTTCTCCTGCGATTCGCTCATCGGCAGCGAACTGATCCACACGACCTCGGTCTTCTTCATCGCCTTCAAGGCCGCCGCCAGCCGCGGCTCGTCACCGCCCAAGCTCATACCGATCAGGAACACGCGCTTCCACTTGCGCCCTTCGTCCTCTAGATACTCCGGGAGTCGCCGTCTGCTCATGCCCATGATCTCGGCCCGTCCCCCCAATCCCTTGAGGGCGACAGCTGCCGCAACCGCATATTCCTTCCATCCCCACCCGGTGATGATCAACGTATCCATATCCATCTATCTCCTAGGCAGCCATTATATCACACATTGACCACTGGTGGACAGTTTGAAACCACATCACACCGGGGAACGGACACTCTTGTCCGTTCCACAGAATGCGTAGCTGACAAACGGACAGGAGTGTCCGTTCCACGGGGCACGACTCACGCTATCAAGAGTGGGCGAGATAGGCCATCGCCTCGAGGGCTGCGAGTGCGCCGTCTCCGGCGGCGATCACCGCCTGCTTGTGGCGGGGACGCGCACAGTCGCCGGCGGCATAGACGCCCGGCACGGACGTCTTCGTTCCCTCGACGACGATATGGCCCTTCGCGTCGCGCGCGAGCGCATCACCGAGGAACTTCGTCTGCGGCGACCGTGCCGTCACAAGAAACAGACCGTCGCAGAGAATTGTTTGATTGTCGGATTGCTGGATTGGCTGATTGGCGGACTGAAGCGTCACGCCCGTCAGACGGGAGCCATCGCCGTCAAAGGACTTCACATCGGCGGGGGCGACGACCGCGACGACCTCCGCGCCACAGCGCGTGAGATAGTTCTTCGCGCCCTGCGCCGCCGGTCCCTCTCCAACGACGACGACCTTCTTTCCGGCGTAGAACGCGCCATCGCACGTGAGGCACGCGGAGATGCCGCGTCCCCAATACTTCGCCTCGCCGGGCAGATGGGTCTTCGTGACACCGGCACCGGAGGCGACGATCACCGCCTTCGCCTCGAGCGTATCTCCCATCATCGTCGAGAGCTTCTTGACGGGACCCGTGAAGTCCACGGACTCCACGGCATCCATCACGAACCTCACGCCCGCCGTCTCCGCCTGCTTCCGCATGGCGGCGATGATCGTCGGACCCGAGACCGTCTCGGGGAAGCCCGGATAGTTCGCGACATGCTGCGTCTGCATGAGCTGTCCACCGGACTCGAGGCCCTCGAGCACGATGGGCTTCATACCGGCGCGCGCGGCGTAGATTCCCGCGGACATGCCCGCGGGGCCACTGCCGATGATGATGATGTTCTCCACGGGGGCCTCCCCTTCGCCCGCGTCAGGCGAGCTTCGCCAGAATCTCGTCCGGTTTCGTGAGACCGACGATCTGCTCGAGCATCTGTCCGTCCTTGTAGAGGATGAGCGTGGGGATGGACATCACGCCGAACCGCGCCGCCAGCGCGGGCTCCTCGTCGACGTTCACCTTGAGAACCTCGATCTCCGGGTGTTCGGGGACGATCTTCTGGTCGATGAGCGCGCCCTGCATCTTGCACGGACCGCACCACGTCGCCCAGAAGTCGACAATCACCTTGCCCGACTTCACGCCCTCGTCGTATTCCGCTTCCTTGATGTCTCTCACCGCCATGACCGATCTCCTTTCGCCGACTATGACGCGACGGCCGTCGCGCCTACGTTGTCCCGCCCGCCTGACGACGCGACGAGCCGTCGCGTCTACAAACCGAGTGGCAGATGGCCGCTAGTATATCATTTTCGGAGGAAGGATTGACGTTGCCGCCCGTCTTTTCCCTTCGCTCAAGGGGTGTCACTTTTCTGAATCGGTCGCTTTTCCCCGATTCGTACCTGCAGTGACGCGCGTGCGAATGGCAGCAGCGTATTCCGCGCCGATGCGGGAGAGCGGCACATCCTTGCGGTGGATGATGCCCACGCGGATTTCATCGTCATAGACCAACGGAATGGCCAGGATGTCCGGACCGTTCAATTCCCTTGAAACGGCACCGGAGGCGATGGTGAAGCCATTCAGTCCGTGGAAGAGATTGGTCATCGTCGCACGGTCGCGTACGCGGATGTTCTTCTTGCGGTCGATGGCGGGCATAATCTCCTCCGAGTAGTAGAGGGCATTTTCGCTGCCCTGCTCGAAGGAGATGAACGGATAGTCGTCCAACTGCTCGGGGCGGATCGCCTTCGCCTTCGCAAGGGGATGTTTCCGCGCGAGAAATACATGGGGCTTCGCGACAAACAGCTCCTCGAACTCCAGTTCCTCCTTCTTGAGGATCTTCGAGAGAGCGGTCTCATTGCGTTGGGAAAGATACAGCACGCCGATTTCGCTGCGATGGCGCGCGACGTCGTCGATGATCTCGCTCGTCACCGTCTCGCGAAGCGTGTAGTCGAAGGCATCCGCCTCGTGGGCCTTGACGACCTCGATGAACGCCTCGACGGCGAAGGCGTAGTGCTGACAGGAGACCGCGAACTGCGGCAGACGCACGGCCTTCCCCGTGTACTTCGCCTGGATGCGCGCGGCGTCCTCGAGGATCTGACGGGCGGAGGCGAGAAACTCCTCGCCTTCGCGCGTCACGGTCACACCACGGCCGGATCGTGAGAAGATGGCGATTCGGAGCTCCTCCTCAAGGGTCCGAATCGCCTCCGTCAGCGTGGGCTGCGTCACGAAGACGCGGCGCGAAGCCTCGCTGAGACTTCCGCAGGACGCCACGGCGTCCGCATATTTGAGCTGCTGCAGCGTCATGGAGAATGAAGAATGAAGAATGAGGAACTAGAGGAGAAGAAACGGGAAAAACATCCTGTACTCCTCAATTCTTCATTTTTTACGAGAAGAGCCAGGTGGAGAGGTAGCGCTCGCCCGTATCCGGCAGCAGCGCGACGATGGTCTTGCCCGCGTATTCGGGCTTCTTCGCGAGCTCGAGGGCCGCGAAGGCCGAGGCGCCGGACGAAATGCCGACAAGCAGGCCTTCCTGCGCCGCGAGGGCGCGCGCCGTGGCGCCGGCGTCCTCCGCCGCGACCGTGACGACCTGGTCGTAGATCTTCGTGTCGAGCGTCTTCGGGATGAAGCCCGCGCCAATGCCCTGGATCTTGTGCGGACCCGCCTTGCCCTGCGAAAGAACCGGGCTCGTGTCGGGCTCGACCGCGATCACCTGCACGGACGCCTTCTGCGACTTGAGGTACTGGCCCACGCCCGAGAGCGTACCACCCGTACCGACGCCGGCGACGAACACGTCGACCGCGCCATCGGTGTCCGCCCAGATCTCCGGACCCGTCGTCGCCGCATGGCGCTTCGGGTTCGCCGGATTCTCGAACTGCTGGAGAATCACCGCGCCAGGTGTGGAATCGCGCAGAGCCTCGGCCTTGGCGATCGCGCCCTTCATGCCCTCGCTGCCGGGCGTGAGAACGATCTCGGCGCCATAGGCGGCTGCGAGCTTGCGGCGCTCGATGGACATGGTCTCGGGCATAGTGAGGATGAGGTGGTAGCCCTTCACAGCGGAGACAAGCGCGAGACCCACGCCCGTGTTGCCGCTCGTCGGCTCGATGATCGTCGCACCCGGCTTGAGGGTACCGGCCTGCTCGGCCTCCTCGATCATCGCCGCCGCGATACGGTCCTTCACACTGCCGCCCGGATTGAAGAACTCAACCTTGACAAGCACGCGTGCGCCGCCCTTGTTCAACTTGTTGGAGATCTCCACGAGCGGAGTCCCGCCAACCTTTTCCAGAATGTTACCGTAGATCTTGCTCATTTTCGCACCTCTCTTTATTGTCTACCTCTTTGGTAGGGAACGGCGTACAGTGTAGCAAACGCCGACCCGATTGTCTACTGTTGGAGTAGTTTATCTTTCCTATAGTTCTCATTGGCTCATCCTATAGGACCACTGAGAACTATTCCATTCTCTTCCATCACCGTCTCGGAGACTGGCACATAGTTCTCAATGGTCTTCCACGGCGCGACCATTGAGAACTATGTCATCAGGCGTGAGCCCATCCAAAACATAATAAAATTTGCTATAATTCGCCTGCACTTTTAAGAGACACCACACACAGAAAGATCTGAGCATGAAACAGATGAGACATTCCGTGTTCGCATTGGCGATTCTTCTGGCACTGGGCGTACAGGCGGAACCTGCAAAGACCTGGACCCGTGACGAATTCCAGATCCGCGACCCCTTCGTCCTTCCAGATGGCGACACCTACTACCTCTACGAATCGAAGCCATGGTTCGGCGGCAAGGGCGTCGCCGTGCGCACCTCGAAGGATCTCGACCACTGGACGGACAAGGAGATGGTCCTCCAGCTGCCGCCCGACGTAAAGAACACCGCCGTCTGGGCTCCTGAAGTCCACAAATACGACGGCGCCTATTGGCTCTTCACGACGCTGACCTTTGATCCCGTGAACCCCGATGCCAAAGACGCACCCTCCTATCTGAAGCCGATTCAGCCGATGCTTGAGCAGGGATTCAAGGGCGGGAAACTGCAGCCGCGCGGTGTGTGGGTGTTCCGCAGCGAGAGTCCCAAGGGCCCCTTCAAGCCCGTGAAGATGGGATCGGTGACTCCCGCCGAGTGGATGTGCCTCGACGGCACACTCTGGGTCGAAGACGGCGTGCCGTGGATGGTGTTCTGCCACGAGTGGTGCCAGACGGGCAACGGCCGCATGATGGCGGCCCCGATGAGCAAGGACCTCTCCCGCTTCACGGCCGAGCCGATTGAACTCTTCCGCGCGGCCTGCATTCCCGGCGCCGGCCACGTCACGGACGGTCCCTTCCTGATGAAGCCGAAGGGCTCGGGACTGCGCATGATCTGGAGCAACTTCCTCAAAGGCAGCGGCTACTGCGTGCTGCAGTGCCAGTCCAAGAGCGGCAAGATCACGGGCCCCTGGTACATGCATACCCCGCTCTACACGCGCGACGGCGGCCACGGCATGATCTTCAAGCGCCACGACGGGCAGATGATGCTCTCCCTCCACCAGCCCAACTCGAAGAACGAGCGCATGAAGCTCTACCCGCTCCAGGTCACCTGGGAGGGATTCTCCCGGTGCGACTGGGACCCGCTCGGGCCCGAATGGAAGGCCCAGTGGACGCCCGCCTTCGAACAGGCGATCGACGCGCGCATCGAGAAGCACCGCAAGGCCGACGCCGTCGTCGAGGGCCTTCCAGCCGGCACCGAAGTCAAGGTCGAACAGACGACCTCGAAGTTCCTTCTCGGCTCGCAGATGTTCAACTTCAACCAGCTCGGCTCGGATGCGATGAACGCCGAATACAGAGCCGCCTTCACGAACCTCTTCAACGCCGCGACGATCGCCTTCTACTGGAAGGAGTTCGAACCCGTCGAGGGTAAGCCGCGCTATACGTCCGGACCGCGCGATCTGCCGGAGTTCTGGAACGCGTTCGACTTCAAGAAGGACGAACCCGAGCAGTTCGTCGAATGGCGCCGTCCGGCTCCGGACAAGCTCATCGACTTCTGCAGGGCCAACAACATCGCGATGCACGGCCACGCCATCATCTACGTCGCCTGGACGCCCGACTGGCTCTGGGGCAAGGCGACGACGCCCGAACTCGCCCGCGCCTACTACGACAACCGCGTCGCCTCCATCGCCAAGTACTACGGCGACGTGATTCCGCAGTGGGACGTCGTGAACGAAAGCCTCAACCGCGACTCCACCAAGGAGAATCCCGATGACGCGGACAACTGGTGCCGCACCCGCCATCCCGACATGGTGCTGCCGTCCGAGCTCACGCGCCGCGCCTTCGAGGTGGCCGCCGCAAACTTCCCGGCGTCCGTCCGCCTCGCCATCAACGACGCCTGGTCGATCAAGAACAACGCCTATGCCGCCTTCACGAAGAAGCTGATGAGCCAGGGCGCGAAGATCGACGTCGTCGGCTACCAGAAGCACATCTTCAACCCCCGGAACTTCCTGACGGTCGCCTCGGGCTTCCCCTGCCTGACGAACAGCCAGACCTGGGACGTGAACGACGAAACCAACCGCCTCTCGGAGATCGACCAGCTCGGAAAGCCGATCCATATCAGCGAGATCACCATTCCCTCGCCGCGCGGGCTCGGAGGACTCACCGACGACCAGGCGGACGAGCTCCAGGCCAAGGTGACGCGCGCCTACTACCGCCTTTGGTTCTCCTGGCCGAGCGTCGACCGCATCACCTACTGGAACCTCGTGGACGGCATGGGCATCAAACACGAGCGCATGTCCAGCGGCTGGTACAACCGCGACATGACGAAGAAGCGCGTGTGGCACACGATGAACCACCTCTTCAACGAGGAATGGCGCACCCGCCTCACGACGCGCTCCGATGCCGCCGGACGCCTCGCCTTCCGCGGTTTCAAGGGGCAGTACCGCCTGACCTGGCGCGACGCCAACGGAGCGACGCAGTGCCGCGTCGTCACCGTCGACTGAGCGGAATCGTCACCACTTCAGCACACGGACCTGATTCGCGATCAGGTCGAGCGAAAGGGTCGGGCCAGTCCCGACCTTTTCGTTTGTCAGCGCATCGAAGACGTCGCCCTCTCCTGTCTGCACGTGGAGGGTTCCCGTCTCAAGCGCCTGCAGCGAAAGAACATGCGTTCCGCCGAGATCGGCCGCCCAGAGCGTGGCCTTTCCGATTTCGTCCGCCGGCAGATAGCTGCGCACGCCCGCGAGATCGACCATCTGCCGCAGCTGCTTCACGTGGAGTGCGCCGGGGTCGCCCAGGAAGACATCCCGTCCACCCCAGGCGTTCCGCCGCGCCACCAGAGACGGAGTGCCGTCGGCAAAACGGGCCATCACATCGTCCCCTGGCTCCGACACGACGGTGAAGACGCCCTCCTCCTGTCTTCGGCCCGCGCGGGGGATGAAGGTGAATCCCGTGAGCTTCTTCATGCGCGCCAAGTCAACCTCGCCCTTCTCATTCCGCCAGCCGGGCGCATAGCACCACACGCGGACCGCGGGGATGCCCTGACGCTGACGCACGAGCTCGTCGACCTTGGCGTCGGACAGCGCCCAGGCACTCTGGAAGATCTGCAGCTTTGCGTGCAACGGACGGCGGACGACATCGAAGAGCAGATACTGCCCGTGAGGTGCCCCCGTACGGTTCATCTCGCCGCGCATCGCCGAAATCATGCGGCTCGCAACCGATCCGCTCTCCGTCGCGACGTGGATCATGGACTCCTCGTCCTGGATCAGCGCCACCTCGGGCTCGAACGGTCCCTCCCGTCCCAGCATCTCCCTCTCGAGCGGCATCAGGGCCTTCTGCACGTCCCAAAGCGACCTCGAGTTGTACCACCCCTCGCCCGGCAGATCCATCCACCAGCTGCCAAAACCGCGGATCGCCTCCTGGGCCGTATTGCGGAGCATCACGTTGCGCGACTCCTCCTCCGTGACGCGGCTTCCCTCCTGCGAGATTTCCCGCGTGTTGCGCGTGAGATAGGTCCGCGAGTCGTCCTCGTTGAGCCAGAGAACGCCTCTGCGCATCACCGTCTCGCCGGCGCTCATGTTCCCTGCGGACCCGCACTTGAGTCGATCGTGATAGGAAATGGGGGAGCACAGAATGTCGATGGCCCCCTTGCCCTTCGCGAGCAGATTCTCCAACCCATAGTGCCCCGAGTTGGCGGGGCCGAACCGATGGGACGAGAACTCCCACGCATAACCATAGAAGAAGATGACCAGCTTACGCCCCTCGGTGTGGCGACGGCAGGTCTGGGCAAGTTCGGCCACGAAGTCCGTCATCTCCCGCTGCTGGAACCGATTGAAGGCGATGCAGCGCGCCTGTGTCTGTGGATCCAGCAGAAGATCGCGGGAATGGGCCCGGCGCTCCTCGTAGGACGGCACCTCCGCCTTCGGGTCGCCAAGATAGGTCCGAAAAGCCTCGCGCGTCTGCAGATCCCATCCGTTCATCTTGTTCCACGAATCGAAGTAGAACCACTCGTGCGTGTTTTGTCCCGTGGGATGGATGCCCGCGAAGTTCTGCGGATACTTCGCCATCATGTGACGGCAGAACGCGGCGATGTACTCGTTCGCGATCTTCCGGTAGGCGCGACTGGAGACCGCCGCCATATTGGGGCGAATCGCCGTCCCCGACCACTGACCAACGGCCTTTGGATCGTCCGCGAAGGCCATTCGATGATCGGGATTTTTCTTGAGCCACCACTGTGGCGCATTGACACTCACCCGTGGTATCAAGAGCACGTGCGGATTCACGGCAATCAGGCGATCCGTGATCTCGTCGAACGCGGAGAAGTCGAGTCCATTCTCCTTCCAGACCTCGGGAATGCCATACGAGACGAAGTTCACACCCGCATCCCGGGCCTTCGCCGCCGAGGCGTAGAGCGGGTCCATCGACTCGCCGCCCAGGGGAATCGCCGAATGGACGCCATCCGGCGCAACCGTGTAGCAGGAAGGCCGGATCCAGGTGGCGCCCTTCTCGCCTTTTGCCTCGAAGGAGAGCTCATATCCGGCTCCCCTGCGGAAGGTGTAGTCACGTGTGTAGAAATGGTAATCGGGATCCTTCTTGCCGAGCCGCCAGGGGTGAAGCTCGATTCGGCAGACTCCATTCTCGACCTCGTGCACATAGTCGTTTCTCGGGGGCCAGATCTTCCACACGTTCGTGAAAGACTCCGGCGAGTCGAAGGCGGACTCGAGGCCGGTCTCGAACCGGGATCCATTTTCCGTGACCACGAAGTTCCGCACGGAGATCTCTCCGCCATCCGTCTTGTCGAACCGCAGATGAATCGTACCACAGGATGTATCCGCAACAGGCGAGAATGGCAGACTGAATTTTGTCCACCGACCCTGCTCAAGGGTGCAAGGCATTGAACCATTCCGACCCCAGAACATCCGGGGCGGCACGGCGCGGCCGTCGACTTCGATGCGGGGACCGCCATCCCCCGTGCGGACGCGGACCTCGACCTGTCCCGCGGGAAGGGCCAGGGGCATGCCAACAAGAAGAAGGACAAATGCGGAGAGAGTCTTCATGGGCGGTAAGTATAGCACATCCCGCCCGCCGTCCAACCTTAGGAGGACTTCTTCGTCCCTCGATCTTTCCCGTCATTGACGAACCAGTGGATGCACGCGGTGACCTTCCCGAAATACTCGAGCTCCCGCACGGCGACGAAGTTGTCCTCGTCATCAAGCGCATCCGGCGAGAAAGTCAGAACCGGATAGTTTGGATTTGCGGGCACGAGGTGGATGCCCTTGGCGTCGCGACGATAGGTCTTCACCGTGAAGTCGCCGTTCACGCAGGCGATGATCACATCGTCGTTCTCCGGCGGTAGCGAACGGTCCACCACCAGAAGATCCCCTGGGTGGAGACCTCGGCCGATCATCGAGTCGCCCTCGACTGTCACGAAATAGGTCGCCGCAGGGCGTTTGACGAGCAGATCGTTCAGATCCAGCGGAGGCTCCATGTACTGCTCCGCCGGCGAGGGGAACCCCGCCGTCACCACTCCTGCCACTGCCGCCTTACCGCTCATGAGAAGATCCCGTTGTCTTCAAGCCTGATAGTGGGCACTCGACATAACGGATTCGACGCCGATTCCAGGTAAAAGAGATGCCTAACACACGCGGTCGCACCTCGATCACCGCCGGGTAGGAGAATTCCGTTCCACGTCCATCGGGCTGACGGACGCCGTCATCGGCCAGTACCCGGACGAGCGCCCATGTCTTCCCTTCGTCTTCCGATACCCGCAGTTCAAGGTGATTACGATGCCCCCAGCCATTCTTTCCATTGGTGTAGCCATTGAGCGCGAGATAGAGTTTCCCGTCCGAAGCCTTGAGACAGTCCAGTCCCGAATTGAGGTTCTCGAGTCCCGTCGAGTAGACTTCGCACCACGTTTCGCCGGCATCCGTCGAATCCGCACGCCAGACGTGTCCCTCGTTGCTCCGCAGAAACGCATGCACGCCTCCCGCCGCGTCTTCCCAGAGCGCGGGCTGGATGACTCCAAATTTGGGATTTCCCCTGCATTCCGGCACGGGCATCTCGGCCCCGGCACGCCAGGTTCGCCCATCGTCATCGGAAATGTCGGCGAAGGCACGCCAGACGCCGATCTCCCGCGAGGCCGGCGCGAGCCAACGTCCACCCTTCAGGCGAAGGCACTTGTTCTTCACGGGACCGCGTCCGCCACGCACCTCGCCGAAGACCAGTTCCCGCGGTGTGCTCCAGGTCGAACCTTCGTCACGACTCTCCTGCACATAGGTCCGCCAGTCACTGCAGTTGCGTCCAACCTTGAAGAACAATTCGAGGCGACCATCGTCCGCCCGCCGCAGGACGGGATTCCAGTGCGGGGAGTCGGGATTCACCTTCGCGAAAGTCCGCACCGGCTGCCAGACGCCGTCAATTCGGCAGGCTCCGCGTATCGCGACGTCAGGCGCCCCTTCCCGACTTCCCTCGAACCACGCCACGAGCACACCACCGTCCTTCAATGGAATCAGCGTCGAGGCATGGACATGCCCGTCGACAGGGGCACTCGCGAATTCCTCGAGCACCGTTCCTGCGGCAAACGACAGCATGAAGGACAGCAAGGACGCCATCCCGACAACCATTCTGACTTCTTTACCTACACGCGCCATGCAAACAGTATATCAAAACCTCCCCCCTTCCTGTATTTTACCCGCGCTCCGCGATTGCAATCCTCCGTATGAAGGAGTAGAATACCCCTCCCTTCCGACAAAACGGACACAAATACAGAAAATGAAAAAACGCATCTCGTCGCTGCTCGCCGGCATCGTCGTCCTCGCACTGGCATTCTGCCTGCGCTCATTCGTTCTGCCCGCGGAAGGTTCCGTTGGCGTCTGGTGCGTGCTTCCAGCCGTGCTGACCGTGGTCTGGACGTTCTCGACGAAGCGTGTCCTCGAGGCGCTGACGCTGGGAACCGTCGTCGGATTCATTCTCTGCTCACCCGTGGGGACAAATGTGATCACCACGTATTCCGATTCGCTGCAGAAGTCCATGATGTCCAAGGACATCGCCTGGCTGATCATCGTCTGCGGACTGATGGGCAGCATCATCGCGCTCATCGACGCCGCCGGCGGTGCGCAGGCCTTCTGCCGCTGGGCCGCGAAGCACGCCCGCGGCGAGAAGGCCTCGTTGCTGTGGGCCTGGGTTCTCGGCTGCATCATCTTCATCGACGACTATCTCAACTCGCTCACGATCGGCTCCTGCATGGCACCGCTTACGGACCGCCACCGCACGCCGCGCGAGATGCTCGCCTACGTCACCGACTCCACGGCCGCGCCGCTCTGCGTACTCATCCCGATCACGACCTGGGCCGCCTTCGCCGGGCGCATCCTCGTCCGCAGCGGCTGGCAGGAGAACGGCGCCAACGAGATCGGCATGTTCATCAAGACCATCCCCTACAATCTCTATGGATGGATCGCCGCGCTCATCGTCCCTCTGGTCATCCTCGGCATCGTCCCGAAGATCGGCGCGATGCGCACGGCCTACAAACGCGTGGCAGAGGGAGGACCCCTCGCCCCCGAAGGCTCGGAGCGCATCTCGATTCTCCCCGGCGACCACGGACAACCCGAGTCCGCGCAGAAGAATCCGCGCATGATCAACTTCCTGCTGCCGATCGCGGTCCTCATCGGCGCGACGATCTACTTTGACACCGAGATGGCAATGGGCGTGCTCGTGACGCTGCCGGTGATGTTCGTGCTCTACATCTCGCAGCGCATCATGACGGCGAACGAGTTCTGGGACGGCATCGTGCGCGGCATCGGCAATCTCGTGATGCCCCTTCTCCTGATGGTCGCCGCCTTCGTCTTCGCCGACATGAACGAGAAGATCGGCTTCACCGCGTGGTGCATCGAGACGGGCAAGGCCTACATGACCACCGCGACGGCACCCATGTGGATCTTCGTCATCCTCGCGGCGACCGAATTCATCACCGGCACGAACTGGGGCATGTACGTGATCGCCCTCCCCATCGTCATCCCGCTCGCCCGCGACCTCGGCGTTCACATGCCGCTCGCCGTCGCGGCCTGCCTCTCCGCCGGTGTCTTCGGCTCCCACATCAGCTTCTGCTCGGACGCGACGGTCATCTCCTCCGCGGCCTGCGGCTGCGACAACTACCGCCACGCGCTCTCCCAGCTCCCCTACGGACTAATCGCCGCCGCGCTCTCCTTCCTCGGCTTCGGCATCCTTGGATTCTGCATGGCCTGACCCTCTCCCATGGACATCCTTTTCATCAGACACGGCGAGACCGACTGGAACCGCGAGATGCGGATCCAGGGCGGCATCGTGTCAATCGACATCAACGCACGCGGTGTCCGCCAGGCGGAGATCTCGCGGGACGGCCTCGTCGCCGCGGGTTACCGCTTCGACCGGGCCTTCGTGAGCCCCTACCATCGGGCTCGGCACACCGCGGAGATTCTTCTCGCCCCGCACGGCATCGAACCAACCGTGGACGACCGCCTTCACGAAATCAACTTCGGCCCCTACGAGGGGACGTCCATTCGTGCTTTCGCCGACGACAACATCCGCGCCGCCTTCAAGGATCCGCCGCGCTACACGCCCCAGCGAGGCGGTGAATCCTTCGAATCGGTTGAGGTCCGTCTGCGCGAATTCCTCGAACAGGTCATCAAACCGCTTGAAGGACAGGCGCAGACTATTCTCGTCGTCGCCCACGGCGGCATTCTCCGCACGCTGACGCGTCTCTTTGACAACCGCCCCCTCTCGGAGTTCTGGACAGCCGACCATCAACCCAACTGCTGCGCCCACCTGCTCAGCTGCCGGAACGGCATCCTCACGCTTGAGCGCCGTAGCCTTCTCTTCTACGACCCGAACGGGGAACGTCTCATCCAGCCCTTCTCGTAAAACACCGCGCCTGAGATCTTCGGCAATCGTATCAGTCTCTTTCTCTCGCCGCTCTGGTCTAAAACTAACAGTCCGTTGGTCTAAAATGATTTTCCAACTGGTCTAAAATGCCTTGCTCTCTGGTCTAAAATGGATCCCCTATTGGTCTAAAATGAGTTGTCCTAATGGCGTCACCAACACTCATGGATCGTCCTTAAGCGGACCTATTACTCCGGCGGCGAAATATGGTAAGGCGGTAGGGGCACGAAACTCTTCGCGGTAACGGCGGGCTGGGGGCCGCCCGCCCTGGGGAAAGACTCACAACCATTTCATCGCCGCATCAATATTATATTCCATGACGGTCTAATCTTTTCCTGTAAAGGGGACAAACAAGTACTCTTTAACCTAGAAAAATCAGTTGCCCGAGCGTGGCCCCTTCGCGCAGAGCCGATATCTCTCGCGGAGGCGCGGAGACGCGGAGATTTTGAGAGTCATGTCGAATGTTCTGTAAAAGTCAGGTTTCACCCAATTGCTGAAGGGAATCTCCTCTGTGGTCAGCCGCATAATTTTCAATTTCATATGGGAATCCATCGAAACTCCGCGTCTCCGCGCCTCCGCGAGATGCTTTCGCCGTTGAACTGCCGATTTTAGGTTTAATCTCATCTAAGCGCCCCCCTCCTTTTTGACATTCCCCTGTTACACACTGTTCCAGCGATCCCATACTTTACGGCTACCGCCCGGCATTTTCCGGGCGGTTGTTTGCAACACGGCGTCGGCATGGAGCGCGGGCTGTTTGCAACCCACCCCGCAGGCGTTTTTGATTTGCAAAAAGTCATCCGATTCCCAATAATGGCGCTGTCAAACCCCCATTATCGAAAAGGGACATCGAATGACGGTCAGTAGTCTACTGAAGAATCTCCTCCATATCAAGGGAGCAATTGTCGAAACCTTCGACTTCGGCGAGTATGCGCAAGGCGGGCCTTCGCTTGTCGCACACGTCCATGTCTGCAAGAAAGAGCGATGGAAGTGCCCCGCGTGCGGAAGGAAATGCCATGTCCACGACTATGCCTGCGGCGAGGCGTTCTGGCGCAGCATGGACTTCGGCCCAGTCGCCGTGAGGATCGGCGCCAGGGTCCCGCGCATAACCTGTCCGGAGCACGGCGTGGTGACCGCGTCCGTACCATGGGCGAGGCATGGTTCGCGCTTCACGACGGATTTCGCGTTCTCCGCGGCGTGGATGGTCAAGGGCGGGCTCAGCAAGAAGAAGGTCGCGGAACTCATGAGGGTCGACTGGGACACGGTCGGCCGACTCGTCGACCTCGTGTGGCACAAGCTCGAGCCCGACGTGAAGAAGCGGTTCGACGGGCTCGTGAGGATCGGCATCGACGAGACCAGCTACCGCAAGGGCCACAGCTACATCACGATCGTCGTCAACCACGACACCAACACCGTCGTCTGGGCGCACAAGGGGCACGGCAGGGAGGTTCTTGACCTCTTCTTCGGCGAGCTGTCGCCGGAGCAGCGCGAGTCGATTCTCGTCGTCACCGGGGACGGCGCACGGTGGATCACCGACTCGATGGAGGAATGCTGCCCGAACGCGGACCGCTGCGTCGACCCGTTCCATGTCGTGGAATGGGCCAACGACGCATTGGACTCCGTAAGGCTGGACTCGTGGCGACGCGCCCGCATCGCCCTGCTCGACCTGCAGCGCAAGGCGCGCGAGGCGAAGAAGTCCAAGGCCGGCGGGCAGGACGGCCTTCGGGCCGAGATCAAGGACGCGAAGAAGGCGGTCGAGGAACTCAGGAACTCGAAATACGCCCTTGGGAAGAACGAACGGAACCTGACCGAGAGGCAACGCGAACGCCTGTCGATGATCCAGTCGGAGGACGGGCCCTTGGCCCGGGGGCACAGGCTGAAGGAACGCCTCAAGGCCGTGTTCGCGCTCAAGGATCCCGACCTTGCCGAAGAATACCTCGACAAGTGGATCAGGAGCGCGCAGCACTGCCGGATCGCGGCGTTCGTGGAGCTCCAGAGGAAGATCCGACGGCATCGGGAACACATCCTCAACACCGTCCGGTTCGGGCTGAGCAACGCGCGGATCGAGGCGACGAACAACAAGATCAAGCTGCTGCTCAGGATCGCCTACGGCTTCCGCAACATCGACACGATGATCAGCCTCGTCATGCTGTTCTGCTCGTCGATAGAAATTCCGTGGCCCGGCAGAAAGCGGAATACGCCAACAAACACGGGGGTCCGATGAATTTATGCGGCACGAATTGACCCACAGTCATGCCTGAAGAGCCCAATTTAAAAAACGCTCCGCATTGAATTCCGAGACAGTATAACAAATTAACCTTGCACTCACGCTCTAGAAAGCAGTGCGAGAATCGCAGAGGAAGACTTCGCACCTCTCTGCTACTCTTCGGCCATAATCTCGCGAAACAGCCGTGTCCGTTCAGCGTTCCCCGTCGGCAACACCAGCTCGTCAATCGCAGGATCAGCGGCGTCAACACCCAGAGAAGACATCGAATCATTGATGGCATTCAACGCATCTGCGACACCATTCGCGCCATCGACAACCTGCTTCGTCTTAAGGTCATCAAGCGTCGCCTGAACTTTCTCTCGGATGGCAACCAGTTTGCGCTGCTCACCGTCAATCTTTACCGATTTCGCCTCCAACGATGCCAGCATGTTCTTGTTCTGCTCCACAAACGATTTCTGGGTTGAAATCCGTTGTGCCATGTCAACGATCTTTTGTTCGGCACGTTCACGTGAAAGCTGAAAACCATTGAGCACCATTGGCCACGCATTAGACGCCTCTGCCGCACGATAAGCGGTCTTCGCATCCTTCATTCAACAACTTACCAAAGCTTTCAACCTGCGCGACGGCATCGTCACGCTTACGCAACATCGCCGCCTTGGCCGTCGCAATGGAATGAACTTGAACTTGCAAGGCCTTCGACATCCTGTCGAGCTCTTCGAGCTGGGCCTGACAATACTCAATCGGATAAAGCGCTTGATTCTCCTTCGTCCACTTGGTGTTTTGGCGTATGACCTCCTTGCGCTTCTGCTCGGCGACGACATTCGGGACATCGTGTTCCTTGTCCACCGCCTTAGCGTCACCGTTCAACGCTTGCGCGGCCTTTTTCGTACGGTCAATCGCCTCCTCGCGCGATTCCTGCGAACAACCGATGACGACCGCGATTGCGACAAATGCCAGACCGACAAACCATTTATTCATTTCGCGACTCCTTTATTTTGACTTACGAAGCTCATCATACTTAGCCCGTGACTGCGCCGCCTCCGAGACGTCGTCTTCGCGCGCCTTTCGTTCAAAATCCACTTTCTCCGCCTTGCCCCGCGTCACTTCATACTTAACGGCAGCAAGATAGGCCCGATCCAATTCTCTGTTCACTTCAGCCAGTCGCCCGACCATCTCATCCCGTTCCCGAACGAGACTGATATAATCATTGTCCTCATTCGCGCTCATCCCCAAATCATCGAAAGTCCGCTTCAGCTTGTTCAGTTTTCCGTTCTGCTCCCGAATCCGCGCCTTCAGGTCCTCAATTGTCTTCCACAACACCGGCGACTCCTTCAACGCAAAAGCCCGCCGCGCCTCTTCTTTCTCAAACGCACGACGCGCATCCGCATCCTCAATTTCTTTACGCGCAGCTATCGCCTCGCGCTTGGCGACACTCTCCGCGTCAGTACCAGTCACTTCCTCATATACGACCTTACCGAATGCGTAAAGCACAATCAGCCCGATCACAATATAAAGAAAATCCTTGCCGCGCATGATTATTTGTTTTGCCACTGCCGACAAGGCAGTGGCAAAACAGCCGATGGATTAATCCTCTGATTTCTTTTCCTTTTTCTTGCCGAAAATCAAGGTGAAGGGCAAGAGTATCAACTTGAAAATCATCTTGACTGCCCACCACGCCAACATGAGCGGCCCCAAGACAATGACCCCAGCACAACCGGGCGAACTCCCCTTTCTGCCTGTCATATGCATACAACAAGCTTGGCTGCAAAACCAATCACCTCCAGGGATGTTAACGCCCAAAAGATAATTCTTTTCTTTTCCGCAGTTTCTGCACTTTGCCATTTTTACCTCCAGATTACCCTCTTCCGTTTCACTTTGGAGAACCGAGGGCTGGATTCTCCATCGTGCTCGAATGGAACCTACCACTCTTTGAAAAACGGCCGCATGGACACAAACAATTTTCTCGCCAATGACGGTCTCACCTTCCCGCCTGTTATTCTGTCCATATTCGCAACACGAAGGCGAACACCCTCCACGAGAATCTCGTCACTCGAAGCACCGGCGAATTTCTTTTCCTTCTGCTTCTTGATGCTAGGCTTCGCCACTTCGACAGCATCACCCGTCCCTTTGTATCTGACGATCCGCTTGAAGATGGAACGCGAGTCAAACCCGCCTGCTGTAATCACGTATTCGCAGAGAACATCACAAGCCACCTCAAACACGTTGATGCAAGTCCGACCATCCTGAACGGAAACGGTTCCCGTTGCACCATGCACGATCTTATTCCGGATGTCGAATGCATGCATGACATCCTGCCACACAACATAACAACCACAGTTTTCCTTCGCCCACTTGTCAAACACTTCCGAAAGGCTACAAATGCTTTTGTGATTTCCCCTCTGGACCTTTTCCTGCCAGGCCACCTTTAGTTCTCGTCCAAACCATTTTTGATCGACAAATTCTTCTTTCATTCGCATTGTTGGTTCGTAACCCAATGCCAAAATGCACCGTCGACAAGTCCATTCGAAATCAATAGCCGCAAGAATCACACCAACAGCAAGATCATCAATCGCATGACGCGCAATCGTTTGCTTGCGCTTGTCACGTCCATCAGACACCAAAAACATTCTTGCTTCTCCTTCTTGCCCCACCTTGTTGCACTCGGGAGAAAAAGAGGGCGCGCTTTCTCCTCCGTGTTATCGGTTGAGGCCCTGGAAAAGCCCTGTGAAATACACGGAAGGAGGAACGCGCCCATATGGGCGCATCCCACACAGTCGTGGCTCTCACATTGTAACTTTCCAGGTTTCAACCGAGCCAGTCGTTGCGTCGGACGCAAAGCTGTTAAATTGTCTGGTGAGTATTGTCTCACAATCCGCGGCATTTTGCAAGTGCCTCGCGGCAAGACACACTTCCGACAACTCTTCAACCCACATCCGACCTTCCGTGAAGCACAGGGTTCTCCAGTACCTCAATTACATATTGCACGTCTTAGCCTGCCATCTTACGTCGCCTATGTGTTTTCTTGCAAATTTCCTCTTTATGAATATTTGGGACAGTTCCCCTCTGAAGTTAGGAGCCTTCCTGATTGCCGTTGTCCACCACATGTTTCATATCTGCCAATATACAGACATTTCCGAAATTCAGCACCATTTCTGAAGATTCCCCTACAGCGCAGAATCGCAACCCCATCACCGCCACCGCGGTGAAGAGTCTCGATGTCCTATTGGATCAATCTGTTTCGTCTCTGAAACAACAAGTACAGAGGTGAACTGGAGGATTCTGACTCGTCTCTCTCCTGCTTCATTCTCCGCGCAGCAGGTCTCTGCTTTCCTTGTTCAGAAGCCCTTCTAGTTTCTTGAACGTCTCCGGACCGGCAAAGCGAACCTCGTTGTAGGCCGCATCATACGGAAGCACGGATCGCCCGAACTGCGGCGGGCGGCGCTTCTGATTGATGAAGTTCAGATAGACGCCATTCTCCAGCTGATAGCGGAGGCCGTTCTTCGGATAGACATCTCGGGTGCGATTGATCAACGCGCAGTTCTTCAATATGAGCAGCGTATTGGTCGGACCTGAGATGTCCGCGTCAAGCATGCCGGGACCTATTATGCGGTAGGTACGATTGGGTTCGAGGACTAATGGCTGGCTGTAGACTTTTGTCGCACCATTAAGAGACATGTTTTCCGCAAGAATCTCCAATTCGATACCCGGCGATGATTGCGTTTTACCAGGGTCGCGACGAGCTGGAACGGAATGCCCCATCGCAAGGACTCCTACCAAGGAGGCGACAGAAATCACCCCTACGACAAACGAATAGGCGGGCCAATGGCGGCGGCGAATGGCCATACAGAACGCTTCCACGGACTGGTAACGCTCCAGAGGAATCGAGCTTGTTGCGCGATGAATGATTCGCCGCCAGCACGAAGTGGTGAGGGCACAACTCCTCCACTCCTTCTGTGTGACAATCTGCTCCGTCAGAACTCCCAGTGCGTGAATGTCCGCCGTTGGCGAGATGTCTCCACCAATGAATTGCTCTGGCGCGGCATAACCTGGAGTACCAACTCCAATAGGCATTCCGTCCTCAAGCGAAACATCCGTTGCGACTCCAGCCACCGTCGGACGTTTTGCCAAGCCGAGATCGACAATGACGGGTTCGCCGCTCGCGCGAAAGAGAATGTTGTTCGGTTTCAGGTCCCGGTGGACAATACCCCGCCTGTGAAGTTCGGATACGCCGCGGCAAACCGCCAATAGGTACCTTGCACAAGACCGATCGGTCTGCGGCAAATCTTGTGGTTCGAGGAGCTCCTCAAGCAAGTAAGGACGCCCCCTCCAGGTCCCCGTACCGCAATAGCGTGGAAGTTCCGGAATCCCATCCACCGACAAGATCTCGATTTCTCTCTGGAACCGCTGACGACGGCGTCCTTCTGTTTCAAGATCCTTCGCTGGAAGAAGCAGCTTGAGCGCGGCAAAGCCCCCGTTCCGCATGTGTTCAACCCGATAGACCTCTGAACTGCCGCCACGTCCAATAAGAGCCCAGACTCGCCAACCGTCAACAACATCTCCATTCTTCAGCCCCCCCGGATTCGCCACTCCCGGCTGTTGATCAAGATACCATTCCAAAGAATCCATAATCATGCTCAAATGACCGACTTGAGAGCCCCAACGATATCACGCAATCTGGTCATCATGCGACTTTTCATCTGATCGACGGCATTGCGTTTGACACCCAAGCTCTCTGCCACCACATCGGGATTCTCATGGTTGATCGCCACCCGAATAAAAACCTGCTTCGTTCGATCCTGAATCGTCGCATCGGATAGAAGCTGCCTAATGGCGACGGAAAAGACAGTCTCCTTCCAGTTTCGCTCCTCGGCAAACGCAGCCGAATCGTCCACCAGCACTGCGGAATCCATAAATGCACCGGCCTCTTTCGCTTGCCGTTCCGCCTCCTTGCAGTGCTTAAGCGCCTTGTGTTTCAAGACGCCTGTCAAATAGTTGTGGAAACTACCCGTCTCGTCTGGAGCATATCGATAGTTCTTCAACACATCCACTAACGCGATCAACGTCTCCGAAACAACATCCTCTATCTCCACATGAGGGTAGTGAGCCCTCAAATAGTCCTCCATCATCGGCTGATATCGGCGTACAAAATCGCACCAACGGGCATGCCGCGAATCCTCGGCAAGCTGCCGGAGTAAAGTAGTAGATGTTGAAGGAATCGACAAACCTACCTCTCATTCATATTACAACACAATCCACACGGCGTGGTATTGTAGCAAATAATCCTTCAATTCGTGTGATGGCCTTCGAGGAAGACCAGGCCGACAATGCCCGAGACGACAAGGAGTATGCAGACGATGCGGGCCACCGAGGCGGGTTCGTGGAAGAGGATCATCCCCAGAATCGCAGTCATGACGGCGCCGATGCCCGTCCAGACCGCGTAGGCGGTCCCAATGGGCAGCGTCTTCACGGCAACGGCGAGCAGATACATGCTAAGCCCCATGCCCGCAAGCGTGGCGACGGATGGCCACAGGCGGGTGAATCCGTCCGTGTACTTCATGCCAATCGCCCAACCGCATTCGCAGAGTCCCGCGCCGAACAACGTCAACCAACTCATCATCTCTCAGATCTCTTTGCCAAGTTCGAAGGCCTTGTCCATGAACTCGGTCGACTTGACGGCGCCCTCCTCATAGACGCCACCCGCCTTGAGAAAGCCCTTCAGCTCCGCCCCTTCGAAGCAGTCGACGAACCCCTGGATCGGAGCCTTCACGAGATTCCAGTCCATGTCCTCGGCCATCGTGGCGACGAGGTAGTAGGGTTTCCCCTTCGGCTCCGGCCACTTGAACACGCAGCGATCCAGAAGCGTCTTCAGTTGCCCAGCTATCGAGAAATAGTAGACGGGTGTTCCGAAGACGACCGCATCCGCTTCGCAGATCTTCTCGATCAGGGCGTTGGCATCGTCCTTGATCACGCATTTACCGGTCTTCTGGCAGGCGTAGCAGCCCGTGCAGAAGCCGATCGCCTTGCCCTTGAGGCGCACGATCTCGGCCTTGTTGCCCGCGGCGCGCACGCCCTCGGCGACCTTCTCGCAGAGCGCATGCGAGT
Organism: bacterium; assembly: GCA_030537465.1. Taxonomy (GTDB): domain Bacteria; phylum Verrucomicrobiota; class Kiritimatiellia; order RFP12; family UBA1067; genus RUG572. Next base: position 24,517 of record JAUNMP010000021.1, read on the forward strand.
TTGAGTCCGCACGCATGGACGATGAGATGATCAGCACGTTCTTCATTTCCTTTTCTCCTTGATGAGATTCAGTGGGGCATCACAGAGGCCATTCGCAGGGCGGCGACATACGCGATCATGATTCCTTCCAGAAAATGGCCTTGAGCCCATCTGATGTTATAGGTTTAAGCAGGACGCCGTCGGCAGCGCAACCGTATCAAGCGCCCAGGAGGAGATGCTCACCAGCACGGAGAGCAGTCCTGTCAGGAGCGCCACCGCGATCCACCGATCCGCCCGCGTTCTGAACCGAGTCTCGGCATACAACAATCCGGCGAGGAACGCGAATATCATCGCGCAGACTGCATCGGAACGGATGATGGCCTCGATGTTTATCATATGCGAACTCCCCCCACCCTAAAGGCAGTTTGCAGTATATCAGACCGCATTGAGTCTGTAAATCAATCTTCGCATGCAACGGGATCTCTCCGATCGTTCACGAGCATCCTGAGATGATGTGGTGCGCAACAGCATTCAGCCCCTGTCGAAGTTGCTCTTCAGGATTCTGGCATGCCTTCCACGCCGAATAAGGTTCTCGGGCGAGATTGTTGTTCTTGTAGCGGTGGTCGTCCGTAACGTCCACGCCCAGCCAGGCAGGACGGGAGAATGGCGTATCTTCAGTCGGAAGTTCGATCTCGGCCGTGACAAGCGGTGCGTTGTCGCCGAGGAATTCGTCGACTTCCCACACGAGGCCGGGTTCGACCGCGGGGACACGGTAGCGGATCTTGTCGACCTGCGGCTTCGCGCACATCGTGTCGAGAAGGGTCTCGGCGTCGGCGACCGGAATCTCGTACTCGAACTCATGGCGCGTCAGACCCACCGCATGGTCCTTGAGCGTCAGATAGGCCTTCTCACCCGCGATGCGGACGCGCACGGTCGTGCCGTCCTTCGTCGCGACATACCCCTGCCGCATGCGCACACCACCCACGGGCCGCTGCCAGAGGGCTGTGTCGACGAGAAACTTCCGTTCAATCTCTAATGCCATTGGCTATCAACCCTTGGCGTAGACGGACTCGATCTCAACAACGTAGACGTCGTGAAGCGAACCGCCGGGCTGGTTGCCGTACCATTTCGACAGGAGGGACTTGTCGAGGAAATCCGCCTCGGTCATCGATGTCTTGAACAACCGGCGGCAATCCAACGTGAGCCGAGCCTGTTCAAAGGTCACCGTCCCGCTCTCCAAAGCGACAGGTTCGAGTCCCGTTGCCTTGACCTTGTCGACAGTGCGGCCACTGTTCTTTCCGCAGAACTGAAGCTTTGCGCGGTGAGTTTCATCATAGAAGGACAACGTCAGACGGTTCTCGCGTTCGATGAACTCGTGCGTGTAGCGCTCGGGGCGAATAAAGAGGAACGCAACCGGCTTGTTCCACAGCCAGCCGATCCCTCCCCAGGACGCCGTCATCATGTTGAACTTGTCCTTGCTGCCCGCAGCGACCAGCATCCACTGCTGTCCAATCAGGTTGAACGCATTCTCCTGCGCCAACACGTCCAGATTGACTTTCTTCATCAGTAAACTCCTTCTCCTGTCTTCAGTGGGGCGCGACGACTTCAGCTGTGGATTGCAGCCGGTCATGGCGAACGCGCACGAACCTGTAATAAACTGACTTCTCTTCAAAACATTATACATACAACCTCAGGAAGCGTCCTTCTTGTGAAGACACCCCGTATTATATCATGGACTGAACAATCTCCGTACGCCCCACGCCATCATAGGCAGCCTTCTGCCTCAATCTTTCCGATCTACGCGCAAAAGGCCTCGATCAGGGCATCAACCATCTTCCAGTCCTTCACAGCCTTCACCCAACGAGCCGGAATCGCATCAAAGCCATAGTAGGCTCCGGCGATCTGTCCATAGACGGCCCCAATCGAATCAGAGTCTCCTCCGAGATTCACTGCGGCAATGAGTCCATCCTCAAATGTGCCTGTCGTGTTGAAGGCCCAGAGTGCCGCCTGGAGCGTTTCAACGCACCAGCCGGAATTGGGGACCAGCGCCCGTTCGAGTCCCTTCCCCGGGCCGCGTGTGGTGCGGATACCGGACATATGTTCGTCCAGCACCGCCGCGAGCTCGTCGCAGGTCTTGCGGACGACGGTCGACGCATGCGTCAGGTCGCTGACTTCATGAACGATCTCGGGCCGTCCCAGCTTTCGGGCAATCAGATAGCTTGGGGAGAAACGCATGATCGATCCATTCCCCTGTGAGTCTTCCGTACCGTTGACGAGACTGCCGCGGCGAATCGCCGAAACCGATCTGTAGGTCGCGCCGCCAATGTCAAACGCCTGTCCTTCCTTGCTGGAGAGATGCCCCTCGAACAGCCATTTCACGAACGTGTCGCCGATGTCCCTGAGGTCGTATCCACCCTTCCTCACGAACGAGTCCATCACGCACAGCGCCATCGAGCCGTCGTCGGTCCAATAGCCGGCCGGCAAATTGAACACAGGACACGGCACCATCTCCGTGATCCAAGGATGTCCATCCTTCGTTGAAAACTGAATCGGCGAACCGAAGGCATCTCCCACGATCAGCCCCCACAGCATTCCCTTGACCTTGTCTTTATTCATTGCCGTAACATCCTTTCCCTCTCAACCATTGAACCGGCGGTCGAACGGCGCGTAGTTGGAGTGGCGGGAATTGTGGTCCTCGATCACCGCAAAGCGGACGACCCTGAACTTGTTCTCGAACTCCGGTTCGTGCAGCACGGCGTCGAAGATCTCCGCCATGTGCTCAGGCGGATTGCGAAACGCGCCGCAGCCCCAGGCACCGAGGACGATGGCGTCGTGTCCGTGCGCAAGGCCGATGCGCAGCATCGTGCGGATCTTCCTCTCCGTCGCCTCCACGGCCCACGGCACGAGACGCCCGTTTGCATCGAGATCCGGACGGTTGATCGCGGCCACGGACACGACCGCACACTCAAAAGGGGAATCAACAAGACGATCTCCATCGCGCTGACTGGTGCGGAAGAACGTCACGCGACCGGAGTAGATCCCGCCCGTGTTGCAGTCCATCGGATAGGCCCCGTCTCCCTTCGGCAGACCGAGGAGTCCCGCATGATAATCCGAATACTGGTAAAGCGACACGCAGAGGTTGCTCTGGCGGAAAAGCGACTCCTCCTGGGCGCGTGCTCCGTTCAGCACGCCGCCGCCCGGCGTGTGCCGGTTCGCCATGTTCAGCAGGATGGGATTGAATCCCTGCGCAACCAGATCGCGCACCACGTCGATGCAGTCGGCATTGACCGCGTCGACGACAGTCGATGCGACGGTTGGAATACGGTCCACGCACGGAGGATCAACATAGAATTGGCTTGCGGCCAAGACGGCGTCAAGGCTCGGAATCGTGACCCACCCGTTGGGCGTCTCATAACCGCCGCAACGGCAGATCCTCATCGTCTCCTCGTAGACATCGACATTACGTGCCTTTCTGGCTGCGACAGCGGGATCGTAATGAAAGCTCATACGTGCAACCATCTCTCTTTGTCTATTCAACAATATGACAAACGATTGAAATTCCGTTTTCTTACAGTCGTATTCATTCTGTTTGTCAGGCATTTCGCCGATAGAGTTGGGCTTTGGCGTGTCCCTTCCCCTCTTCTTCAAACTTTCCCTTGATTGGAACAAGCAAGGGGGGCTTGGTCACTGTCAGCTGTCGCCGAAAGTTCGGGATGTTCCCCGGTTCGATGGAATAGTGTGTCAAGTACTGATAGACATCGATGTAGTTCGTCAGCGAGAACTCATCCGGGAGAAAGAAGAAGACGAGCTTCTTGGGATCGAACGCCAACATGCGCATGAAGGCGGTCGCGATGATTTCCGCGTGGTCGAACGCGAGGGGATTGTCCTCAACAGACAAGACGCGTCCACCATGCAAATCCTCGTGGACACAGGTACCGCGCAGAGTAAAGACATTCTGTCGATTCTCAAAGAACGGCAGACAGAAGCGTCCGTCCGCAATCGTCGGACGTTCGATGCGGAACCACCTTGCCGCGGCCGCATCATCCCCGCCCCTCACATGCATGCCCTCGCCGCGCCTGTACACGGACACGAACGCATTCGAGATGATCCAGGCCCGCATGTCGCGGTTCGGCTTCGAGAAGACGCCGATGGGAATGAGCGGATGGGCCTCGAGTGCCGTCTCCTCATGAAGTTCACGCCGGGCGCCTTCCTCGACTGATTCCGTTGGACGGATGAAACCGCCTGGGAGCGCCCAGCTTCCCTCGAACGGCCACTGTCCGCGCTTGACCAGAAGAACCTCCAGCGCAAACTTTGGATTCTCTCGCCACTGGCTTTCGCTCAGCTCTGCGTAGGCCGGACGGATGGCGATGATATCCGCCGTCACACTCGGCTTCGGATACTTTCCGAGCGACGCGCGATACGCCTCGATTTTCGCTTTGTCCTCTGCCGAGAAGGTACTCATTTTCCAGCTCATCTTCTAATTGCCATTTTGACCAGACGTCAACATTCTATCACATTGCCATTTTGAATACAAGACTACTTCTTAAACCGATCGCCAGTCCCAGAACGGCCAACCTCCTTCGCATAAGACTTGGGAAATCAAACAACAAGATTGAAGGCTACAATGCTAGACTGCGTCTCGACGCGAAGGTCGCTCAACCCCACAGAAACAGAAGACAACCCCATTCCCCAGAAAACAGAAAAACCTCGCTTTCGCGAGGATTCTCATAAATGAATGGTGGGCTATAGTAGATTCGAACTACTGACCTCTTCCATGTCAAGGAAGCGCTCTAACCAACTGAGCTAATAGCCCTTTAAAGGAACGGGAAAAAGTATACCAAACACCGGAACCGCGGTCAACGAGGATTTGAAGTTTTTTTACGCGCGAACCGCGGGCTGCAGATAGAGCGGCAGAGGTTCGGGTTTGGGGAGCTCCGAATGGGCAAGGGCAACTTCGGCGAGGCGCTGGGCCAACGGCACAAGGGATCCCTTGTAGCAATCTGCGAAGACTGCCTGCAGAAGCGGATCGATACGGGCACCATCCGGCGTGACCACGGCATAGTTCTCTGGCACCGCCTTGGCAAGCTCGTCCTTCGAAACCAATGTAAAATCCTGCACGCATTTGACGCCGTCGTACAGCACAATCCAGAACCGGTCACGGCGCGCATCGCCAATGACGGCGGTACGTGCGCCATCGCACGTGAGGGCGTAGGTCGAGGGGAGCCCGACAACCCTCGTCTCGCGGACCCCGTTGCCGAGAGCAAGGCCCTGGGCGAACGCGAGTGCCGCGCGGATGCCTGCGAAGGAACCTGGACCCTGCCCCACCAGCACCTGGTCGAGGTCGTTGACGGTGAGTCCGTTGGACGCGAGGAATTCGCGGATCTTCAGCGGCCATTCGGCGCTGCGGGAGTCCATTCCCGCGAAGACGCGGCCTATGACCTTCCCGTCCTTCGCCACGGCGACGCTCTGCGTATCCGTGGACCTGTCGATGACAAGTAGATTCATCTTACTTGCTCTTCGCCGCCTGCTGCTGCAGCCAGGCCTCGATGAACGGCTGGATATGGCCGTCCATGACGGCGTTCACGTCGGAAGTCTCGACCTCGGTACGGAGGTCCTTCACCATCGTGTAGGGGCAGAAGACATAGGAACGGATCTGGCTGCCCCAGCCGTTGGCGCTCTTCGCGCCGTAGAAGCGGTCCATCTCGGCGCGCTTCTGATCTTCGTAGTACTCGTACAACTGGGCGCGCAGCATGTTCATGGCCTTTTCCTTGTTCATATGCTGCGAGCGTTCCTTCTGGCAGGCCACCACGATGCCCGTGGGCAGGTGGGTGAGTCGGACGGCCGAGTCGGTCTTGTTGACGTGCTGTCCACCCGCACCGCCAGAGCGGTAGGTGTCGATGCGCAGATCCTCGTCCTTGATCTCGACGTCGATGTCGTCGGCAATCTCCGCGACCGTCTCGACGGACGCGAAGGAGGTCTGGCGGCGCTTGTTCGCGTCGAACGGCGAGATGCGCACGAGGCGGTGGATGCCGCGCTCGGCCTTCATCGTACCGTAGGCGTAAGGACCTTCAATGCGGAAATAGACGTCCTTGAGCCCGGCTTCTTCGCCCGGCTGCTGGTCGTATTCTTCGATCTTCCAGCCCTGGTCTTCGGCATAGCGCTGATACATGCGGTAAAGCATCGAGACCCAGTCGCAGGCCTCGGTTCCGCCTTGTCCGGCGTGGAGCTTGACGAACACGTTGTAGCCGTCGAACTTGCCGCCGAGCAGAGACTGCATGCGGAGCTTCCCGAAATACTCGTCGGCCTTGTCGCATTCCGCCATCGTGTCCTTCAACGCGGTCTGCTGGGCGGGGCCCTCTTCCATTTCGGCGAGCTCGAGCATCACGGCGGCGTCTTCGACCGTCTTCACGAGCGAGTCGAACGGTCCCACATAGGCGCGTTCGGCGTTCGTGGCCGCGATGACCTCCTTGGCCTTGTTCTGGTTGTTCCAGAACTCGGGTTCGGCCTGCTGGGCCTCGAGACCGGCGAGCGTCTTGCGGCGCTCCTCGATCTTCACGTAGTCCGCCATCTCCGCGACGCTCTTCTTCAGCGCCTCGATCCGCTGGCTGACTTCTTCGACTTCCAGCAATTTCTCTTTGACTTCTTCTGCCATGCGAGTTCCAGGTTTAAAGTTTAAAGTTCCAGGTTCAAGGTTTCCGGTTTGGGATTCAAAGTGCGAGCTTGAACATGAAACTTGGAACTTTGAACCTTGAACTTTGAACTCAAATGCCGTCAGGCCTCCTGGGCGGCAGCGGCGGCCTTATGCGGACAGTTGGGGCACGTGCCGGCGAGAGACGGATCCTTGCCGTCGAAACAGTAGGTGCAAATCTTCTCCTTCGGGAGCCCGATGGCCGCGACGAGATCGTCCAAGCGCTGGAACGCGAGAGAGGTGAGGCCGAGATTCTTGCGGATGTACTCGACCATGCCCTTGTACTCGGGCGAGTCCGGATTCTGGTACTTCTCGATGTTCTTCTCCTCGTTCGCGCCCTCCTGCTCGCGGATGTAGCGCCGCGTGATGAGGTCGTAGATGCTCTTGGAACGCGAGAAGTTGAGGAAGCGGCATCCGTAGAGAAGCGGCGGGCACGCAATGCGCATATGCGCTTCCTTGGCACCGTAGTGGTAGAGGCGCTTGGCCTGATTGCCGAGCTGCGTGCCGCGCACGATGGAGTCGTCGCAGAAAACGAGGCGACGGTCCTTGATGAGACCGGGAATCGGAATCAGCTTCATCGACGCCACACGGTCGCGCTGGCGCTGGTCGCCCGGCATGAAGGAACGGGCCCAGGTGGGCGTGTACTTCACAAACGGACGCGCGAACTTGAGTCCGGCCTCGTGGGCGTAGCCGAGCGCGTGCGAGGTGCCGCTGTCGGGCACGCCGCCCACGCTGTCAGCCTCCACGGGATTACGGCGTGCGAGGAACCCGCCGCAACGGTAACGCGCCATCTCCACGTTACGCCCCTCGTAGGTCGAAGCCGGATAGCCATAGTAGACCCAGAGGAAGGAGCAGATGGCCATCGCGTCGCCAGGCTCGACCACGGTGCGAATGCCGTCAGGAGTCACCACCACGACCTCGCCGGGGCCGAGATCCTTCAGATGATCGTACCCAAGGTTCGCCAGAGCGCAGGATTCCTGCACCGCAATCATGGAGCCTTCACGCTGGCCAATGATCACCGGCGTGCGCCCATAGCGGTCGCGCATCGCGTAGAACGTGCCGTCTCCGGTCACCAGCAGAAGGGAAAGACTGCCTTCGACCAACTCCTGGACGCGCTTGAGCCCGTCGACGATCGTATCCTGCGACGCGATGATCGCCGAGACGAGCTCCGTCTGCCCAAGGGCACCGGACGTCGTCGAATACTGCAGCTGGGCGTGGCGGTTGTCGAAGAGCTCCTTCTTAAGAGACTCCATATTGGCGACAAGTCCAACCGTCACAAGCGCGTAGACGCCAAGGTGGGATTCCATCACCAGCGGCTGGGGATCCGTGTCGGAGATGACGCCGAGACCCACATTGCCATGGAAACGGGCGAAGTCCGCCTCGAACTTGGTCCGGAACGGCGCGTTCTGGATATTGTGAATGGCCCGCAGGAACTTCCCGCCAGACTCGAGCACCGCCATGCCACCGCGGTGGGTTCCCAGATGTGAATGGTAGTCGATCCCGAAAAACAGGTCCGCCACACAGTCTTCACGCGAAATGACGCCACAGAATCCGCCCATAGAGCCTCCAAATTTGATTGGCGAATAGTGTATCAAAACCACGCCCCCGCCGCAATGTCGGGCAGGGAAAGAAAAAATGCGAAAACGGCGGTGCGGCGGCGCGATTCACCCCTGAAGATCCCTCTCCGACGATTCTCCGTCAAACACCATCTTCCAGCCGAACGCCACCTGCGCAACGCCCTTTTCGCATACAGGAGACAATCGTCTCCATACAACTATCCGCCACCCAGTCGAATATCTTATGCGGGATTCCGAACTTTTTGGGGAATCGCCCCTCTTTCATCCAATCCTCCATTGTGGTAGACTATCGTAAATGACATTCCCGCAGACATCACGACGCCTTCTGGCGGCAATCGGCAGCATGCCCTATGACGCACGCTGGACCGAATTCGTGACGCTCTACACGCCCGCCCTCCGCGACTACGCCCAACGGCACTTCCCTCAACTCGATGCGGACGATCTACTGCAGGAGACCTTCATCGCCCTGCTCAAGCGCCTTCCCGTCTACTACTACGACCCGGAGTCAAAAGGGGCGTTCCACGCCTACCTGGTGGGGATTCTCCGCTACGCGGCCCTTGATGCCATTCGCAAGGCGACACGGGAGAACGACAGAATCGCCGCCTTTGGAGAGGCCGCCCAGGCAGCGCCCTTCGGCCAGGGGACGCTTCCCCTGCAGGAGGCCGCGTATGAAATCGCCCTACGCCAGTTCCTCGCGGACCCTAAGGTCCACGCCCAGACCAAGGAGATCTTCACCCGCGTGGCAATCAAGGGCGAAAAACCAGAAGAGGTTGCCGTGGCCTTTGGCATGAAGCGGAATGCCGTCGACCAGCTCAAGGACCGCTGCATTCGCCGACTGAAGACGCTGGTCAGCCAGCTGACAGAGGGACTCCATTCATCATCTGCGGCAACATGAACAACGACGACATCTCAACCTGGCTCCGTCAGAAGGCCCCCGCCCTTGCCAATCTGCACGCCCACCTGCTGATCGCGGGCGAAGAGGTCGATGGCTGGCGCATCTGCTCTTTCCTCGGCCAGGGCGGCACCTCGGAGGTCTACAAGGTGGCCCGAGGCGATTTCGAAGCCGCCCTGAAAATCGCCCGCGACCCCGAACAGCCAGACATCTCCGCACGATTCGAACGCGAGGCCCAGCTCCTTCAGAAGATTCACCACCATTATTTCCCGACTTTCTTCGCCGCAGGAACCTACGCGGACCGTCCCTACCTTGTCACGGAGCTGCTCCAGCCTTTGACGCCGCCCGAGACCGATGCCGCAGTCGCCGACCTCGCGCTTCATCTCACGTGTGCCCTGGGCGAGCTCCACCAGCTCGGATACGTCCACCGCGACGTCAAGCCCGCCAACATCCTCACACGGGACGGCAACACGCCCGTGCTCGTCGATCTCGGCTACGCAAAGCCCATCGAAGCGGATGTCTCCCAGCACCCGAAGAAGGCTCCTCTTTCACAGACAGTCTGCCAGTTCTTCGGACTCGGCACGCCGGGCTATGCGGCGCCCGAGCAGTTCACTGGCGACACGATTTCCCCCGCCGCCGACATCCACGCACTTGGCGTCTCGCTCAATGACTGCTTCAACGGGAATCCTCCCCGCGACTGGGAGCCCATCATCCGGCGGGCGACCTCCTCCCTGCCCTCCCAGCGCTATGCGACCACACATGACTTCGCACGGGCCATCCGTCACCGTCACGCCCGACACTGGCGGCATATCGCCATTGGACTCCTTCTTGGAACAATCGTCGGGACACTCGCCATCCGCACGCTGATCGTCACCCTCACTGAAACCATCGCGGATCAGATGAACCATGTCTACGTCGCCGCCGACGCGGCTCCGGGCGGAGACGGTTCACGGGCGCATCCCTTCTCCTCCATCACCAACGCCCTTGGACACGTTCCCTGGTTCGGCACCATCTCCGTCGCCCCAGGAACCTACAGCGGCCCGATCTACATCTACGACAAGCTCATCACCATCAAATCCGAGCAGGGACCGGAAAAGACCGTCATCCGCGCCCCTGAGACAGAAGAATTGACCGTCGACCACAATGGCGTCACCAACAACGCAAACCTGGTGGTCTACATCGGCTCCAAGGGAGAAGGTTCCCTGATCGATGGATTCACGCTCACAGGGGGGAAGGGCGCGTGGCGGGCGGGGAAACTCGGCGGAGGGCTGGCCGACCGCGCCGGCGGAGGAGTTCTCTGTGAAGCCTCGGCCACGATTCAGAACTGCCGGATCATCGGGAACGGGCTACCCAAGGCCGAACCGAAGAAGTGGACTCGCGACCTTCTCCGCGAGTGGCCCTGTCTCGGAGGCGGTGTCTTTGTCTGCAGCGGCAACGTCTGCATACAGGACTGCGTGATCTCCAATAACTTCGCCTGGCTCGCCGGCGGCGGAATCTGCATCGAGGGGAAGGACGCCAATCTCGTGATGGAACGCTGCACCGTGGCCCGAAACCGGATTGCCGTCGACAAGAACGACAGACGGGTGGGCGGCGTCGCGGTTCTCCGCCACGGCACGGCCAGTCTCACCCAGTGCGAGGTCCTGGACAACGACGACGACCAGGTCGGGACTCTGGCCGGACGACTCTCCGTCGGCACGACTCTGTCCCTCAACGCCTCACGCATCACCGGGGGTGCCCGCCCGGGACGAATCATTCACTTCCACGCGGACCCCGAGAGCATGGCAGATGCGGGGACCAACACCACCATCACGGCCACGGAGCCCCCAAAGCCTTGAGGCGTGCCTGTGCCCGCGGAGCGGCACCAAACGACCCCGTGCTCGCCGCGGCGATTCGATACCACTTGATGGCCTCGGCCTTGTCGACGGGACGTTCGACTCCCTGCTCGAAATAGCGCCCCAGCTCACAGGCCGCCATGCCCTGCACGCCGGAAGTCGCACCCATGGCCGTCATGATCTTCATGTAGAGCTCGAAGGCCTTCGCGTGGTCCACAGGAAGCGCAAGGCCCTTGTCATAGGCCCCGGCGATTCCCAATGTTCCCCAGAGATTGCCATTGGCCTCGGCCAATCTGTACCAGCGTAGACTCTCCTCCAAGTCGCGCTTGACCCCCGTACCGCTCTTGTACATCCAGCCCAACTGGCACATCGCGCTCACGACACCCCCGTTGGCCGCCTTCAGGAAATAGGGGAAGGCCTTCTCGTATTCCTTCTGCCGATTATAGTGCCACCCCATGTAGCAGGCATCATCCGGATCATCTTCCTCCTCCACTCTCTCCGGAGCGGCCTTGATACGTTCGCGCGCCTGCATCCGCGCCCAGAGGTCATAGGCCGCCCAGGTGGATCCAAGAATAACTGCGGGCAGCACCGCAAGAGAGATTTTTGAACGAAGTCTCATAGCGGAGATATTGTACCACAAACATATTCCCGAACCGACGGGAGATGGTATAATCTCCGCACATGTTTCTTCCCACCACCAGAGACGAGATGCGCAGGCTTGGCTGGAACCAGGCAGACGCCATTCTCGTCACGGGCGACGCCTATGTCGACACCCCCTACTCCGGCACGGCCGTCATCGGACAGGTCCTGACGAAGCACGGTTTTCGCGTAGCAATACTTTCGCAGCCCGACGTGAACGACCTCAACTCCTTCAAAGCACTTGGGGAGCCGCGACTCTACTGGGGCATCTCCGCCGGTTGCGTGGACTCGATGGTGGCTAACTACACGGCCACGGGGAAGCGCCGCCGCCAGGACGATTTCACCCCCGGAGGCGAGAACAACCGCCGCCCCGACCGCGCGACGATTGCCTACGCAAATGCCGTACGCGCCGCGTTCAAGCCCGCGAAGCCCATCATCCTCGGCGGCATCGAGGCCTCGCTGCGTCGCGTGGCCCACTACGACTTCTGGAGCGACAAAGTCCGGCGCCCCGTCATCTGCGACGCGAAGGCCGACATCCTCTCCTACGGCATGGGCGAACTGTCGATGGTCCAGCTCGCCGAGGCTTTCCGCGACGGCACCGACTGGCATGGCATCCGTGGCATCTGCTATATGACGAGCAAACCGGAGGACATCGCCGCCATTTCCGAGGATCGCGTAGAACTCCCATCCTTCGCGGATGTCTCCGCGAAGACGGACGAGGGCAGGCGAGCATTCCTGAAGGCGCATCGCATCTTCGCCGCGAACCAGGACGCCGTCACCGCAAAAACTCTACTGCAGAAAGTCGATCTGCGCTGGCTCGTGCACAATCCCCCCGCCCCGCCACTGGAACAGGACGAACTGGATGCCGTCCACGACATTCCCTATATGCTAGACGCGCCGCCAGCGATCCGCGCCCAGGGAGCCATCCGGGCACTGGACACCATTCGCTTCTCCGTGACAACCCACCGCGGATGCTATGGCAACTGCCGATTCTGCGCCATCACCGTCCACCAGGGACGACGGGTGGTGAGCCGTAGTTCGCGCTCGATTGTAGAGGAAGTCGCGCGCTTCACGAAACATCCGAAGTTCCGTGGCACCATCGCGGACGTCGGAGGGCCGACCGCCAATATGTACGGCTTTGACTGCCCACGCAAGAAGACGGCTGGGGCGTGTCCCGAACGGGACTGCCTTTTCCCTTCCTGCTGCCCCGCGCTCAAGCCCGACCACAGTCCGCAACTCGGACTTCTGCGAAAGATCCGGGAACTTCCCGGCGTGAAGAACGTCTTCGTTGCCTCGGGGATTCGTCCAGACCTCATCGCCGCCGACGGACGCAACGGCTGCGAATACGTCACGACGCTGGCGAAGCATCACGTTTCGGGACAACTCAAGCTCGCTCCCGAACATGTCATCGACCACGTGCTCGCCGCCATGGGCAAACCAGGCGTGAAGACGCTGCTGCGGTTTAAGGAACAATTCGACAACGCCTCGCGCCGTCTGGGGAAGAAACAGTTCCTGACCTACTACTTCATCGCCGCACACCCTGGCTGCACAGAGAAGGACATGCACGAGCTGCGCCGCTTCGCCACGCAGAATCTCAAGTTGAGTCCCGAACAGGTTCAGATCTTCACGCCGACACCGCTCACGGCGGCGACGGCGATGTACTACACGGGACTTGATCCCGCCACGGGGAAACCCGTCTTCGTCGAGAGAGGCCTCAGCGGCAAGCAGCGCCAAAAGGACATCATCTGTGGGCTGGGACCAAAGTTTCAAGTTCCGGGTTCAAGGTTCCAGGTTCCAG
>JAUNMP010000022.1 GCA_030537465.1 bacterium
TCTTGGCAGGAGCCTTCTTAGCAGCAACCTTGGTAGCCATGTGTCTGTCCTTTTTTTACGCTGATTCACGGTAGCACCGTACAACGGCACACACCCCGCTCATCTGTCGATATGATACGATAAAAAAGCGCGATTGCAAACAGAAAAATCAACAGGATGAAAAAAAGCGTTTCGGACGCTCTCGCATCCGAAACGCTTTTCACTGCTCAAACACCGTTTCCCCCTTGTTTTACAGGGGATTCACGACGTCATCACTCGCATTCGAGAATCACACGGAATCCAACATCGTAGACCGCCTGCCATGTCTCGTACGCAAGGCGGTACGAGCTCGTTCCGTCACGCGGACGCGACGCATACGAACCGCCGCGGACAACCTTCTTCGTCTTCGCGTTGCAATCATTGCGCCCGTCACCGTCGACGTACGGATACGGCGCGTAGTCCGAACGAGTCCATTCGGACGCATTGCCGTGCATGTCGTAGAGGCCCCAGCGGTTGCAGTTCGCACGGCCGACGTAGTTCAGGTTGAACCAGTCGTCAAGGAAGCGCTCGTCGTGCAGCGGGTAGTTCTGCTCGATGCGGAACGGCTTGCGGTTACGGATGTTGCCGCCACCGTCGAAGCCCACCACCTGGAAGCGCGTGTCGCGGTCCGCGAAGTTCGCGAACTTCGAGAAGTCGTCGTCCAGTCCGCCCCACGGGAACGGCGTGTCCGTGCCGGAGCGCGCGGCCCACTCCCACTGCGCCTCGGTCGGGAGGTTCGCCTTCACGCCGCAGGTCTTCGAGAGCCACTGGCAGAAGCGCATCGCCTCGTTCCAGGTCACGCGCACCACCGGCATACGGCGATGGTTGCCGACATGGCCCGGGAACACGTGGTCCTTGCCGAACTCATCCTGGTAGCGCGAGTCGTGCTCGGGGTCGAAGACGTTGTACTGGTCGTTGCGGATTTCCATCTCGGAGATCCAGAACGGCTTCGCGATCGTCACAACCGCCTGCGGACGCTCATCGGGGTAACCCGTCGCACTGCCCATCACGAACTGTCCCGCGGGGATGCGGCGGAACGTAAGGGACTGTCCGTTTCCAAGCACGAGCGTCTTCGTCGTCACGGGAGCGATTTCGTGGATCGCGCCCAGTTGCGCGTCCGCACTCTTCAGTACATCCATCGGCCAGCCCTCGAGCTTCGGCGCCACGGCAGGCGCCAACTTCGGCGCGGGCGCGACGGCCTTCACGACGCGGGAGGTGACAAGTGCGTAATAACGATCGAACTCCGCCTCAGGATTGTCCGGCACGTTCGCATAGCGCTTCTGGAGCTCAAGACGGCGCGCGACCTGGTCGTCCTGATCGGCCCACATGAAGCCCGCGCGCTTTTTCGGGTTCTTCGGGTCCGGGCCCTCGCCCTTGTAGGACGGCGGATTCCACTTGCCGAGAAACGGGCAGTTGAGGTCAATCCACTCGTAGAGCTTCAGGTAATCGGCCTGCGTCATCTGTACACCGTGGTGACCCTTCTTCAGCATCTGCACGAGCGGACTCGTCGACGCGTGGTAGTCCATCTGCGGCAACATCGTCTCCTCGGACTCGGGGCCGGGGCGGTGGATGTACGGGTGGAGCATGCGGTAGGCGGCCTCGGGCGTGTTCATCACCAGACGCTTGCCGCTAAGCTCGTACTTCGTGAAGACGTCGACCTTGACCTCCTTCGCGCCGCCCTGGTCGCACTTCGCGACCGGAGCCTTCGCAGGGTCGCCGTGGCAGGAGAGGCAGTGCTTCTGCACGACGGGATACATCTCCGCCGCAAAGCCCCACGGGCGCACACCGTCGGCGTCCAGCGGCTTGATCTGCTGAATCTGACCCTTGAAATACTTTTCATCCGCGATCGTCCGCTTCGTCTGGACGGATGTACGGTTGTCCTCGTGGCAGCCCGTGCAGGACACGCGTTCGCCCGGCATGCCGACGATCCAGGAGCGCATCAGCTGGACGGCGCGTCCCTCTTCGTCGAGCGGCTGCACGGAGACCGGCACATTGCACGGCATCTCGAAGCAGCAGCTGCCGTCCTTCTCGATCTCCACCGTGCCGAGCGGACGCTTCACGTCCCAGCTCGATTCGACGCGGTCCTGGTAGGTCCGCGAACCGTTCTCGCCCGCGATCCAGCCCGTCGAGGAGTGACCGCCCGTTTTGTGATAGTTGTAGTGGTAGCTGAAGAGGCGGAGCTTCTTCACCGTACCGCGCGGGATGCCCTTGAGCCCCGGTCCGTTGTAGATGTCTGCAATGTGCACCGAGCAGGTCTTCTTCGAGAGGTCGCTGCGGTCGGGGATGATCGGCGGACGCGTGCGGGCCTGGAACGGAATCGCCTCGCAGTAGAGCCCGTCCTCGCACTCGGCGATGCGGACCACGTTGTCGAAGATATCAACGAGATAGAGGCCGATCAGCGCGTCCGGCGCGGACTTCACGCCCGCGAGGTGGTACTTTTCGCTCAGCGGGTACGGATGCAGGAAGTAGGGCTTGCCACGCGCGAACTGGTTCATTGTGTACGGATCAGCCATGTCGCCCTCGACATCTTTGCCGAACCCGGGGAACTCGTGCACCATGCCCGTCTTCTCCTTCGGGAAGACCTGCGTGGGGATACGCAACGTATGCTTGGCCGGGCCCCAGTCGCGATCCGGCGGATCGTACTTGAACGGATAGGCGCGCGCAAGCGTCGGGTCGAGCATGAAGAAGCGGCCGACCTCGGCGCGGTCGTGGTGGCCACCGCCGATCATCGTGATTTTGTGGGGATCGCCCGGAATCGTGCGCGCGCTGTAGAAGAAGGTCGGCACGAAGGAATTGGAACCCCACACGGAAAGCTGGCCAATGCCATCGGGATTCATCGTCATCAAGACGCGCGACCAGTAGTGGGGCTGGTCAGAGTATTCCCAACGCGTATAGAGGATGCGTCCGTCGTGCGTGACCGTGGGCGTGTAGTCGGAGTCCTGCTCGTACGTGAGCTGGCGAACCTCTCCGGTCTTGCGGTCGATACGATAGGCGACGGCCATCGGCATGTTGCCGTCCTCGCAGGGGAGGAACTGGTAGGCCGCCGTGCCGAGCATCACGACCTGGTCCTTGTTCGGCAGATAGCAGGCGTCCCACCACTGGATATCGTACTTTCCGTCTTCGGGAGAAACGAGCTTCGGCTCCTGATAGGGCATATCCTTCGCCAGCTTCGAGAAGTCCGCGGAGACTTCATAGACTCCGAAGAGGTTGTTCGTCCCCTTGTAACCCGTGAAGAGGATGCGCGAGGCGTCGAAGTCAAGATCGATGTCACGCACGATCGAGGTCTTGTCCGCCGGCTTGTAGAGCGGCGTGAACTTGGGCTTGCCGCGCAGATCGCTCAGCACGCCAATCTCGTTCTCGAAACCCGTACGGGGGGCCACCATGTGGTTCTCGGCGTTGAGTCCGGTCATGCCGCTGCCACGCCCGCCGAAGGCCCCACGTGCGCCGTTGATCTTGCGGTGGACGCAGAGGATCTTGTCGAAATCGAGAATCGGGTTCGCGAGCATGGCGGCGCGGTACCCTTCGACGAGCTTCACCGCCTCGGACTTCTCCGCGTCCGTCCCCTTCTCAAGCGCCGTCTTCGCGAAGTCCAGCTTCGCAATAAGCGCCTCGACGGCGGCATTGTGCTTCGCGTAGTCATACTTCGAATTCGTCTTCAGGTCGGCCATCGCACGACGGGCGGCTGCTGGAGTGAACCACGCGAGCTGCTCTTTGGAGGCACGGGCGGCAGCGGTCTCTTCGGGCGTCGCGGCGAACGCGGCCAGCGCTGGAAGCGCAAGCGCAAATGCGACAAATCGAGTATTCATATGCACATCCTCTTTCTTCGTGAAATCAAACGGATATTCTACCTTTTATTCGGTGATGCGTCCAACGGATTGTCTTCCCCCAGGCCAAAGAAACGGTCGGCCACGAGTGCAATGGCTCCATCGCCGGTGACATTGCAGGCCGTGCCGAGGCCATCCATCGCAAGGTAGATCGTCGTCAACAATCCAACCTCTTCTGATGAGAACGCCAGCACGGAGAGGAGGAGTCCCTGCGAGCTCGTAATCACCCCTCCCGCGACACCGGGAGCCGCGATTGCGGTGACCGCCATCATGAAAATGAAGGTCGAGAAGAGCCCCACGTCCAGCGGACGGTTCGCGAGCACCATGAAGGCCACGGCGCAGGAGACGACCTTCACCATCGACCCCGCGAGGTGGATCGTCGCGCAGAGCGGCACCACGAAGGCCGTCGTATCCTCGCTTACCCCGTTTCTGCGCACGCAGCGCATCGTCACCGGAATCGTCGCTGCCGACGAACAGATCGTGAGCGCCGTGAAGTAGGCCGGCAACATGTTCCAGAACACCCGGAACAGATTGCGGCGTGCGACCAGACAGGCCGTTCCATACTGCAGCAGGAGGAGCAGCACCGTGAGCACGATGCTCATGGCGATGATCTTGATCGCAATCATGCCAAAGGCCGCGAGATGTCCCGATGCGGCCATCTTCGCGATCATCGCCATAATGTAGAATGGCAGCAGGGGGAGAATCGCCTTCTCGATCGTCTTCGAGATGATCGTGCGCAGTTCGTTGAAGAAGCGACCCATCGTCTCCGCCTTCGTGAAGACGATGCCCAGCCCCAGCAGGAACGAGAGCACAAGCGCCGTCATCACCGGCATCATGGGCGGGATCTCGAGGAGCGGCTTCGCCTTCGCGATCTTGTCCAGATTCGGCAGTGCCGCGTCCAGAAGCCGAGGAAACACGGCGGCGCTGCCAAAGTAGGCGAGGTACCCCGCGAAGACCGTCGAACCGTAGGCGATCGCCACCACCGCCAGCAGCATCTTCCCTGCACCGCCCCCCATCTCCGCAATGGCCGGCGTCACGAGCCCGAGAATGAGCAGCGGAACGATGAACTTGAGGATCTGACCGAAGATGTCGCTGAAGGCGTTCACGCCCTTCAGACCCCATGCGCACGGTGCGCAGGGGTGACCGAGCAACCACCCAAGTGCAATGCCGCCGACGATGGCGATCAGGATCTTTCCGAACAGTCCGAGTTTCGGCTTCTTCATGGCGTCGGATTATTCCGTCGGACCCCACTCGATCGGGAACCAGGTGCGATAGTAGTTATCGCGCTCCCAGGTGTTGCCGGCGCTCGCGTAGTCACAGAAGACCACCGCTTCGGGGTAGCGTCCCTCGGGGTTCTCGCTGTGGCTGCCGATCGCCAGCACGGCATTGAACGCCATCCAGATAGTGTCGGCCGGCGAACGAACAGCCGAGAAACCCTGCATGACCTGACCGTCACGAATGCCATTGCGGAACGGCTGCATTTGGTCGCCGGAATCAAGGCGGTTGTCACGCGCGAGCAGCACGGGGCCGCGGGTGAAGGCCACAAAATGCGGTCTGACTGACGGCTTGGCATCCTTGCCCGCAAACGCACCAGGCACGGAGACGGGTCCCGCCGCGATCGTGTGCGCCACAACGGGCATGTCGAAGCGGACTTCGACGACGTCACCAAGGATCCATTCATGGTCGACCGTGAAATACGAGCCAGCCTTTACGCCTGGAAGCGCCTTGCCGTTCAGCTTGACCGTCGTGCCCGCGCCCGCCCATTCGGGAATGCGGAACTTGAGCGGCACTTTGCCGCAGCCCTCAGTGTGGCTCACGACGCGCGCGAAGTCGCCACGCGGATAAAGCGAGTACATGTCGAACGCGACCTTCTTGCCATTCGCGAGCTCGCCCTTCACGAGCGCGGAGGAATAGAAGTTGAACACGGCCTCATTGCCCTTCGTCCGGAAGAGTTCCTTGAGGAAACAGAGGAAGCCGCGCGGACCGTTCGCCGTGCAGCAGTCCGTGTGCATGAAGCAGTGATGCTGCCCATGGTAGCGGTTACCGGAGAGCGGCGTGTAGCCCGCGAACTCGCTGCCGTCAGCCTTCATCGCGCCCAGGTAGGCGTTGTAGAAGGTACGCTCGAGCTGGTCGGCCCACTTCGTCTCGCCCGTGATGTCGAGCAGCTTTTCGCAGAAGCGCATCCACGTGGTCGTCACGCAGGTCTCCTGCAGACGCACATAGGGGAGATGCTGCTTCTTCGCACCGTGGAACCAGGCCTCGGAGCAGGCGCAGCCGCCGGCGAGGTTGATCTCATCCGCGATGATCTGGTTGCCCGTCGCAATCGCAGCGTCGAGGAGCTCCTTGCGTCCCGTCACCTCGTAGTATTCGATGAGCCCCTGGTAGCAGCTCATCATCTCATAGGACTTCCAGCGGTTGTGCTTCATCACGTAGCCGCCGTGCGTCTCGGCCTTGTTGCCGTAGCCATTGCGGTCCGCCACGGAGATTCCCTTGAGGGCGAGGTCGAGAAGGCGCGGCCCCGACTCGGGCTCGGTCATGCCCTTCACGAGGAATGTCGCGAAATCGAGGTATTTCTTGTCGTTCGTGCGATTGTAGAGCCACATCACGGGCTCAAGGATGGACGAACTCGCGTAGCCGCTCCAGTTGCCGGTCTGCCAGAGCTCCCGACCACGCTTGCCGTTCGGGCCGATCTGGTCGATCACATAGTCGCACACGCGGCGGCAGGCATCGAGCACCTTCTGGTTCTTCGTGTCGTCGTAGTAGTGCAGAAGCCCCATCATCGTGTACTTCATGCCCCACACGTCCCAGCCCTCACCGCAGCGAAGCTCGTCCGGATAGTTGCCGATGTAGCCATTCGGCTCCTGCGAGGCGAGCATGCGCTCGATGCCGCGGTCGATGGACGCCTTGAGCTTCGCCGACCCCGTGTACTTGAGGTACGGCACCGCGGAGTGCATGTACTTGCCCCAAAACTCCGTCTGCCACCAGCCGTGGCGTTCCGTCTTCTCCTGGAACGGCGCGGTGATGTAGTCGATGTCCGTGCCAATCACATGCTGCCGGATCATCATGTCGAGCTGATCGCCCATCCGGCCCTTCAACGTCACGTTGCCGATGCAATCGAGGGAGCTCCCCGCCGCGAGCACGGATCCCGCGCCCAAGGCCGCCAGCGCGGCCACCAGGTTCTTCGTCATCACCAGACTCCTTGTAGTAATGTGATAAAGGATAAATCGCCTAGATGCGCATTATACCATAACTTCCCCCATCGTGCGGACCACCATTCAATGTGCAACACCCAACGCCGCCATTTTGCTATACTGCCCGTATGAGACCCGTATTCCTTTTTGGCCTCCTACTGGCCTGTCATCTGGTCTGTGCCGAGACTCTTTCGGCGAATGACCTCCAGCGCCTCCGCGAGGACGCACAGCGCTTCAACTCGGTTGCCGCGCGGTTGGCCGTCGATGATCTTGCGCAAGACCCGTCGTACGACGCTCCCAGACACCGCGCCGCCGTGGAAGCGCTGGCCGCGAAGAGGACTTGGGTGCTCGACCATCTCAATCCCACCAACGAAGAAGGTCGCGCCGAGGCCGTCGCCCTCGTCCAGGGGTTCCGTCGTGCCCTGCTCGCCAATCACCGCCTTGACTGCGACCGCATCCTCTGCGTGCGCCGCCGCCTTGAAAATCCCATCTGGCCAAAGGCCGAGAAGCCCGGAGGCTCCGACTATCCCTACACCAAGCGCGGACTTTCCCGCAAACTGGGGCTGCTCGGCCTTAACGCCCACAACCACATGGACCTCAACCGCACCGGCTTCACGAACGACATCACCGTGATCTCCGATCTGCGCGGCACCCCCTCCTTCACCTCCCTTTACCAACCCAGGGACACGTCGATCGTCCGCGACCTCGACCTCGACTTCGACGCTTCGCGCATCCTCTTCACCTCCTCCCGCGGCACCAACAACCTCCTCGGCGTCTATGAAATCAAGGTTGAGGGGGGTGAGAAAATTTCAG
The DNA here is from genome assembly GCA_030537465.1 of bacterium. Taxonomy (GTDB): domain Bacteria; phylum Verrucomicrobiota; class Kiritimatiellia; order RFP12; family UBA1067; genus RUG572. The sequence goes on from JAUNMP010000022.1 coordinate 7,847, forward strand.
TGGACAGGACCCAATCTCCCGTCCTCGTCTCACCCGCCAAACACCTCGACGTCCAGTGGTGGGACGCCTGCTACCTGCCGAATCGCGACCAGATCATCCTCCTCGGCACGGGCGCCTATCAGTTCCTCCCCTGCGAGGACGGTAATTTCCCCATGTGCGTGCTCTACCGTATGGACCGCAAGACAGGCGAGGCCATCCAGCTCACCTTTGAGCAGGACTCCGACTACACCCCCACCGTCCTCAATGACGGACGCGTCTGCTACACCCGCTGGGAGTACTCCGATCTCCAGCACTACTTCTCGCGCGAGCTCATGACGATGAATCCCGACGGCGTCGGACAACTCGCGCTCTACGGCAGCGGCTCCTACTTCCCCACCTTCTTCTGCGGCACGCGTTCCATCCCCGGCGATCCGCACCGCCTCGTGATGATGGCCGGTGGTCACCACGGCCGTGCCGAACATGGCCGCATGCTCCTGCTCGATCCCACGCTCGCACGGAAATATCCCGTCATCTACGACCCGCCAGACCGCACGTGGGGGCCACCTCTCCACACCTTCCGCCTCCCCACGCAGACACTTCCCGCCAACCAGACCGGCTTCATCCACGAATTTCCCGGCCGCGGCAAGCCCGTCGAGGGCGACATCGCCGACCTGCAGGTGGACAACCAGTTCGCACGCGGTAAACCCTACTTCGCCCATCCCTGGCCGCTTGGCGGAAACTATTTCCTCGCGAGCGCCAAGACAAGCGAGGAAGGTCGTTTCGGCATCTACCTTGTCGACACCTTCGACAACATGGTCCTCATCGCCGAGGCGGACGACGGCGCCCTCTTCGAGCCGATTCTCCTGGCCCCCCGCACGCGTCCCCCCGTCATCCCCGACCGCCGCGTCAAGGGCGCACGCACTTGCACGGTCCACATCGCCGACATCTACGAAGGTCCCGGCCTCGCCGACGTGCCGCGCGGCACGGTCAAGAAGCTCCGCGTCTTCGCCTACCACTTCTGCTACCATCGCACGGGCGGACACGTCTCCATGGGCCTCGACCGCGCCGAGGCCGGCTGGGATGTGAAACGCGTGCTCGGCACGGTCGAGGTTGAATCCGATGGTTCCGTCTGCTTCGAGATGCCGGCGAACACCCCCGTCTCCTTCCAGCCCCTAGACGCGGACGGCGCCGCCGTCCAGCTGATGCGCTCATGGACCGTCGGCATGCCAGGTGAACGCGTCTCCTGCACAGGCTGCCACGAGGACAACCGCACGTCCGTCGCCACGGGACGCCGCCTCGCCGACAAGCGCCCCATTCAGAAGATCATCCCCCCCGACGCCGACGGTCCGCGTCCCTGGGGATTCGCCACCGAACTCCATCCACACCTTGTCGCCTCCTGCGCCTCCTGCCACCAGTCTTCTTCCACCCTTCAACATTCAACCTTCAACCTGTCCACTCCCGAATCCGCCTACCGCTTCCTGCACCCCTACATCCGCCGCGGAGGTGCCGAGTCGGAACTCCAGGTTCTCAATCCGCTCGAGTTCCACGCCTCGACATCGCCACTCGTGCAGATGCTGCGGAAAGGACACCACGGCGCCCGCCTCTCCGAGACCGGCTGGCGGCAGCTCTTCACCTGGATCGACCTCAACGCCCCCTTCCGCGGCAAGTGGGGGCCAACGGCCTTCAAGACCGACAGCTTCATCGTCGGCTGCACAAACCAGGTGGACCGCCGTAAATCCCTCAATCTCGAATACGCCTCCATCAATGACGACCCCGAGGCCGACTACGACCGCTACGCCGCACTCGTCGCCTCCCGCGGCCCCCTCCCCAAAGTCCCCCCAATCCCCGAACCAAACAATCCCTCAAGCACACAATCTCCCAATTCCACAATTCCCCACTGGCCCCTCTCCCCTCTTGAAGCCGCCGACGCCCAGCTCGGCGCCATCCACGAAATCGCCCCCGTCACCACCCGCACACTCATTCTCGACGCCGGCAACCACATGACCTTCCGTCGCATTCCCGCCGGGATGTTCGTGATGGGCTCGACGAATGGATGCCCGGACGAGGCAACGCGCGTCGTCACCATAGACCGTCCCTTCTGGCTCTCGGAGATGGAGGTGGACAACGCGCAGTACCACGCCTTCGATCCCACACACGACTCGCGTGCACAGGACCAGTACGGTTTCGACCAGGTCATGCCCGGCCATATCGGCAATCACCGCCGCCAGCCTGTCGTGCGTGTCTCGCGCAACGAAGCGGACGCCTTCTGTGCCTGGCTCTCAAAGACCTGCGGAGTGAAAGCCTCGCTCCCCTCCGAGGAGCAGTGGGAATGGGCCGCGCGCGCAGGCACGGATACGCCATTCCCGTGGGGCGGACTCGATGACGATTTCTCAAAGTTCGCCAACTTCGCGGACCGCAACGCACGCTTCATCTATTCAACCTGGGACGCCGCCGCCTGTATCCAGACGCGTCGTCCCTACCCGCCCGAGCTCAACTACCCCCTCCACGAGGAACGCTTCGAGGACGACTGGTTTTCGCTCAACTTCGTCGGCCGCACGAACTGCAACCGCTGGGGGCTCTACGACATGCACGGCAACGCAGCCGAATGGACAAAGACGACGCACGGCGGCAAAGCCGTCGTGCGTGGAGGGTCCTTCGCCTCGCGTCCCCGCGACGCCACGAGCTCCTTCAAGCTCCATTACCTTCCCTGGCAGAAGGTCTTCGACGTCGGATTCCGCGTGATGCTGGAGGAATAGCCGATCAGGCCTTCTTCTCGGGAGCCGCGGGCACCGAAGCCGAGGGACGCGGCGGGACCTTGAAGTCCTCGGGCTTGAAGTAATGCGTCTTGCGCGAATCGGCGGAGACGTTCGCCGCGAGCACCGCGACAGCGCTCTCGTACGCAAGCTCGGCCGGACAGTTGAGCTTCTCGCCGTGACGGCACGCCGCGAAGAAGTTCTCGAGGTGCGGCATGTGCGCGGGCTTGTTCAGCTCGATCGGCAGCGGATTGCCGTTCGCGAGCGCGGAGATGCGGGTGTCGACTTCCACGTTCTTCGAGACTTCCTTCTTAATCTTGTCATCGGCGCCGGGAAGAATCCAACCCTTGTCGACGAAGGCCTGCCATTCCTGGTCGGTCCAACCACCGCCGCGGAGCTCGCGCTGCACGGTGTTGCCGCGCGCGGAGATCTCGGCGATCGTGAGCGACGCGTGCGTGCCCATGAACTGCTCGTAGAAGCCGCCGCGGGCGTTGGAGGAGATCACCTGGTAGTAGGCCTCGTTCTTGGTACCATCCGGCATCTGGAACTCATAGAGGCACATCACGCGGTCATAGGCCTGGCGGCGCGGCGAGAACGCGTCCTTGCCGCCGATCGCCGTCACGGAGCTCGGAGGCACGCCCCAGGCCCAGATGAAGAGGTCGATCTGGTGCGAACCGAGGTCCACCATCGAGCCACCGCCGTACTTGTAGAACCAGCGCCAGTTGTGGAACTGCTCGGGGTTCGTGTAGCCGTACTTGTCGAGCACGGACTGCTTCGGCGGCTTCTTGTAGGTGAAGAACGGCGCGAGGGAACGGTTCCACTGCGCATACGCGGTCGTGATGCGACCGAGCATGTTGGGGACGACCGTCTCGAAGCAGTGGCGGTAGCGCGGATTCGAACGGCGCTGGTGGCCGATCTGGAGCAGCTTGCCCGTCTCCTGCTGCACGCGGCACATCTCGGCCGCGAGCTCGAGGCGGTTGGACATCTCCTTCTCGCAGTAGACGTGCTTGCCGGCGCGCAGACAGGCGCTCGTGTGCTCGCAGTGCATCCAGTCCGGCGTCGCCACGACGACCGCGTCGATGTTCTTGTCTTCCTTCTCAAGCATCTCACGGTAGTCTTCGTACGTCTTCACGTCGTGACCGTAGCCCTTGAAGAAGGCCTTTGCGCGCTGCTGTTCAAACTTCCAGATGTCGCAGACGGCACGCACGCGCACGCCGGGGATACGAACGAGCGAAGCGGAGAGCACCTTGCCCTCGGCGCCAAAGCCAATCAGCGCCACGTTGATCGTGTCGTCCTTGGGACCGATCGTGATGTCGTCGGCATGCAGAATGTTGAAGCTCGGCAGGAACGTGGACGCCACGGCGGCGCCCTTCATGAAGTTACGGCGATTGAGTTCCATCTGTCTTCCTTATTGTCTGGAAATTTCGGCCATTATAGCAAAGACCTGCGGGTATGACAATTCACCGCCACATCACATGCGGGTGTAGCGGGGGCCGTCGCCGCCCTGCGGGAACGTCCAGTCGACATTGCCATAGGGGCACTTGATGCGACAGGTCTTGCAGTGGAGGCAGTTGGAGAAGTCGATCTGCAGCCTTCCACCCTCCGCCTCGTCGCGGCGATAGGCCTCGGCGGGACAGAACCGCGTGCACGGCGAACCGAACTTCACCTCGCATTCGGCACACTTCGCAGCATCCTTGATCTTCAGATGGCAAGTCTGGTCCTCTTCGTGGATCGTTCCGGACATGAAGACGTCCGTGAGACGGTCCGGCTGGCACGGCGAGGACTCGACATCGTCCGCGAACTCCTGCGCAAGCTTCGCACGGTCGAGCGGGCGCAACGTCGTCGCATCCCCCTCGTCGCAGCCTGGCACGCGGAAATTCGGGAATTTTCCGAACGTCATCCACGCGAGGCCCGCCGCCATCACGCCATACGGCATGCCGAAGGAGAACGACGCACGGACATTGCGCACGCGCTCCATCTCCTTCCACCCGGAAGTCGCCTGGAGCCTTCTGAGATAATCTTCGCCAATCTCCGCGTCTCCGCGACTCTGCGTGAGGCCTTCCAGGATCGCCTCCGCTGCGGCAATGCCACTTTGGAGTGCGATGTGCACGCCCTTGATGCGCAACGAGTCCAGCAACCCAGCACCGTCGCCGACGATCAGGCAGCCAGGAGCATACGGCTTCGGCACGGCGAAGAATCCGCCCTCGGGGATGACCTTCGCGCCATAGGCCACGGTCTTGCCGCCCTTGATGTGCGGAGCAACCGCACTTGACGCCTTGAACCGACGGAACAGGCGGAACGGGTCGATCTCCGCCCGCGCGTAGTCGAGTCCGTAGGCGTAGCCAACCATCACCTGCGTTTCGGAGACATGGTAGACGAATCCACCACCATAGGTGTTGAAGTCCGCCGGCCAGCCAAAGGTGTGCATCACCTCACCGGCGGTCTGCGTGCCCGCCGGGACCTCGATTAGCTCTTTGATGCCGATCGCATAGGTCTGTGGACGCACCCCTTCGAGCTTCTTCTCGGCGATGAGCTTCTCCGTGAGGATGCCGCAGCCCCCCTCGGCCAGGACCACGGTCTTTGCGCGGATCTCCTCGGAGGCCAGATAGTTGGACTTCTTCTGGCCGTTCTTGTCGAGGCCCTTCTCGCCCGTCCGCGCGCCGACGATCTGTCCTTTTTCCTCGACGAGGGCGGTTACGGCATAGCCCGTATAGACCTCCGCACCGGCCTTCTGCGCAATCTGGCAGAGCCAAGCGGTCACCTTCGTGAGCGAAACGACGGGATAGCCCTTGGAACTCATCATCGGCGGCACCCACGGAATCGGCAACGAGAGCCCTCTCGTGAAGTTGCAGCGGAAGGACTCCTTGCACACCTTCGCCTCGCAGGGCATCTGGGAGATTTCCTCATCCGTCAGCAGGGCCCTGAGTCCGCTCGGGTCGACGATGGCGCCGGAGAGCACGTGCGAACCAGGGGAACGGCCCTTGTCGAGTACAACGACACGAGGCTTGTTCCCCTTCGCCTTACGCAGCAGGGCGATGGCTGTCGCGAGTCCGGCCGGACCCGCACCCACGATCAGGATATCTGTCTCAATCATTTCTCAAGCTCCTTGATCAACGCGGGAAGAATCTCGAAGAGGTCGCCGACGATACCGAGGTCGGCGACACCGAAGATCGGCGCGTTGGGATCCGAGTTGACGGCGATGATCGTATCCGCGCCGCGGATACCCTCCAGATGCTGGATGGCGCCGGAGATGCCGAAGCAGAGGTACAACTTCGGGGCCACGGTCTTGCCTGTCTGCCCGACCTGGCGGGAGACCTTGCACCAGCCCGCGTCGACACAGGCGCGGGAGCATGCGACCTCGCCGCCAAGCAGTTCGGCAAGACGGAAGAGAAGCTTGAAGTTCTCCTCCTTCTTGAGTCCGCGTCCGCCGGAAATCAAAACATCGTGCGCAGCGATGTCGATCGCATCCACGTCCTTCACCACCTGGACGAGCTTCGTCTGCGGCGCGATGAGCTTGAGCGCCTCCAGGAGCACCGTGCCCTTCCGCTTCGAATCGGGCGGAGCCTTCTTGAAGACCTTCGGCCGCACCGTCGCCATCTGCGGACGGTGGTTCGGCGTCATGATGGTGGCCATGATGTTGCCGCCGAAGGCCGGACGCGTCTGATGCAGGAGCATCTGCAGAGCCCCAGTGTCCTTGTTCTTCGTCTCCTCGACCTTCAACATCGTACAGTCAGCCGTGAGACCTGTGCGGACCTTGACGGCGACGCGCGCGAAGAACGCACGGCCGATGGCCGTCGCGCCGGCGAGGATGACCTCGGGCTTCCGCTTCTCGATGAGCTGGCTCACGGCGTCCACGTAGACGTTCGCCTCGTAGTCGGCGAGTGTCGGGTCGTCCACCTTGTAGACGACGTCCGCGCCCGCGGCGATAAGCGACTGCTCGACGGCGGCGGGAAGTCCGCTTCCGAGTACAATCGCGCAGAGCTTCGCGCCGGCACCGCGCTGGGCCTTTAGCTCCAGTCCCTTCGAAAGCAGTTCATAGGCGACCTCCGCGACCTCGCCGTGGTTCTGTTCGGCGAAGACCCAGATGTCCTTGAACTGATCGATGTCGGCCGTGCCGTAGATCTGCTGCCTGACCTCGCTGATCGCCTTGAAAGGACATCCCTTCACGCAGGCGCTGCAGGCCTTGCAGGCGCTGGGATCGACTTCCGCGAGCTTGCCGGGCTTGTTGACGCCAGGAGCGTCGACCATCTTCAGAGCCCCGAACCCGCAGCCCTTCACGCATTTGCCGCAACCCTTGCAGAGCTTGGGGTCGATGAAAATCGGTGCGTCCGCCATCACTTCACCAGCCCTTTCTTCGCGAGGAAGTCCACAATCGTCTTTGCGCCCATCGCGGCATCGCCGCGCGCGTCCACCTTCTCGCCTCCCCCCTTCGTGGGAGGTGGGAAGATCGTAACCACCTTCGTGGGAGATCCCTTGAGCCCGATGCGGATCGGGTCAGCGGCAATCGTCTTCTCGTCCATGACGGTGATGTCGGCTTTCGCAGCCTTCATCCAACCGGCAAGCGGCGCATAGCGGGGCGTCGAAGCCTCCTTCAGCACCGTCATCACGCAGGGGAAAGTTCCTTCGATGACGTGTTCTCCGTCGTCCATCACCGTCCTGGCGCGGAAAGACTTGCCATCCTTCGTCTCAAGGTCCCTGAGGTATGTCAGCAACGGCACCTGCAGGAACTCGGAGACACCGGGGCCCACCTGGGCCGTGTCGCCGTCGATTGCCTGCTTGCCAAAGAGCACCAGGTCGGGCGTCACGCCATCACAGGCCTTCTTGATGGCCTGCGAAAGCGTATATGACGTCGCCAGCGTGTCCGCACCACCGAAGGCGCGGGACGAAACAAGTACCGCGTCGTCCGCGCCGCGCGCGAGGGCCTCGCGGAGCACGACGGCCGCCTGGGGCGGACCCATCGTGACCACAGTGACCCGAGCGCCCAGTCTGTCCTTCAGGCGCAACCCCTCCTCGAGGGCGTACTCATCGAACGGATTGACGATGGACTCGACACCCTCGCGCATGAGGGTGTTGGTCTTGGGGTTGATCCGGACGTTCGTGGTGTCCGGAACCTGTTTGACGCAGACAACGACGTGCATATTCGCCTTACTTCGAGACGCTGAAGCGATACTCGGTGTGAGACCTGAACGTCTCGCCCGGACGGAGGACCGTGGACGGGAAGTCAGGATGGTTCGGAGAATCCGGGAAGTGCTGCGTCTCGAGCGCCACACCGGCGAACTGACAGAGGTTCTTGCCCGCGGCCTTCGCAGGGACCTTGTCCGTCATGTTCTGCGCACCGTACATCTGCATGCCGGGCTCGGTCGTCCAGATCTCCATCGTACGACCGGAGACGGGATCACGCATCTTGCAGGCGGGCTTCAGCACGCCGGTCTTGCCGCGCAGCACGAAGTTGTGGTCGTACCAGTTGTCCATCGGCGCGAGCGCCTTCTCCGCCTTCATCCAGTCGGCCTTGGCGCCAATCGGGCGCAGCTCCGTGAAGTCGAAGCCCGTGCCCTTGACCGGCGCGTTGACCGTCGGGATCAAACCCGCCGTCGTCTGCGTATACTGGTCGGCGAAGATCTGGAGCTCCTGGTTGAGCACGTTGCCGCTCGACTCGCCCGCCAGGTTCCAGTAGGAGTGGTGCGTGAGATTGAGAATCGTGGGCTTGTCCGTCGTGGCCTCGTAGTCGATCGACCAGACGTTGTCCGGACGCACCATGTACCGAACCTTGCACGTCACCGTGCCAGGGAAGCCCATCTCACCGTCCTTTGAGACGTAGGTGAGTTCAAGTCCCTGGATCGGGCCGCGGTTGAGCGGACGCGCCTGCCACACCTTCTTGTCCCAACCCTCGGGGCCACCATGCAGATTGCAGTGACGGGCGGCCTTCTCCTCGTTGATCGGCAGCTGGTACTCCTTGTCGTCGATCTTGAACTTGCCGTCGGCGATGCGATTGCCGAAGCGCCCGATCAGCGTGCCCATCGAGAACCCCAGCGTCTCGTATTCGCCCGGCGTGTTCCAGCCCAGCGTGACGTCCGCAAGGTTTCCGAACTTGTCCGGCGCATAGCAACGCACCAGGCGGCCACCGTAGTCGGAGATATCGAGGATGAGACCGCCGGCGCCCTGCAGGCGATAGATCTTCACTGGCGTGCCGTCCTTGAGCTTTCCAAACGGAATCACCTTGCCGCGCATCATCGGTCCACGCAGGACACGGTCACCCGGCATGCGGCGAGCGTGCTTGCGGACAGGGACGGCGGGCTTGGCCGCGGCTTCAGCCGATTTGGCCGTCTCTGCGGGTTTCGGCGCGTCCTGCGCCACGCACATGCAGGCCGTGAGGGCCGCGCACATCGAAATCATCAACGTCTTCATATCATTTCTCCTTTTTTAAATCTGAACCATAAAACGACCTGTCCGTCCATGATTCGAGGTCAACCCTTGAAAATCACGAACTTACGCACGAAGAAGTTCACCAGGAACGAGACCACCACCTCAACCACGACCGCCAGGGTCGTCATCAGTCCAAAACCATCGATCAACACCTTCATCACACCCAGCGCGATCGCAGTGGCAATCGTCGCCGTGCCGAAGAACATGCCGAACTCGACGTACCAGCGGTATCTCCCGGGCTTGAACACAAACCAACGGTTCATCAGCCAGCAGAAGATGTTCGCAAGGACGAAACCCACGGCGGTGTCTACGGCCGCGAGCGTTCCCCGGGCCGCATACCAGGCCTCCTCGCCCGTGAACGTCGCGGCGGGAAAGCCGAGCAGCTTTACAGCCCAGTCGTCCGAAGTCAAACATCTCAGCCAGCATGCGGCGAGCATATAGAAGATGCCCGTCTGCACGCAGGTCGACGCAACACCAATCACGCCGTACTTGACAAACTGCGCAACCGGTCCCGCGTCGTGCGAGAGAAATCTGGCGATCGAATTCTTCATCGAATCGGTTGTTCTAGATTTCGGGTTGAAGGCTTCGTCTTTCAACCGAGAAGCTCGTTGACCTTCTTCATCACCTCGAAGGCATCTGCGACGTAGAGGACGTCCGCCTTGCCCTGGGCCCAGCCACAGTTCGCGTCCAGGTTGACGGCGCGGCGCTCGTTGACGAAGCGCCAGCCGACCACATGCGGCTCCTCGCCGTGGCAGCAGGTCGAGAGGCCCTTCGCGTGGCGCGGCGTGGAACCGGTCTGGCCCACCTGGTTCATATGGCTCATGAACGAGAACGCGGCGGCGGCCTCCGGCATGTCGACGAGCGACTTGGAAGAACCGAGCGATGCGCCGGCCTTGGAAATGAATCCCGTGATCGTGGCCGCGGCATCCTCGAGATGCGTCGCGCCATCGGCCTGCTTCTTCGTCCAACCCGCGCCCGCCACGAAGAGCAGCTTCGCGTCCGGCTTGATCGTCGACGCGCCGCCGTTGCCCGCGGCGACAACGCCATTCACCGTCGTGCGAGAGGTCTGGGCGGCGGCGGGGGCAAGTGCCTCCGGGGTGGCGCCCAGCTTCGCGCAGATCTCGCCGAAGAGCGAGGGGTCCGTCACAACGACCCACGGCTTCGCCGCACGGGTGAACGTCGTGAGGATGCGCTGCCGGTACGCCCAGCGCTGAACCGTCGCCTTGTCGCCGTCGATCACGACGTCGACGACGTTCGTGTCGATCTCCGCGCCCGCACGGAGCGCCGCGGCCGGCATCGACCGCTTCGCACGCGAATTGCCCGGCACGAGAATCAGATCCGCGCCCGAGCCCTTGACCGCCTCGGCGAACGCGGGCACGTCCTGCGCGAACGCCCCGTTGCCTTCAACCATAAAAGCCTTGATCGTCATTTTCAAATCCTCACGCCTTGATCCAGTCCACGAGTTCCTTGGCGATGTCCTCGGCGGACATGTCCTTCTTCACCACGGTGTCGCGCTTCGCGCTCGGCACCTCGGTCTTCTCATAGGCGATGCCGCCCACGCCGACGTTCGCCACCGCAGCCTTCATGAGAGCCGGCATCACGCCGCGCATGTTCATCATGCCCACCTGCGGATTGTTCGGCGGCTCGGGCAGATTGCCCGTCGCCCAGCCAACCGCTGCGGGGAAGCCCGCACAGGTGGACGAGAGGTACTGTCCGCCCTCGATTCGTTCAAGCACCGTGAAGGAGTCATCATCCGCGAGCTTGAGTTCGTCGACGGCCGTAAAGGACTCGGTGATACCGAGCGTTTCGGCCACGAACTGCAGCGTCACGCCCGCATCGCGGGACGCGCTCGCGCAGCCGCCGAAGAGGAGCGTCGACGCCAGGTCGAGTCCGGGAATCGTCTTGATCGCCTTCGCGAGCTCGGCTGCCGTCTCCTTCGCATCCGTGAACCCGCCCGCCGGCGCATTCACCGCCACGAGCGTGAACGGCGCCTTCTGCGCGACCGTCATCATCAGCTGTTGCAGCTTCGCCTTCGGCCCGAGCGCGACCAGGTAGACCTTCGAACCAGTCCGCTGCTTCGCGAGGTTCGCCGCCTCATAGAGGGCGCAGGCCGCCCATGGGTCGAGCACGCTTGGAAGCATCTGCTCATTCTTCAGGCCAGGCCCCTGCGGAGTCTGAACCGGTTCAAGCGTCTGAAGCGGATCCGGCACTAGTGACCCGCACACTACGATGTTGATTGGCTTGCTCATTTTTTTCCTTTCGAAATGGATTTGGGACGATTGTGAATAGGCGACTCCACGCCCACGGGCCAGACGCACTTCGCGTGGCACGTTCCGCACGACTTGCGGGGATCGGCACAGTGAGCGCCGTGGCACGACACACAGGAGAGCCCCGCATGGACGCCCGTGGGCGTTCGGTCATCGGATGAACCCGCCTGCGCAAACGCATCCGCGGCATGGCACTGCTGGCAGAGGCGACGGCGAGGATCCTCCGACTGCGCGACAGGTACCCCATCCTTCATGATTTTCTGAAGCGACAGCTGCCAGGGTTCAAAGTACATCTGCTCGGGCCGCGAATAGAATGCCACGGGGCCCTGCGCGCGGAATCGCGCGGATGGGTCGTCCCCGCGCATCGGATGCCCGCGATGGCACGCCAGGCACGGCACTGCGGCGCGACGTCCCTGCTCAACCTTTCTGAAATACCAGAAACGCGGCAATTCCTCCGCTGTCTGCACGCGTGAGAATCGGCCTTCCGCCATAACCCGCGCAAGAATCGCGTCACAATCCCCCTCCAGGAACATCCCATGGCAACGCAGGCACTGGTCCGCCGGTTTCCACGCACGGTTGTGGTCATCGTCGAGCAGGAACTTCGCCACCGGGGACGCATGACCGCTGCGCGCCCAGTTCGCGTATTCCTCCTGATGGCACCTACCGCATGCCTCGCTCATTCGATCGACCTGCTCCTCGGACAAGGGCATGTCGAGTCGCAACCGCACGTGGTCCTTTGCCGTCACATGCTGCCAGGCTCGGCGGACATTGTCGCCGAAAGCCGCAAAGGTTCCACCATGACAGGCCTTGCAGCTCACATTGGTGTGAGCGGCGTGCGCCCAGCCTTCCTTCGCCCCGCGAATTTCATGACAGACGGAACAGGTCGAAGTCGGCGGCGCGAACTCAAACCAGGCGAGGCCACCCAGACCCGCACAGGCGCCGAAGAGGGCGATCCCACCCAGAAGTGTCCAGAAGGTCTTCACGGCATCACACTCCAAAGTCCCTACGATGGGCGACGATGCCCTGTCCCACACGGAATCCAAGAGCCATAATCGTGAGCACTGGGTTCATACCACCGTTGTTGACGTGAAGTGAACCATCCGCAATGAACAGGTTCGGAAAGTCCCAGACGCGGCCCCAGCTGTCGCACACACTCTTCTTCGGATCGCGGCCCATGCGGCAGGACCCGCTCTGGTGCTGCCCACCCAGGTGCCAGCCATACGGCTTGGCGGCGTTGTTGCCCTGCTGGATCAGCTTCGCGCCGCATGCGGCGATGATATCCCGTGCGCGGTCGCTCATGAAGATGCGGGCCTTCACGTCGTTGGGGTGCTCGCGGCCCTCTGCCACGACCATCGGAAGCCCCCAGTAGTCCTTGTGCTTCGGGTCGAGACGCAGGCGATTCTCCCAGCGCGGCGTCTGCTGGTGCGGGCCGCACACGCGGATCATCTTCCGGTAGTGCGTACGGATGAAGTCCTTGTTCGCCTTGCCCCAGCGCGGTACGCCGGGGAAGTTCCCCTGAGCGAAGATGGAAGGCGAGAAGACGAAGTCGGAATGCAGGACGCCACCACAGATGAAGCCCTCGTTGTCGTGGCAGTAGTCCATGAACGCGGTCCCCGTGCCCGGCCCCGCCTCCTCGTAGATGTCGTCGTCGAGGAAACCGCGCGCGTCCACGTAGGCATGGCTCGTGATGTTGCGGCCCACGACGTCGTGGTTGTTGCCGGCTCCGTTCGGGAAGAGTTTCGATGTCGAAGTGAGCAGCAGGCGCGCCGTTGCGTTCGAACCACCCGCAAGAACGACGATCTTCGCATCGACCTCGTGGACCTGGTCATTTTCGTCCACATAGGTCACGCCATTCAGCCTGCCGGCGTCGTCCACCCGCAATTCCGTCACCATCGCCCGAATGCGCAGTTCGCAGTTGCCGCTCGCGAGCGCCACGGGAATCACCGTGTTCTGCGTACCGCACTTCGCGTCGATCGGGCAGCGATAACCCACACAGGACCGCTGGTGGATGCACGCCGGCCGACCATTGTACGGAACCGAATTCCGGAGAAACGGCGCGTGGAACGGATGAAGGCCCATCTTCCTGCCGGCCTCCCAGACCCGCTTCGCCTCCTCGTTCAACGGGAACGGCGGCATCGGGAACGGGCGCTTGCGCGGCGCGGCGAAGGGATTGCCCTCGTTGCTGCCCGCCACGCCGATCTCGTACTCGGCCTGATCATAGTATGGTTCAAGGTCGTTATAGGTGATCGGCCAGTCCTCGATAGATGAATCGGGGATTTCGCCATAGTGGGTCTTGAGCTTGAAGTCCGTCTCGAGGAAGCGCCAGGCCATCGCTCCATAAGTTACCGTGCCGGATCCGACGCACGCCGCGTTCCAGGGCACGACCACGCCGAAACGCCCGTTATCGTGGAAATGGCTCTTGAGCGTACGGGCGCCGAAGGGCCCCGGCCCCTGCGTGAGCCACGGAGAGCGCTGGCTCGAAAGATCATCCTCACCATAGACGTCGCCCTTCGCCCACTCGCCACGTTCGAGCAGCAGAGTCTTGATACCCGCCACTGCAAGCGTCTTCGCGGCGCAGCCTCCGCCTGCACCCGCGCCGATCACAATGGCGTCGAACATCTCTCTGGAATTTGCGTTCGCCATGGATTCAGTCCTTCTTCGCGGGGATGTCGCGTCCGGTGCAACCTGGACCTGCGATGCCCAGCATCCGATAGCTGGCGTAGCCGGCGTTGCCGCCATAGCGGGGGTTGCCGTAGTAGCCCATCTTCACATGCCGCAGGACGAGATCGAAGAACTTCGGATAGTCCTTCTCCACCTCAGCGGCGGGACGCCCCTTGATGTGGGCGAGATGGGTGCGGTAGAGATCCAGGTCTCCGGCGAAGGGCGCATTAGGTGCCAACTGCCAGTCGATGAAGCGCACCACGTTCGCATCGCGTGCGCCGGGGATACCCTTCCACCCGTTCTCCGCCGCAGGCGGATCCGAAGGGATCAGTTCGTCCGCGAACGCGGCCAGCGTCTCCGCCTCCTCGGAGGTCAATGCACGATAGGGGGCATCCGGACCTACACCCAGGTATTCGATGAGCCTCGCCCCGAAGAATCCCGAGCCCGCGCCGACCAGCGCGGTTGTACCCAGGAAGAATGTCCGTCGCGAAATGCCCATGGCGGTCGGCTCCCTTCAGGCCTCACTCCGCCGACGGCGGAGTGGGCGCGGCTTCGTCGGAGGTTGGTTCCGACTCGACAGGCGTCTCATCTACAACGGGTGCAGCCGCTTCCTCCACAGTGGGAACCGCGGCCGCGGGCGTCTCTGGTTCGTCCGGCTCGGCGGCGACAACGGAGACGGAGACCAGACTCGCGCCTTCCGTGAGGCGCACGAGGCGCACGCCCATGCCGCTGCGGCCGACCACCGTGATGTCGACCACGCGCTGGCGCACCATGAGGCCATCGGAGGTGATGGAGATGATGGACTCGTCGTCGCGCACCGCGTGGGCGGCCACAACGTGGCCGTTTCGGTCCGCGCCCTTGATCGCGGTCACGCCCATGCCGCCGCGGTGCTTCGTCTCGTAGGCACTGAACTCGGTGCGCTTGCCGTAGCCGTTCTCGGTCGCGACGAGCAGCGTCTTCGAGTCGTCCACCACGTCGAGCGAGCAGACCGCGTCGCCCTCGCGCAGATTGATGCCGCGCACGCCGCCCGCGGCGCGGCCCATGCGGCGCACCTCGTTCGAGTTGTAACGCGTGCCGATGCCGTTCTTCGTGATCATCACCACGTCCTCGCCCGGCTTCACGAGGCGGACCTCGACGAGCGAATCGCCCTCGTCGATCGTGATCGCCTTGATGCCGTTGCGGTTGACGTTCTTGAAGTCGCCGAGCAGGGTCTTCTTCACCGTGCCCTGCGCCGTCGCGAACATCACGTCGACGTCGCCTTCGAAGGAGCGGATCGGCAGCAGACGCAGCACCTGCTCGCCCGGCTGGAGGTTGAGGAAATTGACGAGCGGTTTGCCGAAGCTCGTGCGCGGTGCCTCGGGAATCTCGTAGGCGTCCTTGAGGAAGAGCCGTCCCGTGTTCGTGAAGAACATCAGCGAATCATGTGTCTCGGCCACGAAGACGAGGCGCAGGAAGTCCTCCTCCTTGATCTGCGCGCCCTTGATGCCGCGGCCGCCGCGGTTCTGCTCCTTGTATTCCGTGAGCGGCACGCGCTTGACGTAGCCGCGGTTCGAGAGCGTGATCACGCAGGGCTCGTCCTTGATGAGGTCCTTGATGGAGACCTCGTTCTCGTCGAAGGTGATCTCGGTGCGGCGTTTGCCGGCCTCCTTGCCCGCGAACTTCTCTCGGAGCATCGCGAGGTCGTCCTTGATGATCTGGTAGACGCGGCCAGCGTCCGCGAGAATCGCCTGGAGATCCGCGATCGTGACGAGCAGCGCGGCCATCTCCGCCTCCAGCTTCTCCCGCTCGAGGCCGGTGAGCTGGTAGAGGCGCATGTCGAGGATCGCGTTCACCTGCACGTCGCTGAACTTGTAGGCTTCCTGCAGGCGGACCTTCGCCTCGTCGCGGTTCTTGGACGAGCGGATGATTTTGACGACGTCGTCGAGATTCGCGATGGCGATGAGCAGTCCATCCAGGATGTGCTTGCGCGCGAGGGCCTTGTCGAGCTCGAACTTCGTGCGGCGGGTGATCACCTCGAATCGATGGTTCACGTAGCACCGGAAGAAGTCCTTCAGGTTCATGATGCGCGGGCGTCCCTGGTCGATCGCGAGCATGTTCGCGCCGAAGGTCGTCTGCAGCTCGGTGTGCTTGTAGAGCTTGTTGAGGACGATCTGCCCCACGGCGTCGCGCTTGAGCTCCACCACGACGCGGATGTCTTCGGCGGACTCGTCGCGGATGTCCGAGATGCCCTCGATGACCTTGTCCTTCACGAGCTCGGCCATGTGCTTGATCATCTCGGTCTTGTTGACCATGTACGGAATTTCGGTGATGATGATCCGCTGACGATCGCCCTTCCACTCTTCGATGGCGGCCTTGCCGCGCACGCAGATCTGGCCGCGCCCGAGTTTGTACATCGCGCGGATGCCGTTCATGCCGCAGATCATCGCGCCCGTCGGGAAGTCGGGCCCCTTCACGAACTGCATCAGGTCGTCGACCGAGCAGTCCCGGTGGTCGATGTAGTGCGTGATGCCGTCGCAGAGCTCGCCGAGGTTGTGCGGCGGAATGTTCGTCGCCATGCCGACGGCGATGCCCTGGGAACCATTCAGCAGCAGGTTGGGAAGCTTCGCCGGCAGGACGGTCGGCTCAGTGAGCGTCTCGTCGAAGTTCGGCATCATGTCGACGGTGTTCTTCTCGAGGTCCGCGAGCATCTCCTCCGCGGCCTTCTGCATGCGCACCTCGGTGTAACGCATGGCAGCGGCGCCGTCGCCGTCGATCGACCCGAAGTTTCCATGGCCGTCCACCAGCGGCACGCGCAGCGAGAACGGCTGAGCCATGCGGACGATCGTCTCGTAGATGGAGGAGTCGCCGTGCGGGTGATATTTACCCATCACCTCGCCGACCACGCGGGCGGACTTCATGTGTTTCGAACCCGAGGTGACGTTCAGCTTGTACATGCCGAAGAGGGACCGGCGATGCACGGGCTTCAGACCGTCGCGCGCGTCGGGGAGCGCACGCCCGATGATTACCGACATGGAGTAGTCGATATAGTCACGGCTCATCTCCTCGACGATGTTCACATCCTCCATCAGTCCACCCACGGAGGCGGCCTCGACGGCGGCGTTTTCAGCAGTTTCCTCGGTCTTCTCTTCGTCGCTCATGGCAATAGGTGCAGAAAGGGTTCTTCGACAGTTTTTTACTTGGAGATATTATACCAATTCCAGGCCGAAAAAACCACAGGCATACCTTTAAATTCGGTGTTGAACTTGCAACTTCCCTTCCACCGCGGACGGGAAGCACCTGTTCCCCACCGGGCTCGACAGGGTGGGGATGTGCTTGGCGAGGGCAAGCCACTGGTCGTCGATCGAGGCGTCGCGGTCGAAGATGGGTTGTTGAACTATTTACCCCCCGCTGTGCGTTTCTTCGAAAATTCAAGCTGCTGTCTGTACCCGAGACGAGATTTCCGCGCCGTCTCGGCATCCTCAAGGTTCGTGTCGTTCGGCGTGGGGTTGAAGAACACCGGGCCCAGCACCATGCCGCCCTTCTCAAGATATTGCAGAGCGCCCATGATCCGCCCATAGTGCGCGGAAACCAGGTTGCCGTCATCGTCAACTTCCGTTCGGATCCGGAACACAAGATACTGGCCGGATCCAAGTTCACTGATCACGTGATTCCCCTTTGCCGTCCGCTCGAACTCATACCGCAAGGTGCCGACATACTCCCCATTCGTATTCGCCTCATAGACGGAATCCATTTCCGAGTGGGAATCCTTGTCCATCAGATACACGCCTGCATACGGATTGTTGGTAAAGGAGATGTCCAGCGACTTAAAGTACCCATCGGGCCGCGGCTCCCGGACATACCTTATCATCATGTCGGCACACTTGCCGCTACCCAGAGGAGGCATCCAATCGCCGCTGACCAAATCAAATCCCGTCCATTCGCCAGATACAGGGTATTTATAACGATATCCTGCATCGGGGTCGCGCAGGCGAATTGGGTTCTTGATCCTCTTCAGCACCACCGTCCGCGTCTCGCCGTAGGGCTGCCACTTGCCGTCGACGACAATTGGATCAGCCTTTGAACTCCAAAAGTTTATTTTCTCCTCCGTATGATAATACCCTTCCTTGGTCACGTCGACGCGAAGGAACTCGTTACACTTACCTTGCGCGGTGAATTCGCCGTTAGTGTTTGTCGCGCCGTCCACAAGGACGGAATCCTTTGAACGATTTGCCGAAAAAGCACCCCATATCTTCGCGTTGAGAACGGGAACGCCATCTTGGTCAATGATCCTGAATTTGACCTTGGCAAGCGCACCCTTTATTGAGACTTCATAGGAAATCCGCGCGTTAGCCACAAGTACGAGGGCAAAAGCCGTTACGAGCAACATTATTGCTTTTTTCATTTGAGATTCCCTTTCGTCACGAGTTGTTCGTAGAGTTTGTAAACGTAGTAGTACGCCATGTCCTTCATATCCGAATGCAACCCATCAGAAGTCCACCCTCAACTATTTCCCCGCTTTGCGCCGCCGCTCGAATTCAAGCTGCTGTCTGTAGCACAGACCCGCGCGTTCCAAATTCTGCGACAAAGGTCATACGGGATAAATGCTGTGTCGACAATTGGACAGACAATATAGTTCTCGACCAAAAAAGGGGGGCCCCCGGAAATATCGCATACAGCGACGGTATTATGCTGAACTTGCCATCGCTTGCGGTTAGACACTTTCCAAGAAGATTAAACCCAAGAGGTGAACCACTGTAATTCTTGGTGTAATAATAACATTCACCAGGCCGGTTGACACCGGGAATTGGTTGAAACGGCAGTTTGCACCCCGAAAGCAATGTCCCGAATGCGGCAAAGGTAATTCCCCATGTCATGGCCCGTCGCCTTAAACTCCGGTGACTTTGCTTTCGCGTGGTCGCCCGTTTTTGTTGTATGTCAGCTTTCATCTCGTACAGTTCCTCCTTCCGTCAAGGGGACTAAAGGTCAGTTCCCTGTGGTGATGTCACAATCATCACCACAACGCTTCTCATTTCAGACTACCTTCCTCTTGTCGTTTTACCATACTCCTACCTTTTTCATAAACGATATTGGCAATTCCGTCATCTATATTTCTTCGATTCTTCTATCGTCCATGTATCTTCCAGATTAACATCATTATCCAAAGCGTTCATAAACACCTTGTGAATCTTCGCCCCACCGGCGTCTTCGAAATGCCAGGGACCATACAGTTTCCCATATCGGGCGGAAAGCAGATTCCCATCTCGGTCAACTCTCGTCCGCGTTCTGAAGACCATATATTCGTCCTTTCCCAATTTGTCCGCATGAGGATAGACGCCTTTCTCGTGGCAGTACTTGAAAGTGAAATTCGCCTGGTACATCGCATTTGCATCGGCGCAATATGAGCTTTTCATATCGGACCATGTGTCCTTCTTCAATCGGTATGCGCCCGCGTGGGGATGATTTGTAAACGAAACATCCATCGCAATCGACCAGTCGTCTGGCATGCGTCCGTGAAGGCGGAACCGAATCAGCATGTCCGCATCATGTCCATTCCCAATTGGAGGGAGAAAATCTCCTCTCTCAAGGTCGAACTCAAGCCACTTATCGTAAATCCGAATCTTTCTCTGCGGAGGACGATCCGGGCCAAGCATCTTCCGCGGTTTCCGTATTCGCTTCAGCACCACCGTGCGCGTTTCGCCGTAGGGCTGCCACTTGCCGTCAACAAGCATTGGAGAAGCATTGCGATTGGGATATTTAACATCCAACATCGTATCGTAATACCCCTCTTTACAAAGAACCACGCTAAACCATTCGCCACACTTGCCAGCTACGCGGACAAATCCGTTAGTGTCCGTGTATAGGGAATAGTGGCTGCCTTGTTTGGGGGCCGTCTCCATGTACATCCATCCACTGCATTTTGCATTGGCAACTGGTGCTCCCTCATCGTCAACGACCTTGAATAGCACGTCAAACTCAGCTCCGTAAGTCATCGCCCGCCACACCGTTCTATCGTAGCCAGCACCGAAAACCGACACGCCAACCCAAATCAGAGCAACAAACAATTTTGTTTTCATTTGAGACTCCCTTTCGTTACGAGTTGTTCGTAGAGTTTGTAGACATAGAAATACGCCATGTCTTTCATATCTGAATGAAGCCAATTCAGCTTATAGGTTGAATCTTTATCCCTTCCCCAGCCATTACGGTAATCGCTGGAGTTCAGATCATGGTTTTCAATCTTGTTGCCAAATGTAATGGCATTCCCTCCCACGGGGCTCGACAGGGCGGGGACGTGCTTGGCGAGGGCGAGGAAGACGTCGTCGTCCGACGCGTTCGGGTTGCGCATCTCCGCCGCGTCGCCCGTGGCGAACGCGGGACGGTTCGTGATCGAGCCGCCGACCACGGCCGCCGCGGCCCCCTCCGGCGAATAGCGCACGGACTTCCACGTCTGCGCCTGCCGGTCGTACTCCTGCCACACGTTGAAGCCCCACCCGCCGGAGAGCGTGCCCGCCGCCGTCGCCATGCCCTTCAGGACCTCCTGCTTCTGCCAGCAGTGGTTCTCGAAGGTCGTCTCGACGGTGGGGTAGGGGATCACCCACAGGAACCAGTCAACGCCCCAGTGCACGGCGTCGTCCAGGAGCGCCGGCACTCCGGCCGTCTCGGCGAAGACGCCGTCGCCGCTCGAATAGTAGTTGTAGACCTCGGTCGCGTTCGCGAGCGCGTCCTGGAAGCGGTTGGCCCAGCCCATCCGCGCGCGCGCGTCGCCGTGGGCGCCCGCGAAGAGGCGGTGCCAGTTCGCCGCCCAGCAGGCGTTCGTGTAGCCGCGCCAGTCCTCCGGCACGTACTTCGCGTAGGGCGCGTCGGCGGACGTCTCCGCGCGGAGCGTCCCGTCGACCGCCTCGGACGGCACCGCCGCGTCGAACATGAAGTACCTGCCGACCTCCAGACCCTCGCGGAGCGCCTCGCACGCGACCATGTTCCCGAGCGACTGCGTCATGAGGACGCGCTTCGACGCGTCGGGCTGCGCGGCCTCGACGTAGCGCTTCAGCGCCGCGGCCGTGCGCTGCGCGAACCAGACGTTGTGCTGGTAGTGGAGTCCGTTGAAGACGCCGCCGGGCGACCAGCTGTAGTCGCCGCGCCACGGCAGCATGTGGAAGCGCGCGTTCGAGCCCGACTGCCAGAGCCGCTTGAACACCTCCGAGCCCCATGCGCGGGCCGCGTCGGCGTCGACGTTGAACCCATGCAGGAAGAAGACGTCCACGTCCTTCGTCCCGTCCGGCTGGTTGTCCGGCACATCCGGAACGTCGACCGTCAGCGCGGGATCGCCCGCCGCACCCCGCAGGGAACGACGCCTGTACATGTCCTCGACGTCCGACACCCGCACGCGGGCCAGTCCCTCGCTCACGCGGACAGGCCGATCGTCGACGGTGAAGTCGCCCAGCACCGCGAAGTCGGCTCCGCACGAGCGCCCCTCGACCAGGACGATACCCCGGTCTGGATCGTTCTCGCTCCCCGCGTGGAAGTCCGCATCGAACGCCACACCGCCACAAAGATTCGTCACGTCGGCGGCGAACAGATCGCAGGCGACCCGGCGTCCGAAGAGCGGCCCCGCGTCCGTCCGCAGGAAGGATCCCGCGCTCTGCCTTGAAAGCCCCGTCCAGACGGCGTTCAGGCAGTCGGAGCGCAGGCTCCAGGTCAGGCGCCGCCGCAGGTCGTCCGGCATGTCGGGCGGAACAACCTTCGAGAAGTCGAGCCAGACGGGCGTGAAGTCGAGGAGGTCGCCGCGGGCGTCGACGCGGTTGTCCGCGTGGTCAGGTCCGGATCCGGGACGGTCGTGTTCGCTGTCGTTCTCCTCGCCCGAGTCGTCGTCGTCGTTGACCCAGAAGCGGAAGACCGTGCGTCCGTCCTCCGCCAGGCGAACGTCGTCGCCGTCGATCCCGCCGTTCCTGTCGTAGTCGAAGACGGGTCTCGGCTCGCCGATCACGTGGATCGTCGCGGAGAGGCCGCGCGGCACGTTCCCTCCCCGCCCCTCCTCCATGCGCACGAGGGGCGTGAGGAGCCCGTCGCGGTTGTCGACCACCAGCCCCTCCTGGGCGGCGAGGGGCAGGAAGCCCGTCCGGGTCGCCTCGTAGTCGGGGAAGGTGGTGGACGGCACGAGCGCGTCGGGTATCGCCGCCCCCACGCGCGCAGCCCAGTCGTATCGACGCGGGCCACTGGAATCGTCCAGATTCCCCATCCATGCGAGGGTGACGCGGTAGCTGTTCCCCCCCCGAAGGGAAAGCGTGTCGCCTCCGATACGCAGCGGCCAGAAGCTGGACATGTGCACATTGACGAAGCGGAACTCGCGGAAGTCGTCCGGCCCAAGTCCCTTCACCGTCATCCGCCAGCGCGCCGAACCGCTCACGACGCTGACGGGCACTTCCCGGATCTCGCTCTCCGGAGGAGGCCGCCCCATGTCGGAGGGGTCAAGGGGATCCGAGCCGACGAGGATCTCCGCGGAGTCTGGGACTCCGTCGTGGTCCGAGTCCTCGTAGCGGGGGTCGGAGCCGTACTGGTACTCGTCGAAGTTCGAGAGGCCGTCTCCATCGCGATCGGCCTCGGCGTCGGAGGGGTCGCAGGGATCGAGGTCGTGGTCGAGCTCCCAGTTGTCGTCCATGCCATCGTGATCCGCATCGACGAGACCTGGGTTAAGGCCGCGCGCGGCCTCCTCCGCGTCGCCGATTCCGTCGTCGTCCGTGTCGGCGCATTCGGGACTCGAGCCGACGCCGAAGACGATCTGCAGGGACATCCCGCCCTCCGTGGCGTCGGACCAGTCCACATGGCAGGGCTGCGCCGCCGTCCGGCAGTCGAGCCCCCGGACGCCGACGACGACTCCGCTTCCATTGAATCCATCCCCGACATAACGCACAAAGGCCCGGTCTGCCGCTCCGGCGGGGACCGCCACCTGGAACGACACGGTGCGACCCGTGGTCTGGACCCAGACGTTCGTCCATTCGAAGAGGAGGTAGTCCGTCCCGTTCCACGTCGCCCTTCCCACGCGGACGGAGGTGCCGGACGTCGCCGAGAGCAGCCCCCAGCAGGGGGCGACGATGAGCGAACCACCATAGTCCTCGTGCCGGGCAAGCGACATCGGAGGGAAGGAGTACTCGGGGCCCTCGAAGCCCTCGCGGTTGAAGTACACGGCCCCCGAGGCCGCGACCGTCGCGTTCGTGCAGAATCCCCCGGGGAGGGACAGCCGCGTCGGGAGCCGCCAGTCCGCAAGACGCTCCTCGGATTCACGGATGGCCTGCGACAGATCGACGGACGAGCCCGCGTCGAACGCGAGCCAGGGCAGAACGTTCGTCGCCGTGACGCCCCCGCACTCCTCCCCGTCCGGAAGCCCGTCGCCATCCGTGTCGCGGACGCGGGGATGCGACCCCTCCTCGTACTCACGCAGATTGGGAAGCCCGTCGAGGTCCGGGTCGGCGTCGCATCCGGCTTCGCCGACGGTCGAAAGCGGATCGAGATCCATTTCGAGCTCCCAGAGGTCCGGCATGCCGTCCGCGTCGGTGTCCGCCTGGCGGGGGGATGTCCCGTGCGCGAGCTCCGCGCCGTCGTCGAGGCCATCGCCGTCCGTGTCGCGGAGCGTCGGATCGCCTCCCGCGCCGAGGTGGTAGGCGACGGCCATGCCGTTCGTCGCGCAGCCGAACCCGTGGTAGGCGAGGGGGAGCCGCGGACGTCCAGCGGGGCCCTGGGCACCGAGGGCCGCGGACGAGCCGTCGAAGCCTCCGGACAGGGCGACGTATCTCACGTACACGGTGCACGGATCGGTCTCGCACACGGCAATCTGGAACGTCGCGCGCGTACCCGCGTCGTTCCGGCGGCTCCAGGTCGCCACGTCCGCGCATTCCATGACGAACCACCTGTTCGTCCCTGACTGGAACGAGGCCGCGCGGACCGAGGCTCCCAAAGACGCCGAGGCGTAGAGGTCGTCCCAGTAGGCCGCGACCACGGCATGCGAGGGGCTGACCGACGCCCCCTGGGCAAGATCGGATTCGTTGTTGTAGTGGAGATCCGGCAGGTCGCCGCGGGCGTCGACGAAGAAGACGAGTCCGTTCACGGAGACGACCGCGGATTTTGAATGGACACCCGCCGCGCGGACCGTGAACGGCAGCGGGACCTCGAGAAGTCCATTGTCGGGATGGACGGTCGACGAGAGGAGGTTGGACGCGGAAGAGAGGTCGAACCCGGGCAGCTCCGCGCCGAGTTCGATCCACCCCGACTCCTCTCCGTCCAGAAGCCCGTCGCGGTCCGTGTCGCGTTCCAGTGGATGGGTTCCAAGCTCGAGTTCCCGTCCGTTGGGGAGCCCGTCGCCGTCGGAGTCGGCGGACGCGCCGTCCACAGGATCCGTCGGATCGAGGCCGTGTTCGGCCTCCCAGCCATCGGGGAGACCGTCGTGGTCGGAATCCGCCTCGTCCGGGAGCGTGCGGGTGACGAGACGCTCGTACCAGGTCTCGAGCCCGTCTCCGTCGGGATCGCCCGACTCGAAAAAGCGGAGAAAACAGGTGCCGGAGACCCCGAGGTCGGCGAGCCGCTCGGGGGACAACGCAACGGGAACATCCGTCTCGTCCGCGGCGAAAACGGCGGTCGCGACGGGAAACCAGTTGGTCGAGACGAGGTTCGTCGCCACGCAGACGACAACATCCGTCTCGTCCGCAGAGGAGGAGACGGGGCGGTGGAGGACCATCTCCAGGCCATTCGTGACCGAAATCGAGACTATCGCCGCCTCATCTTCACTCCCGCTCTCCAAGCCATCGCCGACGAACATCGGCGCCGTCGGCGTCGGAGCATGGCGGACGGGGGCACGCTGCTTCGCTCCTCCCTGGTGGACGGCGACCGCCGCGCAGAGCGCAAGCACGGCCACCGTCATTCCGGAAAGACGCTGGAACCCCACATGGAGTTCCCTGGGGAACGACCACTCCCGCCACATCCTCCAGACCATGTACCCACCAAGGCCACAGAGGGCCAGGGCCGACAACCATGGCAACGGCTGTAATATGCGAACCCAACCGGACATTCAGCCCCCCCAAAAAAAATAACTCAAAACTTCTTCTCGGACACCTGGAACCTTGAACCTGGAACTCGGAACCTAGAACCTGGAACTCGCCTTCTCAGATCCGCTGCTCGCCATCCACGAAGACGGCGCAGACGTCGAAGGTCTTCGGATCGAGAATCGCAAGATCGGCCACATAGCCCTTTTCGACCTTGCCGAGGGACTTCCCAAGACCGAGCTCGATTGCCTGGTTCCAACTCGTCACACGGATGAGATCCTTGAGGGGCAATCCCGTCACATCGACGAGATTCTTCAGTCCCTTGTTGAGCCAAAGTGTGGAGCCCGCAAGATTGCCGCCCTCCACAAGCCGCGCCTCGCCGTTCTTCAGGGCGACCTTGAGACCGCCCATCTCGAATTCGTAGCCATCCGGGCAATGCGAGCAGCGAAGAGAGTCCGTGATCATCTGCACGTGCGCAAGATCGCGCTTCCAGAAGACGAGGCGCAGCATGTCGTCGCAGAGGTGGATGCGGTCGCAGATTACCTCGGTGTTGAGCTCGTCCAGTAGGAAGCCCGCGCCCACCATGCCAATTTCGCGGTGGTGCAGCTTCGTCATCTGGTTGCAGAAATGCGTCAGATGACGGAGCCCCGCGACATACGCGGGCAGGAACTGCTCGAGCGTCGAGCCCGTGTGACCGCAGCTCGGGACAATGCCGTTCTCGAGGCACGCCGCCGCGAACGCCGTTCCACCCTTCATCTCGGGCGCGAAGCTCACCATCTTCACCGGCGAAATCGCAGAGATTGCCAATACCTCCTTGATGTTCGGCTTGCGCACGAACGCGGGATTCTGGGCGCCGCAGCATGCGGGATTGATGAACGGACCCTCGAGATGGATGCCGAGCACCTTCGCGAAGCGCTCCTCCCGCCTGTACGCCGCCACGGCCTTGGCCGCCGCCTTCAGCGTCTTCGTGCCGACCGTGAGGGTCGTCGGCAGGAAACTCGTACAGCCCTCCGCGAGCTTCGCGGACGCAATCGTCTCAATGGCCTCCGGCGTCGCATCGCACACGTCGTAGCCACACGCGCCATGCAGGTGCACGTCGATGAACCCGGGCACAAGATACTTGCCACGGGCGTCCACAACCGTGTCGAAACCCTTCTTCGGCACGGCCGCGGTTGTGACGAGCTTGATCCTGCCCTTCTCGATGACGACGGACGCCTTTTTCAGATCGACGTCGGGACTGATCACATGCGCATTGTAGATAAGAGTTTTCATGATGTGGTTAGTATAGCACAAAAGACGAGGCCGCACGCTGCGGCCCCGCCCATCATTCCCTGTCTTCCATCTTCAACGAGCCGAGAGACGATCCATGAATGCGTCCACGGCCGCACGGTCATCAGGTCTGTCGGGAAAGAGCTTCGTGCCCAGAACGAGAAATACAATCGTCGCTGCGGCCGTCATCGGGAAGATCCAGATCATCTCGCGTAGATAGGCTAGCTCCGGTTTCGCGCCGACAATGAAGATCGCGAGCCCGACGACGATGCCGCCCACGAGTCCCATCAACCCCGAACGACGGGAGAATCTCCGCACGAAGATCCCGCAGAGCATCGGGATCGCAATCGGCGGCAGAAAAACGCCGAAGACCTTGTTCGAGAGATTGAAGAGGTCGTCCGCCCCCTGCGCGTACTGCATGACGAACGTGAGCGCCACGACGAGGCCGCCGACCAAAACCGTCGCCGCCCGCGCGGCGACCATCTTCGCACGGGCCGACGGGTTCTTCGCGACCTTCAGATAGAGCTCGTTCGTGACGACCGCCGCCGCCGCATTGAAGTTGCCGGCCAAAGACGACATCGTCGCCGAGAACATCGCGGCGATCACCATTCCGATCATCCCAATCGGCAGCACCTCGCGGCAGACCAGCGCGTAGACGCCGTTCATCTGGTCCTCGGGGATGTCTGGCATGAAGACACGCGCGGCCATTGCGGGGAAGAAGAAGATCGGCGGCCCGACGAAAAGCAGCGCCGCAACAAGGTACGCCATCTTCTTCGCGTCCTTCTCGCTCTTCGTCGAATAGTAGCGCTGGACAAGCGACCAATTGGTCGAGAGCGTCGAGCCAACGCAGCAGAAGAAGACGAGCATGTAGCCCCACGTGTACTTGCCCGCGGTGAAGTCGAAGAATCCAGGCGGTGCCTTGTCGATGAAGTTCGCGAGTCCTCCCGCCCGCTCCAGACAGAGCGGCGGCAGCGCGAACACCACGACGAGAATCACGAGAAACTGGATAAAGTCGCACGCAAGCGTCGCCTTGAGTCCGCCAAGGAACGTGTAGAGGACGATGATGACGCCCGAGATGCAGATGGACCAGAAGAGCGGGAAGCCCATGCCGACACCCACGACGGTGCCGATGGCAAGCAGCTTGAGCGCATTGTCAAGAAGCTGCATCGGCAACCCCAGGATCGCCAGAGTCCGGCACATCTCGGGTGTATAGCGTTCGGCGATGTAGTCGATTGGACTGGTCTTCGCCGCGCGCCGCCATCGAACCGCGAGGAACCAGGCGCCGAGCAGCACGGCCGGCACCGAGAGCCAACTCACCGTCACCGGCACCCAGCCGAATTTATAGGCCAGCGCCGAGTACATCACGAAGGCCAGTGCCGAGAAGCTGTTCATGTAGAACGAGATGCCACTCAACCACCAGGGTACGGACTTGTCGTTTCCGAAGAACTGGTCGGACGACTTCGACCTGCGACTGTAGTACACGCCCACGCCGATCATCACCGTGAAGAACGCGGCGATGACGGCGTAGTCGAGAAAGGCCAGCCCGCTTTTCATAATCACTTCTTCAGCTGCGAGGCAGCCGGCGGATCCAGAAACAGCGTGCAGTCGGCGTGATTCCGCAGAATCGACGACGGGCACATGTTCGTGAGCGGGCCATCCACGGCACCGGCGACGGCCTTCGCCTTGCGTTCGTCGGGGACAATGACCGCAATGGACTTCGTCGCCATGATCTGCGGCACCGTCATCGAGTACGCATGCGTCGGGACTGCGTCCAGATTCGGATACCAACCCTCGCCGACCTGCTGCATCCGGCAGACCTCGTCGAGCTTCACGATGCAGTAGGCGGTCTTGGCCTCAAAGTCGGCCGGCGGGTCGTTGAACGCGATGTGGCCGTTCTCGCCGATGCCAATGCAGGCAAGGTCGATCGGCTTCTCGCGAACCGCCGCCTGCAGGCGCGCGAGCTCCGCGTCGCGGTCCGCCGCGTCCCCGCCGACGAACGTGAAGCTCTTCACCGCGCACGGAAGCTTCGCGAGCAACCGCTCCTTGAGGAACTTCCTAAAGCTCGCGCCATGCGTCTCCGGCAGCCCCACATACTCGTCAAGATGGAATCCACAGACCTTGTCCCACTCGATGTCCGTACGCTTGAGCATCTCGTCCACGAACTCGAGCTGGCTCGCGGCGCTCGCGAAGATCACGCGTGCCTCGCCGTTCGCGGCGATCGCCTTCCTGATTCTGTCCGCCGCAAACCCCGCCGCAGCCTTCGCCATCTCAAACTTGTCCTTACCGATTTCGATCGTCATTTTTCAGCACTCCTACTTATGACTTCCCAACAGTATAGCAAAAAGCAAGCGGCCCGGTCGCCCCCCGGCAACCAGGCCACTCGCGCAGCGTAATCCGCCGCCGACTCTATTAGCCGCGAAGCGCCGCCTGGGCGGCCGCAAGGCGCGCGATCGGCACGCGGAACGGCGAGCAGGAGACGTAGTTGAGACCGATCTTGTGGCAGAATTCGACTGAGGTCGGGTCGCCGCCGTGTTCGCCGCAGATGCCGCAGTGGATCTTCGGACGGGTCGCCTTGCCGTCGGTGACGGCCATCTTCATGAGCTTACCGACACCCGTCTGGTCGAGCTTCGCGAACGGATCGTTCTCGTAGATCTTGTTGTCGTAGTACGAGCCGAGGAACTTGCCTGCATCGTCGCGCGAGAAGCCGAACGTCATCTGCGTGAGGTCGTTCGTTCCGAAGCAGAAGAATTCCGCCTCTTCCGCCAGCTCGCCCGCGATGAGGGCGGCGCGCGGAATCTCGATCATCGTGCCAACCTCGTAGTTGAGCTTGATCTCGGCGGCCTGGATCTCCTCGTTCGCGACGTGGACGACGATGTCCTTCACGAACTTGAACTCCTTCATGTCGCCCGTCAGCGGGATCATGATCTCGGGCTTGACGTTCCAGCCCTTGTGACGACGCTGGACGTTGATCGCGGCGCGGATCACGGCCTTCGTCTGCATCACGGCGATTTCCGGATACGTCACGCAAAGACGGCAGCCGCGGTGGCCCATCATCGGGTTGAACTCGTGGAGCCCGTCGATAATGTCCTTGATACGGCTGATCGGCTTGTGCGTCGTCTTCGCGAGAAGCGCAATCTCGTCTTCCGTGTGCGGCACGAATTCGTGCAGCGGCGGATCGAGGAAGCGGATCGTGACCGGCTGGCCGTCAAGTGCCTCGAAGAGCTGCTCGAAGTCGTCCTGCTGGAACGGCAGGATCTTGTTGAGGGCGAGCTCGCGCTCCTCCACCGTGTCGGCGCAGATCATCTCGCGGAACGGCGTGATGCGGCTCTGCGAGAAGAACATGTGCTCCGTACGGCAGAGGCCGATGCCTTCGGCGCCGAGCTCGCGGGCCTTCTTGGCGTCGCGCGGCGTATCGGCGTTTGTGCGGACCTTCAGCTTGCGGAACTTGTCGGCCCACATCATGATGCGGCCGAATTCGCCCGCGATCGTCGCGTCGACGGTCGGAATGACACCGTCGTAGATGTTGCCGGTCGAACCGTCGATCGACAGCCAGTCGCCTTCCTTGAAGAGCTTGCCGCCGAGACGGAACTTCTTGCCCTCTTCATCCATCGCGATTTCCTGGCAGCCGGAGACGCAGCACTCGCCCATGCCGCGAGCCACGACGGCCGCGTGGGACGTCATGCCGCCGCGCACCGTGAGGATGCCCTCGG
>JAUNMP010000241.1 GCA_030537465.1 bacterium
CCTAGGAGGGGA
This sequence comes from bacterium, assembly GCA_030537465.1. Classification (GTDB taxonomy): domain Bacteria; phylum Verrucomicrobiota; class Kiritimatiellia; order RFP12; family UBA1067; genus RUG572. The sequence continues at coordinate 13 of JAUNMP010000241.1, forward strand.
ATTTTGAGACCCTTGGAGCAATCGAGGAGGTCCAACGGGGGAAGCGAAAAAGTCAGGCCCGAACGACTAGACGAGCAGGCCCCTTAAACCAACGCCGACGTTCCTGAAGAACGTCGGCGTCTGTGATCACTTGGCTCAAACAGGCTTATTCGCCGGCCTTGATCTTGTCCCAGGCCTTGTTGTAGAGCTCCATGACCTCCGGCTTGTCCTGGAAGCCGCGAAGCACCTGGCCACGGGCGATCGTGGCCGCGTCGAGGATGATCAGCTTGCGGTAGTCCTCCTCGAGCAGATCGATGCCGGGCTTGACGGGGTTCGGTCCGCAGATGAACTCCATGTTGGCCTTGGCGACTTCGCCCTCGTAGATGTAGTTGATGAAGGCGTAGGCGAGGTCCTTGCGCTTCGCGTCCTTCGCGACGACCATCTCGTCGAACGCGATCGTGAAGCCCTCCTTCGGAAGGGCGAAGCCGATGTCGTCGCGGGGCGCCATGCCCTCGTCCTCGTCGCCGACGATGATCTGCGTCGCGTCCGTGGAGTAGCCATGGCCGACCCAGGTCGCGCCGCTGGCGACTTCGGTCTTATAGCTCTCGGCATCGAATTTGCGGGAGTTGACCTTCCACTTGAGGATCTCGGCGACAGCGGCGTCAATCTCCTTCGGATCGGTCGAGTTGATCGAATAACCAAGGGACATGAGACCGCCGCCAATCACCTCGCGGATGTCGTCGAGCAGCGTGATGCGGCCCTTGAACGCCGGATTGGCGAGGGCCTTCCAGCTCGCGATGTCAACGCCCTCCGGAACCTTGCCCTTTGCGTACATGAAACCCGTATAGGTTACGGCGTAGGGGACATTGTAGGTGAAGGTCGGATCGACGATCTGCGTGGCGAACGCGGGATCGAAGTTCTTCTTCACGTTCGGGCACTTCGCGTGGTCGATCGCGTCGATCATGCCGTCCTTGGCCATCTGGGCGATCTGGTAGGAGCTCGGCATCATGATGTCGTAGCCCGTGCCGCCGGCCTTGAGCTTCGCGTACATCGCCTCGTTCGAGTCGAACGTGTCGACGACCACCTTCACGCCGAGCGCCTTCTCGAAGCCGGCGATGACCTCGGGGGCGATGTAGTCGGACCACGTGTAGATGTGGAGCTCGCCGCCGTCCTTGCCATCCTTCGGCGCGTATCCGCTCGCCTGGGCCGCGGCCAGGGCCTGGGGGGAGAGATCAACCGACTCGGAGGAGGACTCGGACTGCGAACAGCCCGCGACAACGGCCGCCGCGGCCAACGCCGCCGCAATGTTCTGGATTTTCAGCGCTTTCATTCGGCTTTTCCCTTCAGTTTTGTTTGATTTCTCGCGGTGAGCAGCTTGGAGAGTCCAACGAGCGCACACGTGAAGATGAGCATGAGCGTCGAGAGCGCGAAGACCGAGGGAAGGTTCTTCGAGTGCTTCGTCATCGACGAGACGTAGGTCGGAAAGGTGTTCGTGCCGGCGCCGTTGACGAACGAGGTGATCACCACGTCGTCGATCGAGAGCGTGAACGCGAGAAGTCCGCCTGCGACGATGCCCGGCAGAAGAATGGGGAGCTCCACATGGAAGAACGCATACCAGGGGCCGGCGCCGAGATCGTAGGCGGCCTCGGTGATGCGATCGTCGAAGTCCTGAAGGCGCGCCAGCACGGTCATGGCCACATACGAGACGCAGAACGTGACATGGGCGATCAGGATTGTCCAGAATCCGCAGGCGACGTTCGCGGCGACGAACAGCATCAGCAGCGAAATGCCGATGAGAATGTCCGGCATGATGAGCGGCGTGTAGACGAGCGCGTGGTGGATGGACTGGAGCCGGTCGCGCCATCTGTGGAGCGCCAGCGCGGCCGTCGTGCCGAGCGCACACGAGATGACGGTCGAAAGCCCGGCGATCGTGAGAGACAGCCAGAAGCTCTGAAGCAACGACTTCACGGCATAATGCCCCGTGAAGATCTGCTGATACCACTTCCCGGAGAACCCGACGAACGCCCCGTGCGAATCGAAGAAGCTCATCGAGATGCCGTTCGGCACAAAGCCGTAGACGACCACGAGCAGAATCGGGATGTAGAGGAACGCCAGGACGAAACCGAGGATCGCCACCGAGAACATCGAGCGCTTCATGACTCGGCTCCTCCATCATTCGTCATCAACCGCGCCGTCTGCGCCTCGAGACGTTTCTTGTCCCGCGCATCCTGGCGGTGCTTCCACCACATCGCGAGCCCCAGAGGGACGAGCACCGAGACCGCCATCAGCACCGCGAGCGCGGACGCGTGCGGGATGTTGCGGTTCTGGATCGCGCGCATGAAGATCTTGTTGCCGATCAGCACGCAGTTGGTTCCTCCGAGCATCTGGGGAATCACATAGGAGCCGATCGCCGGGATGAACACCATCAGCACCGCGGAGATGATGCCCTGCTTGACGCCCGGCATGAAGATCTTGCGGAATGCGTAGAAGTTCTTGGCTCCAAGGTCGCGGGCCGCCTCCAGGAGAGAGAAGTCGAACTTCTCCGCCGCCGTGTAGATCGGCATGATCGCAAATGGCAGGAAGGAGTAGACCGAAACAAGCACCACGGCCGTCTCCGAGTCGAGAATCGTCGACGTGGCAGGATCGACGTGCCCCGCCGTGGCGAGGCCCGTCCACACGAGGAACTGCTGGAAGAATCCCGGCAGCCAGTCGAAGAGCCATTCCCTAAAACGCAGAAAGACGATGTAGCAGGCCTGCAGCCAACCATCCGGATGGAGCATCGTCTTCCAGGCGAAGACGCGCACGACGAAGCTCGTCCAGAACGGCAGCATGATCGATCCGGCGACGATTGCCCGCCAGCGCGGATTCATACGGGCAATTGCGTAGGCGCACGGAATCGCCAGGATGATCGACCACAGCGTCACTTCGAAGGAGATGCGGATCGTGTTCCAGACGATTGCAGGATAATCGGGGTCAACCAACTCGCGCCAGGTGGAGAACGACCAGTCTCCGACACCTCCGGAGGCATCGTGGCCATGGAAGGTGAAGGCGAGCACGATGATCGCGGGAATCACGAAGAAGACGGCCAGCCACAGGAACGACGGCGATGTGAGGAACCATTCGGCCTTCTTCGATCTCAGCGGATTGTTCATCTTGGAACCCCTCCGCTCAGTCGACGGCCGTGACCATATAGCCATCGTCCGGATGCCACCAGACGAAGACCTCGTCGTTCCAGGTAATCGGCTCCTGGTCCAACAGGAAGCGCGAATGCGGCTTCAAGGACTGGATCTGGAGTCCCGAGGACGTCACCCAGAACTTCGTGTAGACGCCCTGGTAGACGATGTCCTTGACCTTGGAGGGGAAGACGTTGATCGAGGCCCCCTTCTCGGGCGGCGGCGGCGTGAGAGTGACGCGGATCTTCTCGGGACGCACCGAGAGGTCGATCTCCTGCCCAACCGACAACTTCTTGTCGTTATAGGCCTTGATCTGCGGGAAGCCTTCGCCCTGGATGTAGCAGTAGTCGCCATCAACGGAGACGATCTCCCCGTGGAAGAAATTGGTGTCGCCGATGAAGGACGCGACAAAGCGCGTGGCGGGAGCCTCATAGATCTGCGCGGGGCCGGCCAGCTGCTCGACCTTGCCTTTGTTGATGACGGCGATGCGGTCGGAGAGCGACATCGCCTCGCCCTGGTCGTGGGTGACGTAGAGGAACGTGATGCCGACCTGGTCGTGAATCGTGTCGAGCTCGAGCAGCATATGCTGGCGCAGCTTGAGGTCGAGCGCCGCGAGCGGTTCGTCGAGCAGCAGCACCTGGGGACGGTCCACCAGGGCGCGCGCGATGGCGACACGCTGCTTCTGTCCGCCGGAGAGCTGATTCGGGTACTTCCACGCGTGGTCCGACATGCGGATCATCTCGAGGATGTTGTCCACGGCCTCCTCGATCTCGGCCTTGGGTTTCTTCGCAAGTTTGAGGGAGAACGCAATATTGTCCCAGATTGTCATCGTCGGGAACAGCGCGTAGTTCTGGAAGACGGTGTGGACGCGGCGCTGGTTCGGCGCGAGGTCCGTGATGTCCTTGCCTTCGAGATAGATTCGCCCGGAATCGGGACGCTCGAATCCGCCCAGCATGCGCAGCAAGGTCGTCTTGCCGCAGCCGGAAGGGCCGAGAAGCGAGAAGAACTCGCCTTTGTTGATGGAGAACGAAACGTCGTTGACCGCGGTCAAGGCGCCGAAGCGCTTGGTCACATGGTCAAAAACCAGAAACTCGTTGGCCAATTCTATCTTCTCCTTCCTCGTGTGGACATGTGGGAAAGTATATCAAACCACATTCGGATGTATACCCCTAAATGTCAAAAAACGGCCCGCGCGAACGCGGACCGTCTCTAAACCAAAGGCGCTCCCGCACCTCAACCGAACAGGCAGCCAAGAAGCCCTGCGAGAATATGTCCCACAATGGCCATTTAGAGCCTCCTTCTGTCAGGGAACCTGGCGCTGTTCGAAGTGACCGGGCTGCCAAACTCGGACGACCTGTCCAGCCCCATTCAACTGGTCGACGTAGCGCCCCTCCACCCAGACATTCTGCACGACCGGAGGCTGGACGACCGGCTGCACGACAGGTTGCACAACAGGCTGCACGACCACGGGCTGCTGCACAACCACCGGGGCCGGCGCCACATACGGAGCGGGATGCGTCGCATCGTAGATTGCGGACGCGATGAGGCCCGCGCCAAGAATGCCCGCGCCAACGGCAAAACCAGTTCCACAGTGATGATGGTGGTGATGGTGATAATGCCCAGGGTAGGCGCTCAACGTGCACGCGGCCATCAGGGCGCAGGCCAAGACACAGATCTTCTTGATTTTGTTCATTGCGGCATCTCCTTTTCAGTTTCGACGTCCACTCGGGCGTTCTACTTCCTGTCTAGGCGAATCGACGGCTCAGAACTGACCTTTGCCGCAGCACTTTTTGTATTTTTTTCCGCTGCCGCACGGGCACGGGTCATTCCGGCCGATCAACGGCTGTCCGCCAGGAGGCGGCCCCTGCACGACGCGCACCTCGCGACCGGAGACCTGCGACATCATCGACGCGAACACATCCATCGCCGACTTGGGCTTGTCCTCCTCAACACTCTCCGCAGCAGGAGCCGGGGCTTCGTCCCTGGGCGCAGACGTCGCAGGCTCCGTCTCCTGGACAGGTTCGGGGGCAGCCTCAACGGGGACCGCTTCGGGTACGACCTCCTCGGCCAGTGCCTCCAGGGGGTGTTCGACCTGCTCTGCGTCCGCACGCTGGGCACGCGCGGCGGCAGCCGCAGCCATCATGCGGCGCACGGCGAGCTCCGTGTGTGCGCGGAACTCCATATTCGCCACGCCGAGCTTGATGGAGTTCATCAGATTCTCGAACATGTTGAAGGCCTCGCGCTTGTACTCGACAAGCGGATCGCGCTGACCGTAGGACCGAAGGTTCACGCTGTGCCGCAGATCATCCATCGCGCGCAGGTAGTCCTGCCACTCGCGGTCAATGCACTGCAGGAACACGCCACGTTCCATATGCGGCAGCACAACCGGGTCTTCGCTGGCGCACTTCGCCTCGTAGGCCTCCTTCACCAGACCGAACACGAAATCGGCGGCCTTGCCAGGCTCGCCCAGGAACGGCTTGAGCTCCTCCGGCGTGACCATCACGGGGAACGTGGTGCTCAACCAGGCGAGGAAGTCCTCCACCGCCGCGTTCTTCGGATCGGAGAGGAACTGCTCGCACTGCATGAACACGATGTCGTTGAAGACGTCGAGAATCGTGCCGTGCACCGTCTCCGGCGTGCCCTTGAGAACGGTTCCGCGCAGCTCGTAGACGATCGAGCGCTGCTTGTTCATCACGTCGTCGAATTCAAGCGTGCGCTTGCGAATGGCGAAGTTCTGCTGCTCGACGCGGCGCTGGGCGGTCTCCACCGACTTGTTCAGCCAGCGGTGCTCCATCACCTCGCCCTCCTTCATGCCGAGGCGCAACATGATGCCCGAGATCTTCTGCGACCCGAAGAGGCGCATGAGATTGTCCTCGAGCGAAATGTAGAACTGGGAACCACCGGGATCACCCTGACGGGAGCACCGCCCACGCAACTGGCGGTCGATGCGACGGCTCTCGTGGCGCTCCGAACCAATGACGTAGAGTCCCTGCGGATGCGCCTCGAGGATCTTCTGGATCGTGTCCTTCGTGCCGGGGAGCTTGTCCTTGAGGGAAAGATTGCCCTTCACGACGTCCTGGGGCAGCGTCACGACGCCCGGCCCAAGCTTGATGTCCGTTCCGCGTCCCGCCATGTTCGTGGCAATCGTCACTGCGCCGGGCTGGCCGGCGAGCATCACGATCTCGGCTTCGCGAGCATGGTTCTTCGCGTTCAACACCTCGTGCGGGATCTTCGCCACCTTGAGGAGACGGGAAAGGACCTCCGAGGTGTCGACCGTCACGGTACCCAGCAGCACGGGCTGCCCAGCCTCGTGGCGCTTGCGCACTTCCTCGATGATGGCCTTGTACTTCTCGCGCTGCGTGCGGTAGATCTGGTCGTTGCCGTCGATGCGGCGGATCGGACGGTTCGTCGGGATCGTCACCACGTCGAGCTTGTAGATGTCCTTGAACTCGCGGGCCTCGGTCTCGGCCGTGCCGGTCATGCCGGC
>JAUNMP010000242.1 GCA_030537465.1 bacterium
GTGCCGAAGCCGAACTCCTCCGCGCCGAGCATCGCGCCGATCACGATGTCGCGGCCGGTGCGGAGCTGGCCGTCCACCTGCAGCTTGACGCGGCCGCGGAGGCCGTTCTTGATGAGCGTCTGCTGCGCCTCGGCAAGGCCCATCTCCCAGGGGAGACCGGCGTGCTTCATCGAGGTGAGCGGCGCGGCGCCCGTACCGCCGTCGAAGCCGGAGATCAGGACGACGTCCGCATGCGCCTTCGCGACGCCCGCGGCGATCGTGCCGACGCCCGCCTCGGAGACGAGCTTCACGCTCACGCGGGCCTTCGGATTCGAGCACTTCAGGTCGTAGATGAGCTGCGCGAGGTCCTCGATCGAGTAGATGTCGTGGTGGGGCGGCGGCGAGATGAGGGTCGTGCCGGGCTTCGCGTGGCGGAGCTTGCCGACGAACGCGTTCACCTTGTGGGCGGGCAGCTGGCCGCCTTCGCCGGGCTTCGCGCCCTGGGCGAGCTTGATCTGCAGGTCCTTCGCGTTGCGGAGGTAGTTGATCGTGACGCCGAAGCGTCCGGAGGCGACCTGCTTGATGCCGCAGTTCTTGTCCGTGCCGAAGCGCTCGACGTTCTCGCCGCCTTCGCCGCAGTTGGACATGGTGCCGAGGCCGTTCAGCGCGAGCGCGATCGTCTCGTGCGCCTCCGGGGAGAGCGAGCCGAGGGACATGGCGCCGCCGACGAAGTGCTTCACGATGGACTCGACGGACTCGACCTGGTCGATCGGAATCGGCTTCGTGCTCTTGAACTTGAACTGCGAGCGGAGCGTGATCGACTTGGCCTTCGGGTCGTCGATCTCGTCCGTGTACTTCCTGAAGAGCGCGTAGTCGTTCGCGCGCACCGCGAGACGGAAGTTCGCGAGGCCGTTGGGCGACCAGAGGTGGTTTTCGCCTTCCTTGCGGACGCGGTATTCGCCGCCGACGGGAAGGGCGACCTCCATCGGCTTCACCTCGGCGCGGCGGTTGGCCGCCTCGGCGATCTCGTCGAGGCCGATGCCGTCCACCGGAGAGGTGACGCCGCCGAAGTAGTCGCGCACGAGCTTGCGGGAGAGGCCGACCGCCTCGAAGATCTGCGCGCTGCGGTAGGAGCGGAGCGTGGAGATGCCCATCTTCGACATGATCTTGAGGAGACCCTTGTCGACGGCCGTCACGTAGTTCGAGGCGGCCTTGACCATGTCGTCCTTCGCGAAGGAACTCACCGTCTCGAGCGCGAGATAGGGGTTGACGGCCGTGGCGCCGAAGCCGAGCAGCAGGGCGTAGTGCATGACCTCGCGCACTTCGCCCGACTGGACGATGAGACCGACCGACGGACGCTTGCCGGACTTCACGAGCGCGCGGTTCACCGCGGCGGTCGCGAGGAGCGAGGGAATCGGCGTGACGTCTTCGCCGCGCAGCGACGGATGGTCGGAGAGGATGATGATCTTGTGGCCGTCGTCCACTGCGGCGAGGGCCTCGGCGCTGATGCGGTCGAGCGCGCCCTTGAGGGCGCTGCCGTCGCCGCCGCTCGGGAAGACGATCGGAATCCGGATGGAGCCGAAGCCGCGGTCCTCGACCGTGGCGAGGCGCTTGAGCTCGTCGTCGGTGATGACCGGGCGGCGCAGCTTGATGAGATGCGCGTGTTCGGGCGTCTCGTCGAGGATGTTGCCGACGTTTCCGATGTAGGTCATGAGCGACATCACGAGTTCCTCGCGGATCGGGTCGATCGGCGGGTTCGTGACCTGGGCGAAGAGCTGCTTGAAGTAGTCGAAGAGAAGGCGGGGCTTCTTCGAGAGCACCGCGAGCGCGGCGTCGTTGCCCATGGCGCCGACGGGTTCGTGCCCGGTTTCGGCCATCGGCTTGAGGATGAGGTTGAGGTCCTCGAGGGTGTAGCCGAAGAGCGTCTGCTCGGCGACCAGGTCCTGCGGCACGCCGGAGGGGACGATCTCGGTGAAGAGTCCCTGGATGGAGATGCGGTTCTGCTCGACCCAGCGGCGGTAGGGGCGGCGGCGGGCGTAGAAGGTCTTGAGCTCGGTGTCCTCGAGCAGACGATGCTTGACGAGGTCGAGCCAGAGCATGGCGCCGGGCTTCAGGCGGCCCTGGCGGGCGATGTCCTTGGCCGGGATGTCGAGCACGCCGGCCTCGGAGGCGAGCACAAAGAGGCCCTGCTTGGTGAGGGTCCAGCGGGCGGGACGAAGACCGTTGCGGTCCAGCGTGGCGCCCACGCTCGTGCCGTCGGTGAACGCGACGGCGGCGGGACCATCCCACGGCTCCATGAGCGCGGAGTGGTATTCGTAGAAGCCGCGCACGTCGTGGCCCATGTGGTACTTGGTGCCCCAGGCCTGGGGAAGCAGCATCAGCATCGCGTGGGGAGCCTCGCGTCCCGCGGCGACGAGCAGCTCGAACATGTTGTCGAGCGAGGCGGAGTCGGACTGACCTGCCTTGACGAGCGGCAGGAGCTTCTTCAGGTCGTCGCCGAGAAGCGGCGAGGCGAGCGAGGCCTCGCGGGCGGCGAGGGCGTTGAGATTGCCCTTGAGGGCGTTGATCTCGCCGTTGTGCGCGAGGGCGCGGAAGGGGTGGGCGAGCGGCCAGCTCGGGAAGGTGTTCGTGGAATAGCGTTGGTGGACGAGCGCGAAGGGCGAGATGAAGTCCGGATCCGAGAGGTCCTTGTAGAAGTTCTCCATCTGCGTTGCGAGGAGGAGGCCCTTGTAGACGATCGTCTTCGTGGAACAGGAGCAGATGTAGCAGTCCTTCGTCTTCAGCTCGATCTGGCGGCGGATGACGAAGAGCTTGCGTTCGAAGTCGTCCTGCGCGAGCTTGGAACCGAGGAAGAGCTCACGGATCTTGGGCATCACGCTGCGGGCGTCGTCGCCGATCGCGTTCGGATCGACGGGGACGTCGCGCCAGGCGAGGACCTTTCCACCCTCGTTGGCGACGACCTGTTCGATGATGTCCTCCTCGCCGACGGCGCCGAAGATCATCGCGATGCCGTACTGTCCGACAGGCGGGAGGTCTTTTACAACCTTGCGGAAGAATGGATCGGGGATTCGCAGAAGAAGACCGGCGCCGTCGCCCGTCCGCGGGTCGTTGCCCGTGGCGCCGCGGTGCATGAGGCGCTTGAGGACGGTGAGTCCGGATTCGACGATGGTGCGCGATGCCACGTTGTCAAGACTCGCAACGAGTCCGACGCCACAGGCGTCATGTTCAAATTCAGGGCGGTACAGCCCACGCTGTCGATCTTCTTTCTCGTTCATGACAATAATCCCTTTCGGGTGTGTTTTAGCAAAGTCCGTGCCAAGGCGGACGAAGACTGCCCCAGGGGAAGGTAAAACAGGAAAATGTTACAGAAAATGTAAATTTCGGATACGGGGCATTACGCATCTTGCACAGAATGTGTAATGTGTGTAAGGTTGGGAGAGTAAGAGCGTTTCCCTTCCAGGAGGTTGAATGAAAAGTCTACATAAAGAGGAAGAAATGATTATCTTGGGCTGGATTCGCAAGAATTCCCATCCCCAGCCAGAGAGATCATCCAAAGGGGAGACAGGAGGAGATCAAATTGCCCCTTGTGCCATGGGGGCGGTTTGTGGTAAAGTCTAACGAATTTCGAGTTTGCGGGTTCTGCGCAAATTGGGGATGTGGTGGAGTCTAAAATGATACATAAATTGTTTCTTTTTCTGATTTTCGTGTTGCTTGCCACGGGCAAGGTTTTCGGTATTTCAAATCCGCCCTATGATGTATATGGTTATCTTTCAGAGGTGACGGATAATCCTCCGGTGAACTATATGAAGGTCGTGGATCCAGGGCGGACTGGTGAGGAAAATGCTAGTTATGTTGTTCTGGGAATTTCGTATCCACGAACCTACCAGGCTGTCAGCAGTGCCTATTCCGGAGAATTGGTGATTCCCGCCTATATTGATGGCCTTCCTGTGCGGAAGATCAATGAAGCGGCATTTATCGCGTGCAGCCGAATCACGAGCGTGCGGATCCCTGCGACGGTGCGTGAGATCGGCGCGAGGGCTTTCGTGGACTGCTTTGCCCTGAAGAGCGTGACGTTCGAGCCGGGGATCAGCGTTGTCGGCGAGGCGGCGTTCTCGAATTGCGTGGCGTTGACGTCAATTCGGTTCCCGAAGACGCTGTCGCGGCTGGGTGCCAGCTGTTTTCAGGGGTGTATCGCGCTCACCGACGTGTATTTTGACGGCAATGCGCCAAGATTGACCGTTCCACAGCAGATATTGACGGGCACGCCTGAGAAATCGGTACTCGGGGAGGGCATTTATCGTCAAACGGGGTACACCGAACGATTCAAGGTCCACATCAATCGGGGCACGTATGGCTGGGTCGCACCCTATGAGAAAGGGGTTCCGGAAAAATGGCCGACTGATTATGGATACATGCGCGCGCACGAGACGGTGGCGGAGACGGGGGGCAGAACCAGCACAGAGGAGGGTGGCTTTGTCACGGTGGTGACTGAGGTCAAAGGTGGTGCCATTGCTGTGCCGGAGACCTGGTCTCGGCAATTCCCGGAATATGCGGCAAAGTTCGGGAGCGACTTCACGGTGTCACTGACAAAACCGACGGGAAAGAAGGACGCCGCCGGCAATCCGATGTTTGTGTGGCAGGACTATGTCGCCGGGACGGATCCGACCGATCTCGCCGATCGTTTCTCCGCGGTGATTGAGATGCAGTCCGGAAATCCGGTCCTTTCCGTGTGCCCAGATCTGCCTGTGGAGGAGAAGGTGAAGCGGAAGTACACGACCTGGGGGAAGGCCAGACTCTCTGACGCGTCATGGACGGAGGTTCCCCCTGGATTGGAGAAGGGCTACAACTTCTTCAAGATTTCGGTTGAAATGCGCTGACGGGAGGCATGTGGGGCACCTGTTCCGGCTAGCGATCCCCGTTTCCACATATACACGGTCGGTGTAACGGAAAGTGTAACCAGTTACATTTTTTGTTATAAAATTCCCTTTGTGGCGGGTTTGAGGGCGTGATTTCGGCGATGGCACGGTAATTGCTAGGTGTCAGTCGTTGATTTACTGTGAAAGGAACACACCCATGAACGAAGAAACTCGCAAAGCAACCGATTTCGGGGCCGACGTGTTCGGCGCCGAGGCAATTCAGAAATATCTTTCGAAGGATGCCGCCAAGTCGCTTCTTTCGACGATCCAGGGTGCCACGCCGCTCGATCCTTCGATCGCGGCCGAAGTCGCGCATGGCATGAAGCAGTGGGCGCTGGACCGCGGTGCCACGCACTACACGCACTGGTTCCTTCCGCTCACCGGCTCCACGGCCGAGAAGCACGACGCGTTCCTCGAGATCAAGGACGGCGAGCCGATCCTCTCCTTCTCCGGCAAGAACCTGATCGTCGGCGAGCCTGACGCCTCGAGCTTCCCCTCGGGCGGCATCCGCTCCACGTTCGAGGCCCGTGGCTACACGGCCTGGGACCCCACGTCCCCCGCGTTCATCAAGCGCCATCCGAACGGCGCCACGCTCTGCATCCCCACGGCCTTCTGCGCCTACACGGGCGAGGCCCTCGACCAGAAGACGCCGCTGCTGCGTTCGATGCAGACGCTCTCCGCCGCCACGAAGCGTCTGATGAAGTGCTTCGGCAAGGGCGATGAGCGCGTCACGATCACGCTCGGCCCGGAGCAGGAGTACTTCCTCATCGACAAGAAGTTCTACGCCGAGCGTCCCGACCTTGTGATGACGGGTCGCACGCTGTTCGGCGCGCCGAGCCCGAAGGGCCAGCAGCTCGAGGACCACTACTTCGGTTCGATCCGCGCACGCATCCTCAGCTTCATGAACGAGGTCGAGAAGGAGCTCTGGAAGCTCGGCATCCCGGCCAAGACGCGCCACAACGAGGTCGCGCCGGCCCAGTTCGAGCTCGCGCCGATGTTCGAGGAACTGAACCTCTCCTGCGACCACAACATGCTGGTGATGGAGGTGCTCCGCCAGGTCGCGGACAAGAACGGCCTCGTCTGCCTGCTCCACGAGAAGCCGTTCGCCGGCGTCAACGGTTCCGGAAAGCACAACAACTGGTCCGTCGCCTACGGCAACACGAACCTGCTGAACCCGGGCAACGATCCCCACCAGAACGCGATCTTCCTCACGACGCTCTGCGCCGTCATCGAGGCCGTCGACAAGCATGCGGACCTGCTCCGCGCCTCCGTCGCCGCCGCGGGCAACGACCACCGTCTGGGTGCGAACGAGGCGCCGCCCGCCGTCATCTCCATCTATCTCGGTGACCAGCTCGCGGACGTCGTCGCGCAGCTTGAGAAGGGCGCGCCGAAGAGCTCGAAGCACGCCGGCGTGATGAAGATCGGCGTCTCCGCGCTGCCGCCGCTCCCGAAGGACGCGACGGACCGCAACCGCACGTCGCCGTTCGCCTTCACGGGCAACAAGTTCGAGTTCCGCGCTCCTGGCTCCTCCGTCTCCTGCGCGCTGCCGAACACGGTGCTCAACACGGTCGTCGCCGAGGCGATGGACCGCATCGCCGAGGAACTCGAGAAGTCCGGCGTCGTCGGCAAGGCCGAGCCCGGCAAGCACACGGCCGCCTTCCACGACAAGCTGCAGCGCATCCTGCAGAACATCGTCAAGACGCACAAGCGCATCCTCTTCAACGGCGACGGCT
>JAUNMP010000023.1 GCA_030537465.1 bacterium
GGCGCTGGAGAAGCTGCGTGTCCAGTTGGAGAAACGTTATGGCATCACCTGCGTGAGCGATGTGCTCTAGAAGTGTGAATCTGATCTGTAGCAGAGAGAGGTTTGAGACTATGACCGACCTATGTACGACATTTGTCACGAGCGACCATCATTTTTTCCAGCGTCCGGATGACTTCAGGTTTCATTCCCGGTTGTTTGGAATGACGAAGCCGGAATTGGACCAGATGCGAATCCGTCTCTGGAATGAGACTGTTCCTGTGGACGGTACCATCTATTATGTCGGAGACTTCAGTGATGGCACCGTCCTGCAGACTATGGAACTGAGGCGGAAGCTCAACGGGAAGATTGTCCTGATCAGGGGAAATCACGACCTCTTTCCGATTGAGGCCCTTCAGGCCATCTTCGACGATGTTGCGGATGAGAAGGTCCTTGATATCAATGGAAGTCTCGTCCACCTGTCGCATATCCCCGACACGAAGAGGGGGAAGGATATGCTTCGTAAATACGCAAAGATCGTCTATGGGCATGTCCATGAAGACTATGATTTGTTTCCCGGGCTGTGCGGGACCTTCTGTAGCTGTGTCGAAAGGAACGGTAATCGCCCTGTCTCGTTGAGGGATGTTATGGCGTGGCATCCACATGCACTCCAATAAGTGGCAGATTCCATTGGAATGTTTGTGTCGATTGATTGGGGAATCCCTGTCTGAAAGAAAAACGACAGCACCCGAGATGAATGTTCTGGAAGAGAATAATTGCCAAAAGTCGGCCGTCCCCGGGTGGGGACGGCATTTAAGATGTCATAAACACTCTCGGCTTGGGGTGGACTCTCAAAAAGAGTATACTATCTACCGTTTGGACGCACGGATAGAGAAGGCGAGAGAGCGGCGTGGATTGCAGGAAGAGAGTTTATTTTGTCTCCGGGATTGACACGGGGATTGGAAAGACCGCGGTGACGGGCTTGATGGCGCGGTCACTGATGGCGGCGGGACGTGACGTCATCACGGTGAAGCTGGTGCAGACGGGGAACGACGGATTCTCGGAGGACATTGACGCGCACCGCGCCATCTGCGGGGGCGTCCGCTTCCCCGAGGACGACGAGGGATTGACCGCACCGCAGATCTTCAAATTCCCGTCTTCGCCACTGCTGGCCGCGGGGCTTGAGGGGCGCATAGTGGATCTGAAAGCGATTTCCCGTGCTGTGAGAACCTGCGCCGAACGGCACGAGATCGTGCTCGTGGAGGCCGCGGGTGGACTCGACGTCCCGCTCACGGAGGAAAAACTGACGATCGACTTCGCGGCCGAGGAAGGCTGGCCGATGATTCTCGTCACCTGTGGCCGCCTCGGATCGATCAACCACACACTGCTGTCGCTTGAGGCGGCGAAGACGCGTGGCATGAAGGTCGCCGGCGTCGTCTACAACTGGTTCGACGGCGCAGACCCGCTCATCGACCGTGACACGCCCGAGACGACGTGCCGCTATCTGGCGAAATGGGGCTTCCCGCCCGTCGTCGTACGCGTGCCGCGGTTCGACTTCGCAGGGCCCTACCCTGACGTTGACTTCTCGGAGGTCTTCGCATGACGCCGTTGGAGTACGACCGCACGCACATCTGGCATCCCTATGCTGCGCTCGGGAATCCGCCGCCAGTGCAGTTCGCGAAGGCGGCGTCCGGTGTCGCGATCGAGCTGGCCGATGGACAGAAGCTCGTGGATGCGGTGTCCAGCTGGTGGTGCGTCGCGCACGGCCACAATCATCCGGCGATCGTCGAGGCGATTCGGCGGCAGTCCGAGCGGCTCTGTCATGTGATGTTCGGTGGGTTCACGCACGATCCGGCGATTGAGCTCGCGGAGAAGCTCGAGGCCTTTGCGCCGATCGGACTTGACCGCGTCTTCTTCGCCGACTCGGGGTCGATTTCTGTCGAGGTCGCGGCGAAGATGGCCGTGCAGTATCAGAATGCTCTGGGGCATCCCGAGCGGAACAAACTCGTGGCGCTGAAGGGTGGTTACCACGGTGACACCTCGCTCTGTATGGCGCTCTCCGATCCGGATGGCATGCACACGCTCTTCCGCGGCATCATGACGAAGCACTTCTTTGCGGAGAAACCCGCGATTCCGACTTGGGGGACGTGGACTCCTGCGGACGCGGATTCGCTGCGTCAGGTCATCGATGCGCACGGCGATGAGATCGCGGCGGTCATCTGCGAGCCGATCTTCCAGGCCGCGAACGCGATGAACTTCTACCATGCCGAGTATCTGCGCGAGATGCGGCGAATCTGCGACGAGCGGGGTCTTCTGTTGATCTTCGATGAAATCGCAGCTGGCTGCTATCGGACGGGGCCTCGCTGGGCTCATTCCCGCGCGGATGTCACGCCGGACATCATGACGGTGGGCAAGGCCCTGACGGGCGGGCATCTCACGCTCGCGGCGACGCTGGCGTCGCGAAAGGTCGCGGACGCGATTTCCGCTGGTTCGCCGAGCGCGTTCATGCACGGTCCCACTTACATGGCCAATCCGCTCGCCTGCGCGGCGGCGTGTGCGTCGCTGGAGCTTTTTGCACAGAGCGACTATACGGCGAAGGTGGCTCGAATCGAACGGCAGTTCAGGGACGGACTGGAGCCTGTTCGCGGGAAGCCAAATGTCCGCGATGTTCGCGTGTTGGGGGCCGCGGGCGTCGTCGAGGTCGAGCGCTTGCCGGCCACGGCCGACATCGCGCGCGTCATCCGCACGCATGGCGTCTGGCTGCGTCCGTTCTGCAACTTCATCTACGCGATGCCTCCACTCGTCTCGGACGAGGGGACGATCGACCGCATTGTCGGGGCGTTGACGGATCTTGCGTCCGCACCTCCGGGGCCTCCCGTGGAGGGGGATTTCCATGAGTGAGGAATCCTACTATTCCGTCAAGATGCGCGCCGCACGGGGCGGGGCACACATCTCCGGCGCGGAGAAGATCGTCCCCGCATCCGCAGTGCCGAAGGTGGCGTCCGTTCTCGTGGAACGTGCGCTGACGCATGCCAAGGGTGTTCCCGATTTCATCAACCTCAAGGTCGAGTCCCAGGAGGGGTCGCTTTCACGCCTGAAGGCATTGAAGGTGACCACGCATGCCACCCGGACGGCCGCGGAGGGCCGAGCTGTCGCGGCGGAGCTGCTGCGCGGCGCGGGAATTGGGCGGGCCGACGAGATTCTCGCGCGGTTTGCCGAGAGCCACTCGATGCGCGGGGCGATGCTGCTCGACGTGGATACCCTCGAGTGCCTCGAGCCGGATCCCGAACGTGGTGTGCGGGCGACCTACATGGACGATGTCTCCTCTCTGCAGAAGGGAACCGCCGGTGGCAAGAACCACTATGCAGAGGCGATTGTGCTGGCGACGAAGGTGCAGAACGCGCCTGGCGTCGTTGGCGAGATCTGCGTTTCGGATGATCCCGACTATGTGACGGGATATGTGGCGACGCGCGAGCTTGGCTATCGCCGTATCACGGTCATCAAGGAGAAGGGAGATCCCAACGGAGGACGCATTTTCCTCTATCGGGGGCCGCGAGACGGCGTTGCCGAGACGATTCGTTTCCTGGAGCAGACGCCCGTACTGGTGACCGACGTGCCTGTGCTTGCGGCGGTCCGTGAGGAGCACCGTTTCGACCAACTTGCCGACGCGCTCGCGGCTCGCGAGAAAGCCGGACTCTCCCGTTATTGTCGTACGCTTGTCGCTCCGACGGGCCCCACGGCGATCGTGGATGGACGCGAGCTCCTCGTGCTGGCGTCCAACGACTATCTTGACCTCGCCCGCGATCCGCGCGTGATGGCGGCCTCGGCCACGGCAGCCCGGACCTGGGGTGCGGGGTCGGGAGGTTCACGGCTCACGACGGGGACGCAACCGCCGCATGTGCGCCTGGAGTCTTCCCTGGCCCGCTTCAAGGGGACAGAGGCCGCACTTGTCTACGGAACGGGCTACATGGCCAACGTGGGCGCGATCACCGCGTTGGTCGGGAAGGGTGACGCCATTCTCTCGGACGAGTTGAACCATGCCTCGATCATCGACGGCTGCCGCTTGTCCGGAGCGGATGTGCTCGTCTATCGGCATGGAGACCTCGATGACCTCGACCGCAAGCTGAGCCTCTGCCGTGAACACCGTCGGCGGCTGGTCGTCTCGGACGGGGTCTTCTCCATGGATGGCGACATGCTCGATCTGCCGAGGTTCCTTGAAATCACGCGGCGGCATGATGCCTTCTCGATGGTCGACGAGGCGCATGCGACCGGTGTTCTCGGAGGGACGGGCCGCGGACTCTCGGAGCATTTCGGATGCGGGCATCCTGACATCCTCATGGGAACGCTTTCCAAGGCGCTAGGATCGGAGGGCGGATTCATCTGCGGATCGCAGCTGCTGATCGACTATCTGCGGAACGTCTCGCGTCCCTTCATCTTCTCGACGTCGCCCGGGGCTCCGGCGCTGGAGGCCGCGACCGCGGCCCTTGAGGTTCTTGAGGCGGAACCGGAACGGGTTGCCCGATTGCGCGAAAATGTGGCGCTCTTCGTTGCGGAACTGGCGAAGCATGGTGTCGAGACGCGGAGCGAATCCGCTATCGTGCCGATTCTCGTCGGCGACGAGAAGGCCGCACTGGCCGCAAGCGCGGCGTTGGAAACGCAGGGCATTCTTGTGCCGGCGATTCGGTATCCGACAGTCGCGCGCGGGGCTGCACGGCTGCGTGTCGCGTTGATGAGCGCGCATGAACCAGATCAGCTGTGTCGGGCGGCTGCTGCCATTGCATCGTGCCTGAAGACCACGCAGGGAAAGAGATAGATAGGGTTGAGAAGATGGAAGTTGGAATGGAATTAACGGCGGCGGCATTGGCCGACCGAATCATCGGCGGTGGCGATGTGACGGCCGAGGAACTTGTGAGCCTGTTGAAGACGGCTGAAAAGGACGATCTCTTCGAGGCGGCGCATCGCGTGACCGAGGCATTCAAGGCCGACCATTTCGACTTCTGCGCGATCCTCAATGCGCGGAGCGGGAAGTGCTCCGAGAACTGCAAGTGGTGTGCGCAGTCCGCACACTGGAAGACGGCCTGCGACGTGTGGACGCTCAAGACCGCGGACGCCTGCGTGGCGGCGGCGAAGGAGGCCGAGGCGAACGGTGCCGTACGGTTCGGAATCGTCACATCCGGCCGGACGCAGTCCGCCACGGAGGTCGAGGCCCTCTGTGCGGCGATTCGCCGAATCAAGGAAGAGACGCACATCCATCGCTGTGGTTCGCTTGGACTTCTTGGAGAAGGCGATCTGGCGAAGTTGAAGGAAGCGGGGCTTGAACGCTACCACTGCAACCTCGAGACGGCGCCTTCGCGTTTCGGGAAGCTCTGTTCCACGCATACGGTGGAGGAGAAGCTCGCCACGCTCAAGGCCGCGAAGAAGCTCGGGTTTGAAATCTGCTGCGGGGGCATTCTCGGGATGGGCGAGACGCCGGAGCAATTGGTCGAGTTCGCGTTTGCCCTGAAGGAGGTTGCGCCGAATTCGATTCCGGTGAATATCCTGCATCCAGTCCCTGGGACGCCGCTTGGAGAGAAGTCCATCCTCTCGGAGCAGGAGATCCTGACGGGGATCGCCGTGTTGCGTCTCGTCAATCCTCGTACCCCGCTGCGGTTTGCGGGTGGGCGGCGAGATATGAGCGACGAGACCGCGAAGAAGGCGATCTATGTTGGCATCTCGGCGGGAATCGCAGGACCTCTCCTGACGACGCCGGGTGCCGACTTCGCGGATGACCGCCAGCTGGCCCTTGAGGCCGGCTATTCAGTTTAAGCTGTCTTTCCGTAACTTTGCGATACTTAAACGAACGGCGCGTGGTGCTACACTATCACGTGTTCAGTACGTTTCTATGCGCAGAGGCATTTAATTGAAAATTCTTGCTATTAATCCAGGCTCAACGTCAACCAAGTTGAGCCTGTTTGAGGATGAGACATCGGTTTTCGAGAAGAATCTTTTTCATGACTCGTCGGTTCTTCTCCAGTTCGCGGATGTGGTGGATCAGATTCCGTTTCGGCGGGATGTGATTCTATCCTCCTTGAAGGAGGAGGGGGTTGACCCGGCGTCGATCGATGCGTTTTCCGGACGTGGAGATGGCGCGCATACGCAATTGGGCGGCGCCTTGGAGATTGACAACCGACTTTTTGACGACCTGGCGGCCAATGTTGGCCATTCGGTGCATCCGGCTCGGCTTGGCGCGATGTTGGCCTGGCAGTTTGGGCAGGAGTTCAAGAAACCCGCTTTCATGGTGAACGCGGAGAATACGGATGAATATGGCGAATTGGCTCGCCTGACTGGCCTCAGGGGCGTCTATCGACAAGCCCATACCCATGTGCTCAATCAGAAGGCCGTGGCTGAATTCCACGCCGAGAAACTGGGTCGTAGGTACGAAGATCTCAACTTCATCGTTGCGCACATTGATGGCGGTATCACCGTCGGTGCGCATGAGCATGGACGCATTGTGGATGCGACGATGGGTGCGGATGGCGAGGGCTCCTTCACGCCGACGCGCATTGGATCCATGCCCGTGCTGTCGGTTCTCGATTATGTAGATCGGCATTCGACGGCGGAGCTTCGACTCAAGTGCGCGCGTGCGGGCGGTTTCGTGGACCTGTTCGGGACATCCAATTCCGATACGATTCATGCGATGGTGGACAGGGGCGATCGTAAGGCGACGCTCGTCTGGAATACGATGATCTACCAGATCTGCAAGATGATCGGTGAGATGGGCGTGGTGCTTTGTGGGAAGGTTGATGGTATCCTGCTCACGGGTGGGCTTATGCGCTTCCAGGACATCATAGACGGCATTACGGCGCGGTGTGGGTTCATCGCCCCGATCAGCGTCTATCCCGGCGAGATGGAGCAGAAAGCGTTAGCGCTGCCTGTGCTGAAGGTTCTCCGAGGTGAGGCAAGAGCACGCAGATACACCGGGCAGAATGTCTGGAACGGCTTCAAGGACATTGACCTTTAACTAGGGTGCGCCATGAGATTGATCGAGAGCATCTGGACGAAGGCGAGATCCAAGATCAGGACGATTGTCCTGCCGGAGGGGGATGAGCCGCGCACGGTCGCCGCCGCGGAGATTCTGAGGAAGGAAGGCCTGGCGGAGCCGATTCTGATTGGCAAGTCTTTTTCGTGGGAGAAGAAATCTGAATATGCGGCTGTTCTCCACGAACTTCGAAAAGCCAAGGGCCTCACGGAGGAGAAGGCGGCCAGACTTGTCGCCGACCCGATGTACTACGGCATGATGATGGTGAAGATGGGGGATGCGGATGGTCTCGTTTCCGGGGCCATCCACTCGACGGGCGACATGCTGCGTCCCGCACTTCAGATCATCAAGACGAAACCGGGTATGAAACTCGTTTCGTCGAGTATGTTGATGGAATGCCCGAACCAAAAGCTCGGTGAAGATGGGCTGCTGGTGTTTGCGGATTGTGTGGTCAATCCCTGTCCCAATGCCGAAGAACTCGCAAACATTGCGGTCGCAGCCGCGGATACGGCCAAGAGACTCTGCGGAATCACCGAGCCGCGGGTCGCGATGCTGTCGTTTTCGACGAAGGGCAGCGCGAGCCACGATCTTGTGACAAAAGTCCAGCAGGCGACGGAGATCGCCCACGGTCTCGCCCCGGATCTCCTGCTTGACGGCGAGCTCCAGCTCGATGCCGCGCTTGTGCCGGAAGTCGCCGCAATCAAGGTGAAGGGATCCTCCGTCGCGGGGCGTGCGAACGTGCTTGTTTTCCCCGATCTGCAGGCTGGGAACATCGGCTACAAGATCGCCCAGCGGTTGGGCTGCGCCGAGGGTTTTGCCGTTTTGCAGGGGCTTGCGGCCCCGTGCAACGACCTCTCGCGTGGTTGTTCAATCGACGATATCGTGAACACCGTGGCGATGACGGCTGTGCAGGCTGGCTGATTTTAGTGTATAATTCCTGTATTCAATAAAAGGACGAACTATATGCTGGTAAAAGTACTACTCACGCTTCTCTTCCTCCTCGTTATGGTCGGGGTTGGAGTCTACAGTCGCAAGCACTCGCGCTCGGTTGACGGGTTTGTGCTCGGGGGACGTAATGTTGGTCCCTGGTTGACGGCGTTCGCGTATGGCACAAGCTACTTTTCCGCCGTGGTGTTCGTGGGGTATGCCGGCCAGTTCGGTTGGAAGTACGGTCTCTCCTCCACCTGGATCGGCATTGGCAACGCCGTCATTGGGTCGATGTTGGCGTGGATGGTGCTGGCGCGGCGGACACGCCTGATGACGCAGCACATCGAGAGCCGCACCATGCCGGATTTCTTTGGCTCGCGTTTTGACAGCGAGGGACTTCGCGTCGTCGCCTCGATCATCGCGTTCGTATTTCTGATTCCCTATACGGCCGGCGTCTATATGGGTATCTCGAAGCTGTTCGAGATGGGATTCGGTGTGCCGTATGCCTATTGTGCCTGGGCAATGGCCATTCTCACGGCCGTGTATGTGATCCTTGGCGGCTACAAGGCGACGGCCATCAACGACTTCATCCAGGGCATCATCATGCTCTTCGGCATCACGACGGTCATCGCGGTCGTGCTCAACGGCAAGGGCGGACTGTGCACGGCCGTCCAGGACCTCGGCAAGATCGCTTCGGATGCGAATCCCGCGGTGAACGGGGCCTTTGCGACCTGGTTCGGTCCGGACGCCTGGAGTCTGTTGGGCGTCGTGGTCTTGACATCGCTCGGGACGTGGGGGCTTCCGCAGATGGTCGGCAAGTTCTACTCCATCACCGACGAGAGTGCCATTCGTCGCGGTACGATCATTTCGACGCTTTTCGCGGTCGTCGTCGCTGGTGGCTGTTACTTCCTCGGTGGTTTTGGACGTCTCTTTCCGACTCCCACCACGCTGCTGAATGGTCGTCTGGCCTATGACTCGATCATCCCGACGATGCTCAGTCAGAACCTGCCCGATGCCCTGATGGCACTGGTGCTGCTACTCGTTCTCTCCGCGTCGATGTCGACGCTCGCCTCGCTGGTCCTGACATCCTCTTCGACAATGACGCTTGACTTGATCTACCGTGACAAGAAGTCCGAGGACTCCGAAGTCTCGCAGGGCAAGATCAATGCCGAGGTCGCGACGAAAATCGAACGGCGCAAAGTCGTGGTGATGCGTGTACTCATCGTCTTCTTCATCGTCATCTCGCTGATGATTGCGCTCAATCCGCCGCACTTCATCGCGCAGCTGATGGGCATTTCGTGGGGTGCGCTCGCCGGCGCGTTCCTGGCGCCGTTCATGCTGGGGCTCTACTGGAAGGGCGTTACCAAGGCCGCGGTCTGGACCTGCTACGCCTGGGGTGTTGGGTTGACGGTCGTCAACATGCTGATGGGCAACCCGATCAATCCGATCAACTGCGGCGCGCTCGCGATGATGGGCGGATTCGTGGTGGTGGCGGTCGTGAGCCTCGTCACTCCCAAGCTGCCGACCCAGTTCGTGGACAGCATCTTCGCCTGCTACACGAAGAAGAACTGATTCCCGACACAGGTCCAAAGAAACAAGCCGCACGGGAGTAATCTCGTGCGGCGCTCCATTTCTATTTCAGGTGTTGGAATCAAGGACGGGAATCAATCCAGCGCCAGAAACGGTACATCGCGTAGCCCCAGAGGCCGAAGAGAACGTAATAGACCCATCGGGGGCAATTGTCCGTGATGCCTTTGACGGAAAAGTACTTCTCCCATCCGGGGATATCTGTGTAGTAGTACTGTCCACAGCCGAAATCGAGACCGGGCAGCAGACCATATTGGCCACAGATGAGGTAGGTCGCGGCGAGAACCGCCGCGACCATGATTGTTCCGATGATGAGGGGTGCGATCTTCATCACGAGGCGATCTGGGGAACCGGGAAGATGACCCCGGAGAGGAGCAGCCAGACGACCGCGAAAGTGAGGATCAGATTGAAGATCTGTCCAACGATGTAGAGGTGGAAGGGCTTGCCGCCCTGAACCTGTCCGCAGAGCTCCTTGAAGTTCGTCTCGAGGCCGATTGAGGTGAAAGCAAGCGCGAACGCCCAGTTCTGGAACTCCTTGAGGCACTTGATGACGCCATTCGTGGCGTCCACACCGAATGTTGGTTGCATCACGAAGGAGAAGATCATCGAAGCGGCGATGAAGCCGAGGATGAACTTCGGGAAGCGCTGCCAGATCTCGCCAATGCCGACCTTCTGTCCCTCCGCGGCGGGGGCACGATCCACCTTCGTCGTGAAGAAGATGGCGATGCCGAGGGCGACGAAGCCGATGAGGATGTTCTGGATCATCTTGACGAGGGCGGCGACCTGTCCACCGACGTCGCCGAGCGCCTGACCAGCCAGTACGACCGCGCCGGTCGAGTCGACTGTGCCGCCGATCCACGCACCGCCGATCATCGGGTCGATGTGGATGGCTTTGATGAAGAAGGGCATGCCGACCATCATGAGGACGGTGAAGATCAGGGATGTGCCCACAGCGAACGCGAGGTCGGTCTTCTTCGCCTTCGCGGCCGCGGCCGCGGCGATTGCGGCGGAGGTGCCACAGACCGACGTCGCAGCGGCGATTGTGATGACGAGCGGGTTGTTCTTGATCTTCAGCAACTTCGTTCCGTACCACCACATGAACACGATGACGATCGGCGTGACGCCCCAGGCGATGCCCAGGCCGTAGAGACCGAACTTCTGGATGTTCGAGAACAGCACCTGTGCGCCGAGGATGACGAGACCTGTCTTGATGTAGAACTCGGTTCTGAGGGCTGGCTTAAGCCATTCGGGCGTCTTGACGGTGTTGCTGATCGCGAGGCCGAGGAGCAGGGCCCAGAACGCGTACTCAAGGTAGTGCTTGAACGTCGCCTCCGCGGAAAGGACACGCACCACGGAGACGAGCGCGAACATCCCCACGAACGCGAGCAGGAACTTCAGCGGCTTTTTACCCTCGCAGAGATTGCCGACCGTGAAGAGGAGGGCAAAGGCCGCGAAGGTGATGGCCAACTTGATGCCGAGTGCCGTGCTGAAGATGCCAAGGAATCCCTTGGCCTTCGCGGGATCGGTGAACTCGGAGGCGGTGAAGCCCCAGCTCGCGAACTTGGCACCGGAGAACTCGAAGGTTCCCGAGAGCGAGCCGACGGCGGCAACGGCGATGATGATGAAGGCGATCCAGATGGAGAGCCAGTCCTCCTTCTTCCAAAGATCGCTGATTTTGAACTTGTCTGCGACGACGACGTCGTTGGTGTCCTTGGGTGAAGTACTCATGGATGATTGTGCCCTTGGAAGTTAGATCGAGGAGAGAATCTGCTGTTCGAGGAACGCGGGGAAGTCCGTGACGGCGACCGGCGGGATGGATACATCGGCGGTGCCGAGGCTGGGGGGATTCGTCGAACCGGGCGTGAAGGTCGTCTCGGCGTCCACGCCGTCCAGCTTGCGGCCAGCAAAGCCGAACTTCGCGAGCGGTTGGTTCGTACAGGAGTTCGGGCAGCCGCTGATGCGCACGTCGTTGAGAAGGGCCTTGGCGACGGCGAGCTTCTGGGCCGTATCGGCGGGCTGGTACTTGGCGTCGAAATATTCAGCGACGGCACGGCCGACAGCCGGAGAATCGGTGACCCCGCTCTTGCAGACCATGCAGCCGATGCAGGTGCGGATATTGCCGACGAAGCTCTTCGCCACATAGTCGCGGCCTAGGACGGCGAGCGTGTTGTAGACGCCTGCAAGCTGGTTCGCCGGAACGACGAGGCCAAGATCAAGCGTTGAGAGAATGTCGAAACGAGTCGCGCCGAAGGGCGTCATCGCCGCGGCGAAGGCGTCCAATTCGTCCGCCGTGAAGTTACCGAACGGCACGAAGACGCGCACGGCGACGAGGCCGTTGGCGAGCGGGGCCACGGCGAGTTCCTTCCAGGTCTCGAAACCGGCAGAGGGAGCGGCGTTCACCGGGAAGCTCGTGGCCGGCGTTGGGGCAATCTCGGCGGCACGGGTCTGGGGTGCGTCCGCTGGGGCCTTTGCGAGATATTCGTGGAAGAGCTTGACGAGCCCCTCGTCGCCGAGATCCTCGCGCAGGAAACGGATGCGTGCATGCGCACGGTTGGTGCGACAGCCCTTGTCGTTGAAGAGAGCGGTGACGGCCATGGCGACGCGGATGCAGTCCGTGACGGGGAGGGCATCGAACAGCTTGAGGCCGAGCCGGGGCTTGAAGCCGATGCCGCCGCCGAGATAGGTCTCGAAGACGCGCTGGCCGTCGACGACCTTGGCGAGGAACCCGAGGTCGTTCGACTGGGCGATGTAGGCGTCGGCCGGACGGTCCGCGAAGCCGATTTTCAGCTTGCGGGGGAGTCCGTAGGCGAGGTCGAAGGCGTAGAAGGCGTCGGAAAGAGCCTTTGCGTACGGAACGACGTCAAAAACAGAATCTTCGTGAAGACCCGAATAGGCGCTCACGAGCGTATTGCGGAAGGTGTCGCCGCCGCCGCCGCGGAAGCGGAAGCCGACAGACTCACAGGCCGCGAGCGCGGTGGTGACCTGAGCGGCAGGAACACCGTGGAGCTGAATGTCCTGGCGTGTGGTCAGGTGGGCGTAGTCGCCGCCGTGGGTCCTGAGGATGTTCGCGGCGTTGCGGAGATCGTCCGTCGTGATGTGTCCGCCCACGCGGCGCACGCGCATCATGGTCTTGTCATCGCGTTGCTGATAGATGCCGAAGCCTGCGGATTGTCCCTTGAGCGCCTTGGCGTCGATGGTGCCGGCGACGTAGTCCGTCCACGCCGCCACAAGATTCTTCTGGAAGTCCTGCATGTCTATTCGTCTCCTGTTTTGCGAATGCGTCTTGATTCTACCATTTTGCAGGCGTATAATACAATCGTATCATTTTCTAAAATCGATAACGGAATGTTATTATGTTCACTATGCGTCATCTTCAGGTGTTTCTCGCGGTCGTCGATGCAGGTTGCTCGGTGTCGGGAGCAGCTGAAAGGCTTCATGTCGCGCAACCGGCGGTCAGCAAGACTTTGGCCGATTTGGATGCACATTTCGGCACGGTTCTCTTTGAGCGGTTGAATCGACGGCTGCGTCTGTCTGAGGCGGGGAAGCGTCTTGTCGTCGAGGCACGTCAGCTGGTTGATTCGTTTATGCTACTTGACCATGGCATGCGCCTGGGAGCGGATCGGCTTCCTCTCCGCGTGGGAGCGACGCATACGGTCGGGGCCGTCTATCTACCGGGACTGCTGGCCCGTCGCGAGGCGGGGACGTGTCCCCTGGAGGTCCAGGTTTGTAACACCTTGCAGATCGAGCATGGCATTCTCGACAGCTCCCTCGATGTCGGGGTGGTTGAAGGGGCCATCTCTTCGGCAGATATCCGCCAATTGATTGTGGCCAACGACGAGGTGATTGCCGTGGCGGCGCCGAATCTGAAGTCATCTGACGTGTTGATCGTGCGCGAACCTGGATCTGGCACGCGGGATGCTGCATTACAGCACTTCGCAAAGCCCGGATGCCGACTCTGGTCCATTGCCAGTTCAGCCGCCATGGTGGCGCTTGCGGAGGCGGGACAGGGCATTGCCGTTCTTTCTGGACAACTCGTGGCCCGAGAACTCGCGGAGGGGGCGCTGGTGCGCTATGGTACGACGGGATATCGGCGGACGTTTCGTCTTGTCTACCACAAGGACAAATTCATTGACTCCAGGATGAAGGCCTTTCTCCAGATGTTCGAAGTATGAAATCATCCAGGTGCATCTTGTGGAATGGGGGGTTCTTTGATAGAATTGTACCCATCCCCGAGGAGTATGAAGTCCGTTCGGTCGGACGGTGGTCTGTTTTGAGAAGGGATTGAGAGCAAAAATGGTAGCAGTTAGAATTGCAGGGTTGGGTTCCTATTTGCCGGAGCGCGTTGTCACGAATGCCGAGATTGCGCCGCAAATTGATTCAACGCCTGAGTGGATTGTTTCGCATACGGGCATTGAGAACCGTCACGTGGCGGCACCGGACGAAATGGCCTCCACGTTGGGAGCGAAGGCGGCTGAGCGTGCTTTGGCCAATGCCGGAGTGAAGCCCGAGGAAATCGACTTGATCATTCTCGCCACGACGACCCCCGATTATGTGGGGTGCCCATCGACGGCCTGTCTCGTCCAGAAGCAGATTGGCTGCGTCAATGCCGCGGCCTTCGATCTGGCCGCGGCCTGTTCGGGTTTCGTCTATGGACTTGAGATGGCAAAGAGCCATCTTCTCTGCCATCCTGGGCAGAAGAAGGCGCTGGTGATTGGCACGGAACTGCTCTCGCGTTCGCTTGATTGGCGGAACCGTTCCTACGCAATGCTGTTTGGTGACGGTGCCGGCGCGGCGGTCGTCGAAGTTGTCGAGACAGACGAGAACACGTTCCCTGCCCAGACAATTCTCGGTGCCGACGGAAATGGCTTCGAGTACATCATCAAGGAGGGTGGTGCTCGCAAGGGATGGACGCCTGATCCCGTGCACGATTTCACGGATACGATTCCCACGCCGTACCTTGGTATGGATGGGCATGCGGTCTTCACGTTTGCGGTCCGCAAGTTGGACGAAGTTCTCAAGACGGTGTGCGAGAAGGGGGGCGTCGAGCCCTCGTCTCTGGATCGCATTTTCGCTCATCAGGCGAACTACCGCATCATCGAGTCCGTTGCGCGCCGCATGAAGTTGCCGATCGAGCAGTTCTACCTTTATCTCGCCGATGTCGGCAACACGTCCTCTGCCTCGATTCCGCTTTGCCTTGACAAGGCCGTGCGCGAGGGCGAGCTCAAGCCGGGCATGCGCATCGCGCTCGCTGGTTTTGGTTCGGGACTCACCTGGGCCGGTACATTGATGCAGTGGCCCTACATCTGAGGATGTTCAAAGTTAAAAGTTCAAGGTTCCGAGTTCCGGGATCTGAGAACTTGATGATGGAAAGTACTTAGCCCCCGTGGATTTGGATCCATGGGGGCTGAACTTTGAACTTTGAACCTGGAACTTTGAACTCGTGCCTACGCACGCGTGATCGCATGCGAGAGGACTGCAAGGGATTCTGCCAGGTCGACATTCTGGACGATGACGTCTTCGGGGACTTCGAGCTGTTCGGTGGTGAAGTTCCAAATGCCGGTGATGCCGGCCTCGACCATTGCCGAGGCACAGGTTTGGGCGGCGGCGCGTGGAACAGTGAGAATGCCGAGCCTGATTTGAAGGCGCTTCACGAGTGCGGGGAGATCCTTCATTGAGCGGACCATGACGCCGTGGATTTCTTTCTGAATCTTCTCGGGATCGGCATCGAAGGCGACTGAAATCGAAAGATTGTGCTCGGCGAAGCCACGGTAGCCGAGGAGGGCTTGTCCAAGGGAGCCTGTTCCCACGAGTATGGCGTCTGTGGCATTGTCCCAGCCGAGAGCATGGACGACGGCTTCTTCCAGTTTCTTTGCGGGATATCCGCAACGGGGCTTTCCGGGAACGCCCGCCATGGCGAGGTCTTTACGGGTAAGGACCTGGTCCAGCCCAAGCTTCTCCGCCAGCACGGCGCTTGAGACATGCTGCTCGCCACGCTGGATCATCGCCCGGATCTCGCGCAGATAGGCGGGATAGCGGCGAATCGTGGGGAGCGGCAGGGGCTCCATGGAATCATCTTCTAGTCTCATGAGAACTAGTGTAGCAAAAAGGTCGCAGATTGGCTACAGAGATATCAATACCAAAATAATAAATATTTTAATATCGGTACTTGCGTACTGATTCAGTACTTGGTATACTGTCCCGCGTCATCCCAAGGAAGGGATGTGAACATCAGGTAAAGGAAGGACAAGCAGATGGAAAGCGCAGACCAGATCGCGAAACCGGCCGTAGATGCGGGAATCGCGGAACTCGAGGCAACCCTTGCGCGCGTGAGAGCGGCGCAGCAGAAGTACGCGTCGTACTCTCAGGAGCAGGTGGACGCGATTTTCAAGGCCGCGGCGCTTGCGGCGAACTGCCAGCGTATCCCCCTCGCCAAGATGGCCGTCGCCGAGACCGGCATGGGCATCGTCGAGGACAAGATCATCAAGAACCACTACGCGGCCGAGTATATCTACAATACCTATAAAGACACGAAGACCTGCGGCGTGATTGAGGAGAACCTGCCCGGCGGTATGATGAAGATCGCCGAACCGATCGGCGTCATCGGTGCCGTGATCCCTACGACGAACCCCACGTCGACCGCCATCTTCAAGACGCTGCTCGCGCTCAAGACGCGCAACGGCATTATGATCAGTCCGCATCCGCGCGCCAAGAACTCCACGATCGCGGCGGCGAAGATTGTGCTGGACGCGGCCGTGAAGGCAGGCGCCCCTGAGGACATCATCGGCTGGATCGACGCACCGAGCCTGCCGAAGACGAACCTCCTCATGAAGGAAGTGGACATCATCCTCGCGACGGGTGGTCCCGGTATGGTGAAGGCCGCCTACAGCTCCGGCACGCCTGCCCTCGGCGTCGGCGCCGGCAACGCGGCGGCGATTCTCGACCCGAGCTGTGACATCATCAACGCCGTCAACTCGATCATCCACTCGAAGACCTTCGACAACGGCATGATCTGCGCGACGGAGCAGACGGTGATCGCCGACGAGGAGATCTACGACGCCGTCAAGGCCGAGTTCACGAAGCGTGGCTGCTACTTCCTCAACAAGTCCGAAGCGGATAAGATCCGCGCGACGATGCTCATTAACGGCGCACTGAATGCGAAGATCGTTGGTCAGCGCCCGGTGACGATTGCCAAGATGGCGGGCTTCGAGGTCCCCGAAGATACGAAGGTGCTCATTGGGGAGGCGACCTCGACCGAAACCTCCGAGGCTCTCGGCCACGAGAAGCTCACGACGATCCTCGGCATGTACAAGAGCAAGAATTTCGACAATGCGCTCGACATTGCGGAGGCCCTACTCGTGAACAACGGTGGTCTTGGCCACACGTCTGTCCTCTGGATCGACGAACTCAACGAGAAGGCCAAGCTCAACCAGTTCGCAGAGCGGATGAAGGCCTGCCGTCTGCTCGTGAACATGCCGTCTAGCCTCGGTGGCATCGGCGACGTCTACAACTTCATGCTTGTTCCTTCGCTCACGCTCGGCTGCGGAAGCTGGGGCGGGAACTCGGTTTCGGAGAACGTTGGCGTCAAGCACCTCATCAACATCAAGACTGTGGCCATGAGAAGAGAGAACATGCTGTGGTTCCGCGCGCCTGAAAAGGTGTATCAGAAGAAGGGTTGCCTCGCGGTGGCGCTCAAGGAACTTGGCCAGGAGCTCGGCAAGAAGAAGGCGTTCATCGTGACGGATTCCTTCCTCTATTCGAACGGCTACACGAAGCCGATCGAGAAGAGCCTCGAGCAGCAGGGCATCATGTTCACCACGTTCTCGAACGTGGCTCCCGACCCGACCCTCGCCTGCGCGAAGGAAGGCGCCAAGTTGATGGCTGGCTTCAAGCCTGACGTCATCATCGCCATCGGCGGCGGTTCCGCGATGGACGCCGCGAAGATCATGTGGGTCCTCTACGAGCACCCGGAAGTGGACTTCATGGACATGGCGATGCGCTTCATGGATATCCGCAAGCGCGTCTACACCTTCCCGAAGATGGGAGAGAAGGCCTACTTCATCGCCATTCCGACCTCGGCCGGCACGGGCTCCGAAGTGACGCCGTTCGCCGTCATCACCGACGAGAAGACGGGCACGAAGTACCCGCTCGCCGATTACGAGCTGATGCCTGACATGGCGATTGTCGACGCCGACGTCCAGATGATGGCGCCTCCCGGCCTCACCAGCGCCTCTGGTATCGACGCTGTCAGCCACGCCCTCGAGGCCTATGCCTCGATGCTCGCGACGGACTACACCGACGGTCTCGCCATCCGTGCCCTCCAGACGATCTTCAAGTATCTGCCGGAGTGCTACGACGCCGCGGTCGGCAAGTACGCCGCCCCGAAGGCCCGCGAGAAGATGGCCAACGCCGCCACGATGGCCGGCATGGCCTTCGCGAACGCCTTCCTCGGCGTGATGCACTCGATGGCGCACAAGCTCGGCGCGTTCCACCACATCCCGCACGGCATCGCCAACGCGCTGATGATGGAGGAGGTGCTCCGCTTCAACGCCGACCCCGTGCCGCGCAAGATGGGCACGTTCCCGCAGTACGACCACCCGCACACCCTCGAGCGCTACCTCGAGATCGCCGACGAGCTCGGCATCAAGGGCCGCAACCGCGGCGAGCAGTTCGAGAACCTCATCAAGGCGATCCGCGAGCTCCAGACCCGTGTCGGCATCAAGCCCACGATCCGCGACTACGTGCCGAACGAGAAGGACTTCCTCGACCGCCTCGACGCGATGGTGGAGCAGGCCTTCGACGATCAGTGCACAGGCGCCAACCCGCGCTATCCGCTGATGAAGGAGATCAAGCAGATGTACCTCAACGCCTACTACGGCAAGCATGATCTGGTCTGATAGGTTAAACGGTCAAACAGTTAAAAGGTTTTTCACATGAAGAAGACTGCTGAAAAGAAGCCCGTGGCCAAGAAGGCCCCCCAGGCGAAGGCCGCGAAGAAGCCGGCGAAGAAGGACAACATGCTCCTTGCCCGCGAGCACAAGCAAGTGCTCAAGGACGGTGCGTCCATCCTCAAGGTCTTCGACGAGAACTACAAGGTCTCCGCGATCCTGAACGAGGCGATGAACGAAGCGCGTGCCGCGGAGACGGGCCTTCCCGTCGCCAAGATCCTCGAGGTCTGCGTCATCAAGGGCAAGTGGGCGATCCGCCGCGAGTTCATCGAGGGCGAGACGCTGGCCGATGTGATGGCGAAGGACAAGAAGAACCTCACGAAGTACCTGAAGGAGCTCGTGCAGATCCAGTGTGCGATCTTCGCCAAGACGGCGCCGCGCATGGGCAACCTCGCGGACAAGCTGGATGCGATGATTTCCGCCTCGCCGCTCGAGCGCAACACGCGCTACGACTTGCACATGCGCCTTCAGGCGCTTCCGCGAGGCAAGGCGCTCTGCCACGGCGACTTCAACCCGACGAACGTCATCATCACCCCGAAGGGCGATTGGCGCGTGATCGACTGGAGCCATGTGCGCCTGGGCGATCCGCTCGCGGATGTGGCACGCACCTACCTTCTGTTCTGGCTCTCCGGCCATGTCAAGGCCGCCGAGCAGTACATGGGCATGATGTGCGAGGCCTTGAAGGTGAAGCTTCCCGAGGTTCAGCAGTGGCTGCCAATCGTGGCCGCGGCCGAGTCCTCCAAGCCGAACACGCAGAAGAACCTCGACCTGCTCCTCCACTGGGCGAGCGTCGTCGACTACGAGTAAGCCGAATCCGCGTCTCGCACGCAACCGAAGCCAGGCGGTCAAACGCCTGGCTTTTCAATTCGGGCTCACTCTCTCTCAACAATCCCACCCCTCTCAACCTTCTCACCCTCTCAACTATGTTATAATACACGCATGAGCAAACCAAAGATTGTCATTTGCATGGGAAGTTCCTGCTTCGCGCGGGGCAACGAGAAGAATCTGGCCTTCTGCGAGAACTACCTCGCGGAACATGGTCTCAAGGACGAGGTCGACTGTGAACTTTCGGGTTCCCTTTGCACGGGCAACTGCGCGGCCGGCCCCGTGGTTATCGCCGATGGCAAGACCTATACCCACGTCGATCAGGGTGTAATGAAGGACCTTCTCGACTCCCTCTTCAAAACCGCTTAACTTGCAAACTGTTTAACTGATCAACATGAAAACTTGCCGACTGCCAGGGGCGTTTTACAGTTAACCAGTTAATCAGTTGAACAGTTTCCTGAAACCTATTCACTATTCCCTTTAACCTCTTACCTACCCATGACCGGTCCCGTCTATACCATTGAAAACGAGTGCCAGGACTGCTACAAGTGTGTTCGGCATTGTCCCGTCAAGGCCATCCGCATCGTCGGTGGCAAGGCGAGCGTAATCCCCGAGGCCTGCGTGGCCTGTGGTGAATGTGTGAAGGTGTGCCCCGCACACGCCAAGAAGATCCGCAATGATCTGGCGCGTCTGCGCCAGCTGCTGGACTCGAGCACGAAGGTCTACGCTTCGATCGCGCCTAGCTTCGCCGCCTACTTCAAGGGCGTGACGATCGGCCAGCTCGCGGCCGCGCTGAAGGAAATTGGCTTCGCCGGCGTCTCGGAGACGGCGCATGGCGCCGAGGCCGTGAGCGCCCATGTCTCGAAGCTGCTGGAGGAATGCCCGGAGACGCCGTTCATGGTCTCGAGTGCCTGTCCGGCCGCAGTGGACATGATCCGCAAGTATCTGCCGAATTGGGCGAAGTTCATCTCCCCGTTACCGTCGCCCGTGCGGGCGCACTGCAAGCTCCTCAAGGAGAAATACGGCAATGACATCAAGGTCGTCTTCTTCGGCCCCTGCGCTGCGAAGAAGAACGAGTCGGATGCAAACCCAGACCAGCTCGCCCTTGCGCTTGTCTTCCCCGTGCTGCAGCAGTTGCTGGAGGAGAAGGGCGTGCTGCCCGAATTCGTCCAGCAGGAGGCCGAACTTGAACTCGGCCCCGCGGAGGAGGGGCGCTTCTATTCAGTCGAAGGCGGCATGAACGATACGATCCGCGATGGGTCGGACAAGGTCCGCTTCGTCTCCGTTTCGGGGCTCGACAATTTGCGCCGGTTGCTTTCCGGCACGCCGCCGACCGAAAAGCGCGGACGTACCGTCTTCCTCGAGGCGCTGGCCTGCCCGGGTGGCTGCGTGAATGGTCCGGCGATGAACGCCGGTGCCTCGCTCGACGCGCTCTTCGACACAGACGCGATCTCGCCCCTGCGGACTTCCGTCGGTCGCTGCTTCTCCCATTGCGGTGGCGCGAACTACGCGCCGGCCGCAGTCAAGGCACTCGATGCTGACGAGACGATGATCTCCGCGGCCCTCGCCCGCGTGGGCAAATATTCGAAGGCGGATGAACTCAACTGCGGTGCCTGCGGCTACAGTTCCTGCCGCGACTTCGCGCGAGCCCTTCTGGAGGGCAAGGCGGAGGAGGCCATGTGCCACAACTTCCTGCGCCAGAGCTTCCAGCGTACCTCCAACGCGCTGATCAAGTACATCCCCGCAGCGGTCGTGATCGTGGACGAGAACCGTGGCATTACCGAATGCAATCGCAATTTCGCCGATCTCGTCGGCGCAGGTGAAATCTTCGAGACGCTTGGTAATCTCAACGGCATCCCGGTGGACGATTATCTGGCCGACTTCGGCGACCTCTTCACGGGCGCGCTCGCGCACGGCAGTGAGATCGAGAAGTTCAACCAGCATCTGGGGGAGCGGATCGTCAACATCTCCGTCTTCTCGATCGCGAAGGGCAAGTTCGCCGGCGCCGTCATCCAGGACGTCACGAAGAACGAGTTCCACCGCGAGCAGATTGCGGCGCGGGCGCGCGAGGTCATCCGCAAGAATGTCATCACCGTCCAGCAGGTGGCGCGTCTCTTCGGCGAGCACATCGCGGAGACGGAGATCATGCTGAACGAGATCGCCGGTACCTACACGGCGCAGACGCAGGCCGAAAGCCATGGTGTGATGAAGAGCGGAGGCTTCAATTGATCGACGATCTCTTCATTGAGATGGAGGCCACCCAGTTCACGAAGACGGGGCAGGCCGCTTGCGGCGACGACGTCCAGCTGCTGACGATCGACAAGGAGAACCGCTCCCTGGCGGCGCTCTCGGATGGTCTCGGTTCGGGCGTGAAGGCGCATGTTCTCGCGAACATGACGACGACGATGGCACTCAGGTTCATGCAGTCGAACCTTGACCTGCTCCAGTCCGTTGAGATCATCATGGACTCCTTGCCGGTCTGCGAAGTCCGCAAGATCAGCTATTCGACGTTCTCCTTCTTCGACTATCGCCTCGGCGGACGCGCCCGCATCATCGAGATGGGCAATCCCGCCTACGTGCATCTGCGCGGTGTCGCGGAAGTTCCGCCGGTCAAGGACCGCACGGTCGTCTCCGAGCACTGGCCGGACCGCGAGGTCCGCGAGGTGGAGGTGGACGTCGAGCCCGGCGACCGCATCATCCTCTGCTCTGATGGTGTAACCCAGAGCGGACTCGGTGCCGGTCTGCCCGCCTACAAGTTCGGCTGGCGCCGCAGCGGCATGCTCTCCTTTGCGCAGGAGCAGATCGCGAACGAACCCGACATCTCGGCCGCGGACCTCGCCCGCCGCATTGCCTGCTTTGCGAAGAACATCACCCCCGAGGCCTGCAAGGACGACATCAGCTGCCTTGTCATCTACTTCCGCCACCCGCGTGTGATGCGCATCCTCACGGGGCCGCCCTACTACAAGGAGCATGACGCCGAATATGCGCGGCAGGCGAGTCTTGGCGAAGATCATGTCGTCATCTGTGGCGGCACGACGGCGAACATCCTTGAGCGCGAGCTCGGCGGCCGCGTGAAGATCGACCTCAAGGCGATGCGCAACGCGGGCGGACTTCCCCCGAGCGGGCTTCTGCCGGGCGTCGGCCTCTGCACCGAGGGCATCCTTACGCTCTCGCATGTCTGCAAGGCGCTTGAAGAGAAGCAGAATCCGGTTGGACAGCCAATGGCGGCACGCCAGATTCTGGAACGTCTTCTGACGCACGACCGCATCGAATTCATCATCGGCACGAAGGTCAACGAGAGCCATCAGGATCCGAATATCCCGCAGGATCTCGAACTGCGTCGATCGGTCTTTCGGCGTATGCAGACGGCGCTCGAGAAGAACTACCGCAAGATCGTGACGGTCAACTACTACTAAGAAATTTAGAATCAAAAGGAGAAGAGCGATGGAGAAGGTCAAAGTTGAAATCTGCTGCGGAACCGCGTGCTACATTCTGGGCGCCTCGCGACTGGTCGACCTTGAGGCCGAGTTGCCCGAGGAGATCCGCGGCAAGGTCGAGATCGAGGCGCGTCCGTGTCTCAACTTCTGCGAGAAGGAGCAGCTTGGCGGTGCGCCGTACGTCCGTTTCAACGGCACGGAGGTGATGGCGCAGGCAACGCCCGAATCCGTGCTCCAGCGCCTTCAGGAGCTCTGCGGGGAGGCCGAGTAAATGCTGAACGGATCCATCTACATCCGCCGCGAGCTGCTGATTCGGCTCGTGCGCGCCTTCGATGACGGCACGCTGCGCGAGGAGCTTGACCACATCCCCGTGAAGCTGCGTCCGAAGGACATGCAGGCCTCGCGTTGCTGCATCTACCATGACCGTGCGGTGCTGAAGTACCGTCTGATGGCCCTCCTGGGCGTGTGCCCCGAGAACGAAGAAGACGAGGCGAAGACGCTTGCGTCCTACTTCGACGACATGGTCGAGCGCATCGGCGCGACGCTGGACAGCCAGACCGGGGGGCAGAAGGCGGTCCAGCCGCCGCTCTCCGTCTGCGGGAGCGCCTGCTCGGGCTGTCCGGACGCGAAGATCGTCTCCACCTCGAACTGCCGTGGCTGTTTCTCGCGCCCCTGCACGTTCACCTGTCCGAAGAAGGCCATCACCGTCGTCAACGGGCAGAGCGTCATCGATTCGGCGAAGTGCATCAAGTGCGGCAAGTGCATCACGGCCTGCCCCTATCATGCGATCGTGAAGACGACGGTCCCGTGCGAAGAGGCATGCCCCGTCAATGCCATCCGCAAGAATGAGCAGGGTGTGGCGGAGATCGACTTCGAGAAGTGCATCTACTGCGGCAAGTGCTTCAACTCGTGTCCGTTCAGCGCCGTGATGGAGCGTTCGCAGCTCCTCGAGGTTCTGATGGCGATGAAGCGTGGCGAGAAGCTCGTCGCGATGGTCGCCCCTGCCGCGGACCGTCAGTTCCCTGGCAAGATCGAACAGCTGCTCGCCGCCTGTGTGCAGGCGGGCTTCAAGGACGTCATGGAAGTGGCCCTGGGCGCGGAGCTCACCACGGAGCATGAAACGAAGGAGTTTATCGAGCGGTTTGAGGCCGACCCCAAGACCCTCATGACGACGTCCTGCTGCCCGGCGTACGTGAATCTGGTGAAGCGCCATCTCCCGACATTCCTGCCGCATGTCTCCACCACGCCGAGCCCGATGGTCTACGCCATGGGTCTCGTGAAGGAGAAGGACCCGACGGCGAAGACGGTCTTCATTGGTCCCTGCGTCGCAAAGCGCGGCGAGGCGGTTGAGAAGGGGGTCGACTATGTGCTCTCCTTCGAGGAGCTGGGAGCCATCTTCGCCGGTCGAAAGATCGATGTGATGCTCTGCCCGCCCTGGAAGACGGAGCGCCCGGCCGCGGACACCGCACGAAACTTCGCGCGCAGCTGCGGCGTGACCGAGGCGGTGCTGGCCGAGGCGACGTCGAAGATCCCCGACTTCAAGCTCTGCGCGAAGCAGATCAACGGCATCGACAAGAAAACGGCCGCCGTGCTCAAGATCCACGCCATGGGCAAGATGCCGGAAAACTTCATCGAGGTCATGGCCTGTCCGGGGGGCTGCGTGAACGGGCCGTGCTCGCTACGGTGAGCGTACACTAACCCTACCGCGCGGGTAGGGTTTTTGCTATACTACGCCTCATGAAAGTCACTGCCAAGGCCCGGTATGGACTCCGGATTCTGCTCGACGTCGCGATGAACGAGACGCATGCGCGTCCGCGTACCATCAAGGAGATCGCGGACTCGCAGGAGATCTCCGAGAAGTTCATCAGCCGCATCGTCGTTCCGCTCCGCGAGCAGGGGATGATTCGGTCCGAGCGCGGCAAGCTCGGCGGCTTCCGCCTTGCCAAGGCCCCGGGCGACATTACGCTCCTGGAGGTGATCGAGGCGTTGCAGGGACCGATTTCGCTGGTGGACTGCGTGGGCTGCCAGAAGGAATGCGACCGCGCGAAGGGCTGCGCGGCGCGTTCGGTGTGGACGGACATCAACATGGCGGTGCGCACGGCCCTGCAGGACATGACACTCGAGACGGTGCTCGGGCGCATGCGTGGCCGCAAGTTCGTGCCGACGGCAGTGGCCGAATACGCCATCTAGCGTCGCGGACAGGATTTTTGTGGAGGAGAGAACTCATGACGATTCAAGAGGAAATCCGGAAACTGGCGGCTGAACGGAAGGCCGTGATCCTTGCGCACAACTACACGCGCGGCGAGGTTCAGGACGTTGCCGACTACACGGGCGATTCGCTGGAGCTGGCGCGGAAGGCCGCGACGGTCGACGCGGACGTGATCGTCTTCTGCGGCGTCTACTTCATGGCGGAGACGGCGGCGATCCTGAATCCCGGCAAGACGGTGCTGATTCCCGAGCCGTCGGCGGGCTGTCCGATGGCCGACATGATCACTGGTGCGCAGGTCCGCGAGCTCAAGGAGAAGCATCCCGGCGCCAAGGCGGTCTGCTATGTGAATTCGACGGCGGAGGTCAAGGCCGAGTGCGACATGTGCGTGACGAGCGGAAACGCCGAGCGCGTGATGAAGACGTTCGGCCCCGACGAGGAGATCCTCTTCGTGCCTGACCAGCACTTGGGCGGACACATCGCCGGACTCCTGGGGCGGAACTACACGCTCTGGCCGGGCTACTGCCCCACGCACCAGATCATCACCGTGAAGGGCATCGCGGAGGCGCGGGCGTTCCATCCCGGCGCTCCGGTGCTGGTCCATCCCGAATGCGCGAAGGATGTCCGCGACGCGGCGGACCATGCGCTTTCGACCGGCGGCATGTGCAAGTTCGCGCGCGAAAGCGATGCGAAGGAGATCATCGTCGGTACGGAGACGGGCATCCTGCACCGCCTGCGCAAGGAGAATCCCGGGAAGGTCTTCCATCCCGTCACGGAGCGGATGATCTGCCCGAACATGAAGAAGACAACGCTTGAGAACCTCTTCGAATGCCTGCGTGACATGAAGACGCGCGTCGAAGTGCCGGAGGACATCGCCACGCGTGCGCGTGCCGCCGTGGAGGCGATGCTCGCCATCGGTTGAAGCGAAGGGGAGAGTGAAGCATCATGAAGCTGAGCCGTCTCGCACAGAACACCGAACTCTTCCGCGGCCTTGGTCAGACGGAAATCGAAAGCCTGCTTGACCGTCTGAACGGCGTTAAGAAGACCTACCGCAGGGGTGAGACAGTCGTACATGCGGGTTTCTCGGCGGATCGTCTGATTCTGGTCGCATCCGGACATTTGCACGTCTACGAGCAGATGTCCGACGACCGTCCGGTTCTCGTGCGCGAGATCGGTCAGGGCGAAGCCCTCGGGCTCTGGATTCTGCACATGCCCGAGATTGCCTGTTGGCCGGGCACGATTGTCGCGGTCGAGAACTGCACCCTGATCTCCCTCGACATGGCGCGTATGCGTGCACTGCTTGCAGAGGACGAGCCGCAGATCGTGGTGCCCCTTACTGTCAATTCCTCCCGGATGCTCTCGCGCGAGCTCTTCACGGCATGGCGCAAACTGACGGTGATGGACGCGCAGACGATCGAGGCGCGCATCAAGATCTACCTTTCGGAGCTGAACAACGAGTCCGGTGGCACGGGTGATGTGACCGTGCCCTTTAACCGTGAACGGATGGCCGAGTATTTCGGTGTGGCGCGTCCGTCTCTCTCCCGTACGCTCTGCCAGATGCGCGACCGCGGCCTCCTTACCTGGCACAAGAACATCTTCAAGATCAATTTCTGACGTTTTCTGTTCTCGTATCTCTTTGTTACGGAACGGTGCGTGAGGTTTGTGGTATACTACCAACCGCAATGAGCAAGCAGTTCAATCTTCGACTTAGCCTTGAGCTTCGTGGGTGCAGATCCGCGGAGCGTGCTTGCGTTTAGTCGAACGGAACACGGCTCGAAGTCACCTAAAAACGCGGATCAGCCTGGAGGGCGGTTCGCGTTTTCTGTTCTCCGGCGATCTGCAGAAATGAACAAGACAGGCCAGAGATGAACAACAGAATCAGATTCTTCGACACGACACTTCGTGACGGCGAACAGGCACCGGGCTACTCGATGAACATCGAGGAGAAGATCCGCATGGCGCATCAGCTTGAGGCCCTGGGCGTGGACATCATCGAAGCGGGTTTCGCCATCGCCTCCCCGGGGGACTTCGAGAGCGTGAGGTCCATTTCCGCGGCGGTGGAGAAGCCGGTTGTCGCCTCGCTCTGCCGCGCGCTCGTCAAGGACATCGACGCGGCGTACGAGGCCGTGAAGGGCGCGAAGCATCCGCGCATCCACACCTTTCTCGCGACGAGCGACCTTCACCTCGAGTACAAGCTCAAGATGACGCGCGAACAGGCGCTCGCCCGTGCGATCGACGCGGTCAAGTATGCGCGGAACAAGTGTGACAACGTTGAGTTTTCCCTGGAGGACGCCTCGCGCACGGACAAGGACTACATGTGCCAGGTCGTCGAGGCCGTCATCAAGGCGGGCGCCACCACGGTGAATCTGCCGGACACGGTCGGCTATGCCACGCCGAAGGAAATCTACGACATGGTCGCGAACGTGATGAACCGCGTTCCGAACATCGACCAGGTCGTCGTCTCGATGCACTGCCACAATGACCTTGGCATGGCGGTCGCGAACACGCTCGCGGGCATCGCGGCGGGTGCGCGCCAGGCTGAGTGCTGCATCTGCGGCATTGGCGAGCGGGCCGGAAATGCCGCGCTGGAGGAGATCGTGATGAACCTCCGCACACGGCACGACGCCTACGGGATCGACTATGGGATCGTCACGGAGGAGATTTCAAAGACCGCCCAGCTGCTCTCGAAGATCACGGGCGTGAAGATTTTCCCCTCGAAGTCCATTGTCGGCGCGAACGCATTCGCGCATGAAAGCGGCATTCACCAGCATGGCGTGATGGCGAACGTCAGGACGTACGAGATCATGACCCCCGAGTCCGTCGGCGTCAAGAAGAACGCGCTCGTACTCGGCAAGCATTCAGGACAGCACGCGTTCGCGCAGCGGCTCGTCGACCTCGGTTATCAGGTCGAGAAGCCCTTGGAGGACAGGCTCTTCGCCGAGTTCAAGGTGCTGGCGGACCGAAAGAAGACGATTGAGGACCGTGACATCATCGCGCTGGTCGAGGCGGCGACGGGACATGTGGCGGGCGATCAGGACTGGAAGCTCAAGAACTACGTCATCACGTCCGGAAACGAGATGTACTCGACCGCGTGTGTGACGCTGGTGCGGAATGGACAGGAGGTGACGGAGTCCGCGTACGGAACCGGACCAGTCTTCGCGTCGATCCGCGCGGTCGAGAAGATCGTTCAGCATCCGTTCTCCCTGCTTGATTTCCAGATCCAGGCCGTGACCGAACAGCGCGATGCGCTGGGCGAAGTGACGGTGAAGGTACAGGACGAGGCGGGCACTTACCGTGGCAAGGGGGTTTCGACGGACATCATCGAGGGATCGATTCTCTCGACCCTCGACGCCGTCAACAAGATGATTGAGGGCAAGGCACGCCTGGGCACGGGCGCGGCATCCATCGCCCAGCACAGTTTCGAGGACGACATGCTGACGGGTGGACATACCGACAAGCGGGTCTAAATGCGATTGAAGAGGAGAATGTAAACATGGCAATGACGATGACGCAGAAGATCCTGGCGAAGCACGCTGGGAAGAAGACCGTCCACGCGGGCGAGCTGATCATGGCAAAGCTTGACCTGGTGCTCGGAAATGACATCACCACGCCGGTCGCGATCGGCGAGTTCCCGAAGTTCGGCAAGGCGAAGGTCTTCGACAAGAACAAGATCGCGCTCGTGCCCGACCACTTCGCGCCGAACAAGGACATCAAGGCTGCGACGCAGTGCGCCTGCATGCGCCAGTTCGCGAAGGACCAGAAGATCAAGAATTACTTCGAAGTCGGCCACGATTGCGGCGTCGAGCACGCGCTGCTCCCTGAGAAGGGGCTCGTGACCGCCGGCGACTGCATCATCGGCGCCGACTCGCACACCTGCACCTATGGCGCGGTGGGCGCATTTTCCACCGGTGTCGGATCCACGGACATGGCCGCGGGCATGAGCGCGGGCGAGACCTGGTTCAAGGTTCCGAGCGCGATCAAGGTCGTCGTCACCGGCAAGCCAAAGAAGTGGGTGTCGGGCAAGGACCTCATCCTCCACCTGATTGGATTGATCGGTGTGGACGGGGCTCGCTACCAGTCCCTCGAGTTCGTCGGGTCCGGTATCAGGAATCTCTCAATGGACGACCGCTTCACGATCGCGAACATGGCGATCGAGGCGGGTGCGAAGAACGGTATCTTCCCGGTCGACCAGCTCTGCCTGGACTACCTGAAAGAACACGGGGCAAAGACGCCGAAGGTCTACGAGGCGGATCCCGACGCCGAATACGAGCGGACGATCAAGATCGACCTCGGCGCGCTCCAGCCCACGGTCGCGTTCCCGCACCTGCCCGAGAACACGCACACCGTTGATTCGATCAAGACGATCAAGATCGATCAGGTGGTCATTGGCTCCTGCACGAACGGCCGCATCAGCGACCTGCGGATCGCGGCGAAGGTGATGAAGGGTCGCAAAGTCGCGGAGGGCGTTCGCTGCATTGTCATACCCGCCACCCAGCGCATCTGGATCCAGGCGAACGAGGAGGGGCTGCTCACCCAGTTCGCGGAGGCGGGCTGTGTCGTCTCTACGCCGACCTGTGGACCGTGTCTCGGCGGCTACATGGGCATTCTCGCGAAGGGCGAGAAGTGCGTCGCCACGACGAACCGCAACTTCGTCGGCCGCATGGGGCACGTCGAATCCGAGATTTACCTCGCTTCGCCCGCCGTTGCCGCGGCGAGCGCCGTGGCGGGAAAGATCATCGCGCCGTAATCTGCCGAGCCGGTCTAGGTCGTCGAGATGTTCTAGTCGGCCTAGACGTTCTAGTCAATCTAGCAAGTCTAGATTTTCTAGATCATCTAGTAACCCCCTAACAGAAATCCAGTCTTATGAAAGTTTCCGGAAAATCCTACAAGTATGGTGACAATGTCGACACCGACGTGATCATCCCCGCCCGCTATCTGAACACGCCCGACGCGAAGGAACTCGCGGCGCACTGCATGGAGGATATCGACGCCTCCTTCGCGACGACGGTGAAACCGGGAGAGATCATGGTGGCCGGCAAGAACTTCGGGTGTGGCAGTTCACGCGAGCACGCGCCGCTCGCAATCAAGACCTGTGGAGTCGCCTGCGTGATCGCGTCCACTTTCGCGCGCATCTTCTACCGCAATGCCTTGAACATCGGGCTGCCGATTCTCGAGTGCCCCGAGGCCGCCCAGGCCATCCAGGCCGGGGATGTCGTGTCGGTTGATTTTGATACGGGACTTATTGTGGACGAGACGACTGGCAAGTCCTTCCAGGGCGAACCCTTCCCGCCGTTCATGCAGGAGCTCATTGCCGCGGGTGGACTTGCCGCTTATCGCTGCAGGGCGGATAAGTAGCATTCCAATCGAACAATCCACAATCAGACAAGCAAACAATGAAAAAGACGATTGCAGTTATCGCCGGTGACGGAATCGGCCCCGAGATCGTGGGCGAAGCCGTCAAGGTGCTGAAGAAGATCGCGGAGAAGTTCGGGCACGACTTCACGTTCAACGAAAAACTGGTCGGTGGCGCGGCGTACGACGCGTTTGGCGACTGCCTGCCGGACGACACGCTGAAAGCCTGCAAGACGGCGGACGCGGTGCTGCTCGGTGCGGTGGGCGGCCCTAAGTGGGACAGCCTCCCCGGTCCGCAGCGCCCCGAGAAGCGCGCGCTGCTCACGCTTCGCAAGGAGCTCGGCCTCTTCGCGAATCTGCGTCCCGCCAAGGTGTGGGCGCCATTGAAGGGTGCCTCGCCGCTCAAGGACGAGATCATCGGCGAAGGACTG
Organism: bacterium; assembly: GCA_030537465.1. Classification (GTDB taxonomy): domain Bacteria; phylum Verrucomicrobiota; class Kiritimatiellia; order RFP12; family UBA1067; genus RUG572. The sequence goes on from JAUNMP010000023.1 coordinate 30,705, forward strand.
GACCTGCTCGTCGTGCGCGAGCTGACAGGCGGCGTCTACTTCGGCGAACACTCGCGTGCGGCCGATGGCCAGAGCGCCCTCGACAAGATGCCCTATTCCGTGATGGAGATCGAGCGCATCGCCCGGACGGCCTTCGAGAGCGCGAAGAAGCGCGGCAACCACGTCACCTGCGTCGACAAGGCGAACGTCCTCGAGACGAGCCGCCTCTGGCGCGAGGTCGTCCAGAAGCTGCACGATGCGGAGTATGCCGACGTCGCGCTTGACTTCATGTACGTGGACAACGCCGCCATGCAGCTCGTCCGTGCGCCGAGCCGCTTCGATGTCATCCTCACCGAGAACATGTTCGGCGACATCCTCTCCGACGAGGCCTCCCAGATCACGGGTTCGATTGGCATGCTGCCGTCGGCCTCCCTGCGTGCCGATGGCTTCGGCATGTACGAGCCAATCCACGGTTCAGCGCCGGACATCGCCGGGAAGGGCATTGCGAATCCGCTCGCGACGATCCTCTCCGCCGCCATGCTGCTGCGCCACACCTTCGGCCTCCAGACCGAGGCGGACGCGATCGAGCGGGCGGTTGGCAAGGTTCTCGCCGAAGGCGCCCGTACGGCCGATCTCGGCGGCGCGATGTCATGCTCCGAGATGGGCGCGGCCGTTCTGGCCGCCATCTGAGCGCAAAACTGTCGGAACGGTCAATATAGTTCTCAATGTTCACACGAAAGGTGCCATTGAGAACTATTGCTTCGTCGATAAGACAGTGTGATTGGGTACGGCGGCCTCGATGAGGCCGCCGTATCTACTGGAAAAGATTTGTCACTTGCCATCCGACTAGATAAATGCAATAATGGCGATGTTTGATTCCTCTTGGCGAGGAGGGTGTCGGTGGTGGCCTCATGTCGGGAGACATGGATATCGGCATTGTGTCAGTTTTGCAATTACCTCGGGAAGCAAGATGAAGGTGAACACGTCTCTTTTCTGCCTGACGGCTTTCTCCGCGTGCATGTCGGCGTTTGGTGCCGACGGCCATGCGCTGAAAGGCGAGTCTTTCTCGGTGTCGAATGATGTGCCCGTCGCGCAGACGGACGTCATCCACGTGCAGTATGGTTCTCTCGGAATCGCCAAGAGCGGTTTGGGGACCTATACGCTGCCGCGTGGGCTCGTTGACGCACGCGATCCGTTCGCGGTTGCCGTGAGCGCGGGTCGTGTGAATGTGACGACTGATGGCGAGCCAATCGCCGAGGCCGAACCGACTGCGCTTCTGAACCTTGCCTCGTTCTGGCTGGACGCGTCCAAGAATGTCGAGCTCGATTCGGACGGCAAGGTCGTCAACTGGTACGATGTCCGCGAGACGCAGGGAACTGACGGCACATGGGGTACGGCACGTCCCTGTGCGCAGGCCATCACGAATCCGAAGAACGGGAGCGGCGTTGTCTATGCGCCTGATGCGCCGCGCGTGCAGACCCCCGAGGGGATGACGTTGCCGATGGTCTACTTCGGCGGCCTTACGACGGGCACAGGTGCCAACTTTCGGAAAGCTGACCGCAGTGGCGTCCAGCCCTACACGGCCATTCGCGATATCTACGTGGTTGCGAGGATGGAGCAGCACTACGGATTCCTGATTGGTTCGGCGGCAGGCTACCAGCCGCTTTTGCATCCGAGCGGCTACTCGGCGACGTCGGGGTTCAACTCCGCGCTCGCGAACAACGACACCTGGCCGCCGACCATCGCGGCAGAGTGTCTCGTGAACGGCGTGCGCTGCAATCCAATGCACACGCATGCGCAGGAGGGACTGCAGCTGATCGAGCTCCACGCGGCCGACAATCTGCCGATGCAGTGCTTCGGCACGCTCTTCAACGACCGCAACATCAATGGACGCTATGGCGGCGACTCTGTGGGTGAAGTGCTCGTCTACAACGGCGCAAAGTCCCTGTCGCAGAAGGAGCGGATGCGGATTTCGCGGTATTTGATGCAGAAGTGGGGGATTGTTCCCGCAAAGGGTGAAATGACCGCGAATACAGCGGAGGACGCCGTGGTGGCGTCCGATTCGCTCGACGGAATGCGGGTCGAAGGACGCGGGACATGGGTCAAGACGGGCGACGGCGCGGCGACGTTCCGTCCGACCGCCGCGAGTCCGATGACCGGCGTAAAGGTCGATGTCGAGGCAGGCAGCCTGACGGCTCAGGTTCACGAGCTGCCCTATAGCCCGAAGGCGGGCGAGCAGGTGACGGTCACATCCGACAAGTACGAGGCCCATACTATCCAGTCGACGGTGGATGCGGTGGCAGCTGAGAAGGGCGAGGTGACCATGTCATGTGCGCTCGCGACGAGCGGTCGTGCCGGTTCGCTGCGTCTTGCTCGGATCGGCGCGGACGTGAAAACGCTGCGTGTCACTGGAACGAACGAGGTCGTGTTCGGCGAGGTCGTGCGGGAAAGTACGTGTCTCCCCGCCGATGCTCGGTCGGCGACGATCGCGAACGCCGGTTTCGAATCGGATTTCTCGGCTGCCGACTGGGTCTGGGTGGTTCGGAACGGTTCAAGTGGCATCAAGACGCTGACGACGGATGCCAATGTCGAGGACTGGCGCATCACCGGACAGGGGAATGACCTGACGAACTTCCGCAATGCATTCCGCCACGCCCGGTTCTACGCGCCGGAGGGTAGCCGGGCTCTGATGCTGAAGCAGCTGAACACGCTCTACGGACATGTGTCTGTGCCGGTGGATGGCGACTACGTTTTCGGCTTCCAGGGTACGGGGCGCTACCTGTATGACAATATGCAGCTCTTCTTCTCGCTTGTCGATGCAAACGAGACGACAAATACGTTTGCGAGCTGCAATGTGCCGATCGGTGACGGATTCCGTCCGTACCGCTTCCGCGTGTCGAACGTGAAGAAGGGCGACTACAAGCTTGTAATCGAGACGAAGAACGGCAAGGCGAGTGCGAACAGTTCCGATTCCCATGCGTCCCTTGACGACTTCCGGATGGATCTTGCGACGGGGGGACCGTCGTCGGCGGGTGCGGTTGCTGTGCCGAACGGGGCCTTTGAACGGACATACATCACTGCGAATACACGCCTCGTGACGGACTACGGTCTCGCGAACCTTGCGTGCCCGGGCTGGACGCTGACGCCGGGTCCACAGGGCGGTGACGTCTGCGTGGTGTCTCGCCTGATGTCCGGGTACCGGTACGCGCAGGGCTGTGGCGACCTCGGCGAGTGGCAGCTTCAGTTCACGGGCAACGCGGGACGCGCGAAGACGGCGCCGTTCACGCTGCCCACCGGCCGTTGGAAGTTGCAGTGCCGGGCCGCCAAATGGGCCTTTGAGGGCAACAAGTGGAACGGCAAATCGGGCCGAAATCTGAATCCTTCGGTTGGGGTGACGGTCAGTCGGAATGGCACGCCGGTGTTTGACGCGAAGGCTACGGCCAGCAGCTTCGACTTGAAACCCCTCCAGTTTGGCAACGTATTGGAGGTTGCTGCGGACGATACGATCGAAATCGAGGTCCGCCAGGCGACGGCGAACAGTTCCGACGGTGCGGGCGCGTGCCTGAGCGTGGACGACTTCGAGTTTCTGCCAGCCGACGAGCTCGTCCGGAATGGCTCGTTCACGGAAGGTGACACCGGCTATGCCGGATGGACAAGGGCTGTGTTCAGTACAGTCAAGGGCGGCGCTTATGCCACCACCATGGGTAATAGAAATGACGACGCGCTCAACTATGGTCTACAGCAACACGACAATCCACAGATGTTCTGCTTTATCAACGCGGGAGCCCTCGCACAGCAGATCGCGTTCCCGGCAGCGGGTACGTATCGCCTGTCTTTCTGGACGCGGTCACGCGTAAGCGGTTATGACGGCATTCCAAACACGTGGCAGTATGGCGGAAATCGGATACGCGCCGCGTTGATCGACGAGAACGCGGTTACGAATGCGATTGTCGAGACGCCGACAGTCTTCTCGACGAACTTCTGCGAGACGACGGCGCTGTTCACGGTTCCCGCCGCAGGCACCTACACGCTCTGGCTGGAGAGCCTCAACAATCCTGATACGGGCGTCTGGACAGGAGGCAGCGAGGACGATTCGTACATCTACATCGATGGTGTCTCTGTGAAGGCCGTATCCGGCGCGGAGACGCTTCCGTCGATGTCGGAGGACCTGTCTCTGGTGCTGGACGCCGAGACGAAGGTTCGTCTTGATTTCGACGGCGAGTTGACGATCAAGGGCCTTAAGATTGGGCGGAAGGGATTCTACGGTCATGTGGATGCGGCGCATGAAAGCGGTCTCTTCACCGGCCCGGGCTCACTCTTCATGACCAGTCATGAGCCTGCGACTATCCTGATCTTACGATAGACCTGGCATTCAGCCCCAGGGCGGAATGCGTTTCGCATAACTTGTGCGTTGATTCCACCAATGGGATTTTGTATACTGCCCACGTCCCTTGAACTGCTCCTCGGGAGTATGGAATTCGGGCTGTTGTTCACTGACCTCACTGGGTGGTAGATTAAATGGCAAGAACCGTACCTACGGGTGCAGCAATGCTGGTCGAAAGGCGGCACAGATATGTGCCGCCCCCCGACGTTGGACCACTCTCTGCGGTCCCATGATTCAAGGAGAAGGAAAGTGAATCAGAAGCTGACGCCGTTGGCGGATGCGCTGGATCAGCAGCGGATCAACCGGCTCGCCCACTTTGACGTTCCCGCACACAAGAGCGGTCGCGGGAACCCTGAGCTCACTGAATATCTTGGCGCAAGGGCCATGGCCATGGATGTCAACTCCATGAAGCCCTTGGACAACCTTGGTCACCCTGTTTCCGTCATCAAGGAGGCGCAGCAGCTCGCCGCCGAGGCGTTTGGCGCCGATGATGCGTTTTTCATGGTCAACGGGACCACCTCCGCCGTGCAGGCGATGATCATGGCCACCTGCTCCGCCGGCGACGAGATCATCCTGCCCCGAAACGTGCACCGCAGCGCCATCAATGCGCTTGTCGTCTGTGGCGCGATTCCGGTCTACATCAACCCGGGCACGGACAAGCGCCTCGGCATCCCGCTCGGCATGAGCGTGGAGGACGTGAGGAAGACGATCGCGGCCCATCCCAACGCCAAGGCGATCCTCGTCAATAACCCGACCTACTACGGCATCTGCTCGAATCTCGTCGAGATCGTGAAGCTGGCGCACGCCGCCGGGATGCGCGTCCTCGCCGATGAGGCGCACGGCACGCACTTCTACTTCCACGAGGAACTTCCCATTTCGGCGATGGCGGCGGGGTGCGATATGGCTGCGGCCTCCATTCACAAGACGGGCGGCTCGCTCACGCAGAGCTCGATCCTGCTCACGCGCAGACCGGTCAATCCCGACTACGTCCGCCAGGTGATCACGCTCACGCAGTCCACCTCGGCCTCTTATCTCCTGCTTTCCTCGCTCGACATCGCGCGTAAGAACCTCTACTTCCGTGGTCACGACATGTACCAGAAGACGATGGACTTCGCGGACTACGCGCGTGAGGAGATCAACGACCTCGGCGGTTACTACGCCTTCGGACCCGAGCTCGTGAACGGCGACACGGTCTTCGCGTTCGACCGCACGAAGCTCTCCGTCCACACGCGGGACATCGGCCTCGCGGGCATCGAGGTCTACGACCATCTGCGCGACGACTATGGCATCCAGATCGAGTTCGGCGATATCGGCAACCTGCTCGCGATCATCTCGTGCGGTGACCGCATGATGGACGTCGAACGACTCATCTCCGCCCTGGAGGAGACGAAGCGCCTGCACGAGAAGAGCCCGATCGGCCTCTTCGACCACGAATACATCGACCCCGAGATCGTGCTCCCGCCGCAGGAGGCATTCTACGCAAAGAAGCGCCGCGTGCCGATGCGCGAATCGATGGGCCTTGTCGCGGGCGAGTTCGTGATGAGCTATCCGCCCGGCATCCCGATCGTGGCCCCGGGCGAGCGGATCACCCGCGACGTGCTGGACCACATCCTCTTCGCCAAGGAGAAGGGCTGCTTCATGACCGGTACCGAGGATATGAACCTCGACTTCATCAACGTCCTCGCGTAAGGAGTCCCCCATGCAGACCGAACTCTGGTACACCGACGAACACACGCAGGACGTGCGGTTCTCCATGAAGGCGATCGAGCAGATCGCATCGAAGAAGAGCGCCGTCCAGCAGATCGACATCCTCGACACGCCCGCGTACGGACGCGTCCTCGTCCTTGACGGCGGTCTTATGATGACCGAGAAGGACGAGTTCATCTACCACGAGATGCTTGCCCACGTTCCGATGGCCGTGCACCCGCGCGTGAAGAATGTGCTGGTGATCGGCGGTGGCGATGGTGGCACCGTCCGCGAACTGACCAAGTACCGCACAATCGAGTCCATCGACCTCGTTGAGGTCGACAAGGCCGTGGTCCTGCTTGCGAAGAAGTTCCTGCCGTTCGTCTCCTCGAAGCTGAAGGACAAGCGGGTCAAGGTCTGGTTCGAGGAGGGCCTGCGTTATGTGCGCGGCAAGAAGGCCGAGTACGACCTCATCATCGTCGACTCGTCGGATCCCTACGGCCCCGCCGAGGGTTTCTTCACCCGCGAGTTCTACGGCACCTGCTTCAAGGCGCTGCGCGACGATGGCATCTTGATTAACCAGCACGAATCCCCGTTCTACGCGGCCCACCAGAAGTCGGTGCGTGACGCCCATCGCCACATCGCG
>JAUNMP010000024.1 GCA_030537465.1 bacterium
CCCAGGAACGCAGCGACGAGCACGAGAACGAGAAGAAGGCCCGCATGAACAAGTCCCAGCTTGCGCCAAACGAGCGTGACTGGTGACTACGCAATGGCCTTCTTGAGGTCGGCCAGCGTGAAGGGCTTGGCGAGGAAGGCGTCGTAGGGCTGGGTGGCGAAGATTTCCTGCACGGTCTCGACGGCCGAGCCGGACGTCACGATGATCGGGACGTTCGGAGCGGTGGCGCGGAATGTCGCGAGCAGGCGGACGGGGTCCGTGGCACCAAGATGGGCGTCGAGGATGACGCAGGAGAGATGCTGTGCCCGACGATGGAAGACCTCCAGGGCATCGACATGTCCGCTTGTGGCGTGGACCGTGCACTTGAGAGCCTGGAGGAGAATGCCGGTTGTCTTGAGGATTGCCGGGTCGTCGTCGACGAGAAGGATCTCGCGTGATGCCGGAACATTCTCGGGTTTGATGGGGGCGGGGGCATCCTCGCGCGGTGGAATGGCCTTGACGACGGCGATTTTCGAAACGGGGAGGAAGACGCCGAAGGCGGTGCCCTTGCCGATCTGGGATTCGACGCGGATTCCGCCATGATGCGCGTCCACGATCGTGTTGACGGTGGCGAGGCCGAAGCCGCGGCCGGAGGATTTCGTCGAGACGTAGGGATCGAAGATGCGGCGGAGCATATCCTTGGGAATGCCCGGGCCGTTGTCCGCGATGGTGATGAGGACGCCCGGCCCCGGAGGGAGCGGCTTCGAGGAGAAGAAGAAGACAGACAGGTCTTCCGTCATTTCGAAGCGGCGGGCGCTCACTCGGATCTCCCCCACGCCGTCCATGGCTTCGCTGGCATTCTTGATGAGATTGAAGAACACCTTCCAGATCTGGTCGGAGTCGGCATCGACGGCGGGAAGGCCATCCGGGAGATCATAGTGTACGGTTACATTTCCGCCGACCACGCCTTCGGCGAGTCGCTGGGCATCGCGGACGAGTTGCGAGGGGTCCGACCGTTTGAGCGTAATCTTCGTCTCGCCAGCGTAAGTCATGAGTTCCTTGCTCATCACGCTGCCACGGTGCACGGCCTCTCGCACGGTCGTGAGCATCTCAAGGACTTCTGGATCATTGCTGTCCATGAAGGTGATTTCGACTGTGTTGAGGATCGAGGCGAGGATATTGTTGACGTCATGGGCGATGGAGCCGGCGAGCAGGGAGAGGGATTCCTGTTTGTGGACGTGCTGGAGGCGGGTCTCCGCGGCACGACGGCGATTACGGTCAAGCACGGTCTCGGTGATGTCGCGGACAATGGCAAGGACGAAGAGTTTGTCCATAAGGGAGAGACGGACGTCAAACCAACGGGTGCGGGGCCGTGCACCTCCCTCGAGAATGAGCGATTGCGGCTTTTCGGTGGCGAGTGCAGCGTCAACGGCTTTCCCGAAGGCTTCGAGGCCGTCACGTCCGAACACAGTGACATCGATGGGGGAACCTTCGGAGAATCCCGGCACATGAGGGATGTTGTCCGGTTGTTTGATGATCGAGACGAGCAGATGGTTGCGATCGAAGATCATGAGTCCATCGGGGAGGCCGTTGATAAGCGCCTTCTGGCGGTTTTCAACCTGGGCGATGGCGAGGGTCCGGTTTGTGATGGTCTTGAGAAGGGCGTTTACGGAGAAGGCGAGTTCTGCAAACTCGTCGTCGCCTTTCCAGTCAAGACGGGGACAGTCGGCCTGGCCGCAGTGTTCGCGTGCACGGCGAACGCATTCGGTCATACGCGAGAGGGGATTGAGCAGGAGCCTGCTCTGGAACCAGAAGACGGGCAACACGAGGACGATGCCGATCAGGGAAATGAACAGGGTCAGGCGCCCAATCGCGATCCCGGCTGCATTCGAAAAGGTTTTGGGGAGGGAGACGGCGATCATCGAAATGGGGTTGCCCGCGATGTCACGGATGGTGTAGACGGCCTCGAAGGGATTTTCGCCGAGTTTCCAGAATCCGCCGGAGTAGAAGTCCAGCGCCTCGGAGACGAACGGGACGATACCGTAGGGGGAGGACTTTGGTGGTGGTGGGCTTTTCTGCGGATAGGCGCCCTTCGTGGTGAGTGGTACGGCGTGGATGGGAACTCGCCGATTGGTCACCTTCATTTCCATTCCCGCGAAGGTGGTGTTCACCTGGGCCGTGAAGGCTTCGGAGTTGAACGTCGTGCCGAGGACGAGAAAGCGTCCGTCTGGGCAGGGGGAGAGCGCGCAGTACACGGAAACGCCGCGGAGGTGGATGATGCCGGCGGAGACGAAGCCGATGGGGGCGGGGACATCGTCGAGGTCGGTTCGGCGCGCGCGGGCCCAGGTCTGGAAATGGCTGGCGTACCCTGCGATGTCGCCAAGGGAGACAGATTCGATGTGTCCGTCCCTCGAGAGGCGACCGTCCTCGAAGATTCCTTCGGCGGAAAGGCGCATCGCCAGCGAGACCGATATGTCAGAATGTGTGCCGAGGAAACTGTCCAGCTCGCCCGTACGCACTTCGGGCACGAGGTTTTCCACATGGCTCTTGATCTTCTCGGCGTTGCGGACGGCGATGCGATTGATGTCCGTGCCGATTTCGCGGACCTGTTGTTCGGCATCCTTCACCAGATGCACGAGCACGATGCGTCCGCCGATGTAGAAAGCGGCCAGGATGAGCAGCAGGAAGAACCCCGTGGCGAGGGAGTAGCGTGTGCGCAGCGAATGACGCATGCGTGACCAGAACGTGCGGTCAAGAAGTTGCGAGGGCCGATTCATGAGTGGAGAGTATACCATAATCGGCTTTCGGCCGCTCCGCTAGCTCCGAGTCGAGCCTCGTCGCTGGATGATCCAGACGACGAGCAGGAGGACGACAAGTCCAACCGTGATGGCGAGGCGCGTTTGACGGAACGTCGCGTCTGAAGCGGGTGGCGCCTCTGGAGTGGGCTGGGTGGTGTGCATCTGTACGGATTCGTCCGAAGGCGTCTGCAAGTCACCCGCTGTCGTGGCCTTGGCCGTGGCGATTTCCTGCGACAGGGCAGAGGCGAAGACGTCCAGCCCCGGGCGTGGAGGCGGAGGCGCGAGATTGGGATCGGCCGCCTGTTGATGCTGCATGGAACGGCTCAGGTGGACAAGTTCGGCGTTTGCGGAGGCTTCGACCATTTCGGTTGTCCGTTACGAAGTTTAGAAAGTTGCGAAGGTCACGCTCTCCGGCAGCTCGTGCCAGGAGATGACGCCGGGCGCGGCCGCGCCCAAGGGCATGCCGACCTTGTTGTCGATTCCCTCCGCCGAGTCTTCGCGCAGACGGATGTCGTGGTTGATGTTGAATTGGGAGGAATATTGGATACCTTCGTTGCGGCAGACGAGCGAGCCGTTGATGGTACAGTTGCCGATCATTCCGAACGTTCCGTGGTTGTTGTAGAGCACGCCGTCGATCTTCGTGATCAGGAAGCCGCTGCCGTTGGCCGAGTAGAGGCTCTTGAGCAGACTGTTATGGACGACGGAGTTATAGTAGTGGCGCGTATGGGAATCGGTGAATACGTTCTTGGTGATTTCGGTCGTGGTGGTTTTGTTTTCCCATTTGCGGGTTTTGCTGTTGTAGACCGGTGTGGTGGTGGTCTGCGTTTCCTTTTTGGTGGTTGTGGTCACGAGCGATCCGCCGTCCACCTGGGTATAGTCGCCGCAGAACTTGGACTCGTTCCTCGTATAGCCGTATTCAATCGACCGAGGATAGCCGATGTTCTTGTCGGAGTTATCACAGGCGTATTGCTGCACGTAGGGCTGGGTGGAGAGGTAGCTCTTGATTGTGCTGGTGAAGATCGAGGAGTTGGACGCATCGCCGAGCACGATGTTGCCCTTGGCGGCGAACCCGACGAGGTCCTTGGTCGAATTGGCCTTGGCGGTGGCCTCCGGATTGGAGTCCGGGTGTCTCCAGGAGGGAGGGTTCTTGTACTGGATATTGCCGACGATATGGATGTTGCGGCCCGAGTAGATGGTGCCCTGTCCGGTGACATAGCCCTTGATCACGACGTCGGAGTCGATGACGACGGGGCCGTTGATGCGAATGGGGTTTGCAGCCGTACCCTCGAGGACGATCGAGCCCCTGTCGCTGAGCGTTGCGTCGCCGGAGGGACCGGCGCCATCGAAGTGGGCGTTGATCGTGTCGTTCTGCTTCTGGACGACCGTACCATCCGTGTTCATCGAGTAGCGGATGCCGCCCGACAGCGTTCCTCCCATTTCCCGGGAATATTCCACATACTGGTCGAGGTCGCCGATCCAGGGCATTACGATGCCGCGTTCGCGGTCGTCAGAGTTGTATTTTGCGTCGCTGGAGTTGTCGACGATGCGCCCTCTGAGGTCCGCCGTGGTGGCGGCCGACACGGGGGCCTCGTAGCCGCCGGCCCAGGTGACGCCGCCGTTCGAAGTCGGCGAGGTGGGACGGCTCTGCGTACTCGTCTTGCTGCTGCTCCAATAGGCGCTGCGGGAGTCCATCTTGCCATAGTTCTGGACGGTGCCCCGCACGCCGAGTTCCTGGTTGTAGGCGGCATAGACGTACCCGTTGATCGTGCAGTTTGCATCGAGGTACATGTTGCCGTTGGCACGGACATCGCCGTTCGCCGTGTTGCCGCTGCCTTTGAACCAGCCGTAGTTGTTCACGAAGTAGGCGTAGTCGAAGACCTTCGAGCGTCCGGTGCCGAAACGGAAGAGTTCTTCGATGACGCTGGTGCTGACGGTGCCGTTTGGATTCAGGCGACGAGCCCGCGCGATGAGCGAGACGATGGCGGAGGACGTGTTGTCGACCTGCCGGCAAGGGCCAAACTGGAGCTTGACCTCGCAGCCGTTGATCACGATGTTCGTGCTGGGCAGGGTATAGTAGGCGCGGGACGAGCCGAGCGTCGTGCCGCCGTTTGGCAGATTGAACCAGCTGTAGGCGGTGCTCGAGCGTGGGCCAATCTTGACTTCCGTTCCGCCGATGGCGTCCTGGAATTTCTTCTCGATGGCGGGTTTGACGTATTCGATCGCGCTCTGCGCTGCCAGGCGGCAGGTGTTACGCCCCTCGTAAATGATGGATTGACGCGCGGTCATTGAGACGAGCGTGTAGAGGCCTCCGAGCACAATGGTCGCAATCGCCAGCATGACAAGGGCGAAGGCGAGGACGAAGCCGTCTTTTGAGTGATGGGATCTCATCGTCCTGTTCCTCCAGACTGCGTGTAGGTACGGAGCTGAGATGGGGCGAACTGCGTCTGGATGGAGTTGAGGAAGGGCACGATCATCGCTTCCTCACGTCGCCCCAGAACGGTACCATCTTCCGCTTTCGCCGAAAGGACCAGGTACACCTGCGCACGACTGAGGGCGTTTCGGGAAGTTTCTCGCACGGTCGTGATGAACTGCTCCGCCGTATAGGCTTCTCCGTCGAGATAGAACCCGCCTGGCCTCAACCATCGCTCGTTGGCGGTGTTGTGTGGAGCGTGGTCGTCCATGGGATAGGTGTTGTCATCCGATCCGGCAAGGATGAGACGATGGGACTGGCGGACTCGGTTCCCGCTGCCGATGCTGGTGAGGGGGAGCTGTTCACCCTCGTAGGTAAATGCCACCGTATCGACGCGGGAGGTGGATGGAGCACTTAGGAGACCATCATAGGCCGCGGTCGACGTCGGCAGTCGGACATGGAAAAGTAGTTTTTCGCGAAGTTCCCGTGCACGGAGGGAGAGTTCGGCCTCGACGACGGCGGTGCGGCAGAGCCTGAGGCAGGCAACGGCGGATGTGCCGATGGCGGCCGCCACGAGGGAGAAGATCGAGACGGCCACCAGCAATTCAAGAAGCGTATATCCAGACTTGCGTTTCATGGTCGTCAGTTCCCCGTGGTGCGTGACATGCTGCCTCTGAAGATGTCGTGTGAAACGGTTTGACGATTGGCTGCGGAACCCCAGGCGACCTCCGAATGGATGAGTACTCCCGAGATGCCGTTCACGGAGGAGATGAGCACGCGGGCCGTGGCGTCGGCATTGGCCAGTGTGGGTGCGAGTCCCGCGGCATCATACGTCGTCGTGGACGTACCCGTGGCCACGGCTTTTCTGAGGTCGCTGTCGTAATCGCGGTTGAAATGAAGCCAGGCAAGGTCAAACGCCAGTGCTTCCGCGGCCAGATGCCGCGAATTGTCGCGTGAGACCTTGACGGCGACGATGATTCCCTCGAGCAGGGCACAGGTGAGGAGCGCCAGAATGGCTCCGGCAACCATGACCTCAACGAGGGTGAAGCCGCGTTTGGCGGCTCTGGAGGGCGGGTGCTGCATGGTGGTTACATCGTGGTCTTGTCCGATTCCGCGTAGAACTTCTCGAGAATCTCCTCCGCGTTGGCGGGATGAGCAAGGAAGAAGCGGCAGGGACCGCCAACCCGACGTTCGATTTCATGGCGGAATCCCTCGTCCATGGGATCGAGAGCTGCGATCATCAGGATATCGCCAAGTTTCGCAAAGGGAACGACGCCGCGCACACGCACGAGATTCTCGGGGAGGATTCTGAGGAGTTCCTTCGAAAGCGGGAAGGCGTCGAGTGCGACTGGGGGCGTACCGACGGTGTCGGCGACATAGGCGGCGACCTTCTCGCCGGTGGAGATGCTCTCCCGGTAGATGATGGCGAGGGCTGAGACAAGGAAGGGCCGCGTGGCCTCGGGGAGCCCGGCCAGATGCCGCTGGACCACTTCCGCCATCTCCGGACCTACGACGCCTCGGTTTGAGAGGGCGTGGACAAGGCTGGCTTCGGCCTTGACGGCGTCAAGAATCGCCTTGGCGACGGGAACATCTTCGCTGAACGTACCACTCTCCGCCTCGGGGTCGGCGACGGGACCGTGAATGGACTTCACCTTCTGGACCATCTTCTTCGCGTCGTCTTCCGTGTAGACGGAAAGACGTTCGCCAATGGCATCCGCTGCATCGTAGTCCTTCTCGCGCAGCAGAGTTTCGGCGAGCTGGATGAGGGCGGTTCGGGTCTTGGGGACATCGCCGACCTGCTCGTAGGCGACCGAGAGGAACTCGAGCGTTGTACGGTCGCCCGGCATCAGCTTGAGCATTTTCTCGAAATAGGCGATGCCCTCGAAAAGTTTGGAATTGTCTTCTGCCATGTTGAAAGTTTTTTGAATGGTTGTCCATAAGAAGTATAGCAGAAAGTGTGCCGATGGAGGAGTCGTGACCGATTCTCTTGGGCACGGTTTTTGCTATACTACCATTTGCAATGACATTAACGAGAGTCAATAAAACACAGCGAACCCATTTCGGCAGCTTCGCGGAAGCGCTCCTTCAGTGCAAGGTGCTGGATGCGGAGCAGTTGAAAACGGTCGTGGAGCAGGCGGCGGAGGCGAAGTTGCCGCTGGAGCGTTTTCTCCTTGGGAAGAACCTGGTCGATCCGGCGGCGTTCACGTTGGCGGCGGCGGCCTATTTCGACATGTCGCCGATTTCGCTGCCGGACAACTTCATCGTCAATCCGGATCTGCTGGGCGGAAAGTCCCTGGAGTTCTGGACGAAGGCCAAGGCCCTGCCGCTCGCAAAGTTGGCGGGACGAATGACGGTGGCGTTTGCGGATCCGTTCGATCTTCCGGCGCACGAAGAGGTTTCTCGCGCGGCTGGAGGACGCATCTGGGCCTGCGTGGCCCCCGAGAGGCAGATTCTGGACATCCTCAAGCGGTTGAAGACGCAGCAGGACGCGAACAATCCCGCGTTGGCGATGGAAGCCGTGATGAAGGTGGACGACGCCGAGATGGAGCTCATGACCGATGGGAAGGACGATGGCGCAATTGACGCTTCGCTCACCTCGGAGGAGGATGCTCCTGTCATCCGCATGGTGAATTCCATCATGGTCGAGGCCCTCAAGACGAAGGCCTCTGATATTCATTTTGAGGCGTTGGAGAAGAGTTCCCGCCTGCGGTACCGCATCGACGGCGAGCTGGTGGAGCGTCCGGCCCCGCCGAAGTCCCTCCATAACGCGGTCGTGAGCCGTCTGAAGATCATGTCTGCTCTCGATATTGCGGAGCGGCGCAAGCCGCAGGATGGCCGTTTTAAGATCAAGGCCGTGGGCAAGGAGGTCGATGTCCGTGTCTCGATTCTTCCGACGGTTCATGGCGAGAAGGTCGTGATGCGTATCCTCGACAAGGCGAATCTGGCCCCAGGCCTCGCCTCGCTGGGGTTGGACGAATACGCGTACAAGGCGATGAAGTTCGCGATCGATCAGCCGCATGGCATCATTCTGGTGACGGGTCCGACAGGCTCCGGCAAGACGACGACACTCTATTCCTGTCTGCAGGATCTCAACACGCCGAACGTCAACATCGTGACGGCCGAGGACCCGGTGGAATACGAGCTCGCGGGCGTGAACCAGTGCCACGTGAACAATGCGCAGGGGCTCACCTTCGCGGGGATTCTGCGGTCCGTACTGCGTCAAGACCCCGACATCGTGCTCGTGGGCGAAATCCGCGACGGCGAGACGGCGGACATCGCGGTGAAGGCCGCCTTGACGGGCCACTTGGTGCTCTCGACCCTGCACACGAACGACGCGTGCGGCGTTGTCGCCCGTCTGTTCGACATGGGCATCCAGCCGTTCATGCTGGCGAGCTCGCTCATTCTCGCGCAGGCGCAGCGACTCTTCAGGAAACTGTGTCCGTTCTGCAAGAAGCCCGTGGAGATCAACGCGGAGCTTCTGGAGGCGAACAAGGTCGATCCCGCGCCCTTCGAGGGTGTGCAGATTTTCGGGCCCGGAGGTTGTCCCAAATGTCGCAACACTGGCTACAAGGGCCGAGGCGCGTTTATGGAGGTGCTGCCGGTCACGCCGAAGCTCCGCGCAATCATCGAGAAGGGCGGCAACGCCGAAGTGCTCAAGGCACTCGCGCTCGAGGAGGGCATGGTCACGCTGAAGGAGGCAGGCATGCGCAAGGTCCGCGCGGGTATCACGTCGCTAGAGGCGGCGTTCGAGGTCACGGGCGGCGAGTAAGGATTGAAGACCTTTCGGGGCAAGGATTACGGCACAGGAGGATAGAGGATGGCGAATCTTTCAACACGCGTGATCAAGGTCAAGGGCGCGAAGAAGTTGGCGGCGACGGAGGTTATTCCGTTCACGCGCCAGTTGGCGTCCATGTTGGCGGCGGGTATGACGATTCTCTCTGCGATCCAGACGTTGGCCGAGCAGTGTTCGAACCCCGAGTTCAAGAAGGTGCTGGAACATCTCTGCGAAGTGATTGAGGGCGGTGCGCCGCTTTCGTCAGGGTTGGCGGAATATCCCCAACTCTTCGACGACATGTACGTCAACATGGCCCTCGCAGGTGAACAGTCTGGTGAATTCGCGGGAATCATGCGCCGTTTGGCGGCGATTCTCGGGTCTTCGGCGCGGCTCAAGAAAAAGGTGAAGAGCGCGATGACGTACCCGACGGTGATTGTCTCGATCGCGATTCTCATGGCGGCGGGCCTCATCCAGTTCGTGGTGCCGGTTTTTGCGGAGATGTTCAGCGGCTTTGGAAAGGAGCTACCATGGCTCACGCAGCAACTTGTCAACATCTCCGACTTCGTCAAGCATTGGTGGTTGGCTCTGGGAGGAGGTGCCGTGGCCGCCTGGTGGTTCTTCAAGCGGTGGAAGGCGACGCGCCTGGGGCATTTGAAGTGGGATGAGTTCAAGCTCAAGATGCCGGTGTTCGGTCCGCTCAACCAGAAGGTGGCCATTGGACGTTTCTGCCGGTTGCTCGCCCAGATGATTTCGGCGGGTGTGCCGATTCTCAAATCACTTGAGGTCGTCGCGGGGTCCCTTGGCAACTACGTGCTCGAGAATTCCGTGGTTGACGCCCGGCAGGAGGTCGAGCAGGGCAATCAGCTGAGTCCTTCGCTGGAAGGCAAGCCGTATATGCCCGTGCTGATGATCCGCATGTTGGCCGCAGGTGAGAAGGCCGGTAAGGTGGAGGATATGTTGAATTCGGTGGCGGATGCCTATGACGAGGAGGTCGAGATGCTGCTCGCCACGCTTACGTCGTTGATGGAGCCATTCCTCATGGTCTTCCTCGGCGTGGTCATTGGTACTATCGTGGCCGCCATGTTCCTGCCGATCTTCAATATGGGCTCCCTGGCCCAGTGATGCCCTTCTTTATCGCGATTCCCTGAGGTTCAGTTCCGAGACAGTCGTCTGGACGTCTTCGCCCTGCCGTCCAGTCAGGGTGACCGCCCCCCTGCACATAGTTCTCATTGGTCATGCCAGGTGGGACCATTGAGAACTATGTGCGTAGCATGAGCCGCAGGGGGTGGTAGGTGATTTGACTTTCAAACTTTGTCTTTTGTTGATTTTTTACGTCGTTTCTTCGTTTTTATATTGTGTCGGTCTTTGATGGGCGTTCCGCTGTGGCCGGGACACTGAGAGTGAGGTCCTGAAGGTGGTGACGTCGAAGTGCATTCTCCAAAGAGAGGCCCTACGAGGAATACATAGTTCTCAATGGTCCATAAAACGTGACCATTGAGAACTATGTGGGAAACCAATCAGACGTTCGCGAACCAGGGAATGCCCGTCGTTCGGAGGTGTCCAGAATGCGTATGCGGGGCGAGACGCCCCGCCGAGGGAGCGTATGGGGCCTTGGGGCCTAATTGCACACCCGCAAGGAATATAGTATACTACAAGAACCATGTCAAAGGTCTTGATAGTCGATGATGAACCGCGTATTCTGCTTCTACTGCAGAGTCTGCTCAAATCCAATGGATACGAGGTGGAGACGGCGAATGAAGGTGCCGCCGCCATCGCCGCGGTGAATCGCGGTGGCATCGACATTACGGTTACCGACCTGCGGATGGCGCCCATGGACGGCATGCAGCTCTTCCACGAGCTGAAGAAGCTTCGACCTGCAATGCCCGTCATCCTTCTGACCGCCTATGCGAGCGTTGAAACGGCGATCGAGGCGATGAAGGAGGGCATGTTCGACTATTTGACGAAGCCGTTCAAGGTCGACGACATCCTCGCCTGTCTCAAGCGCGCCGAAGAGAAGGTTCAGAAACATGAGTCGATGGCGACGTCCATGAATGTGGATGCGCCGCTCAAGTATCGTTTCGAGAACCTGATCGGCAATTCGCCGTTGATGACCCAGGTCTGCGACATGATCCAGAAGGTCGCTCCCACGGCCGCCACGGTGCTGATCAATGGCGAAAGCGGCACGGGTAAGGAAGTGATCGCGAAGACCATCCACAAGAACTCGCCGCGCGCGGCGAAACCGCTTGTGGCCGTCAACTGTGCCGCGCTTCCCGAGAATCTGCTTGAAAGCGAGATGTTTGGCCATGTGAAGGGTGCCTTCACAGGGGCCTACGCAGACAAGCAGGGACTCTTCGAGGTCGCGAATGGTGGCACTTTGTTCCTGGATGAGATTTCCTCGATGCCGCTGCTTCTGCAGGGCAAGCTGCTGCGTGTCCTCCAGGAGCGCGAAATCCGCAGGGTCGGTGGTACCAAGGACATTCCCGTCGATGTGCGCGTGATTGCCGCCTCCAACGCGAATCTCGAACAGGCCGTGGTGAAGGGGACATTCCGAAGCGATCTGTACTACCGCTTCGCCGTCATCACGATCGATATTCCCCCGCTGCGGGAGCGCAAGGAGGATATTCTTTCCCTGGCGAAGCATTTTGTGCGTCTCGAGACGCCCGAGGGCGAGCCCACGCCAGGCATCACGCCCGAGGCGGCGCAGGTTCTGATGGGCTATAACTGGCCGGGAAACGTGCGTGAGCTCGAAAATGCGATGAAACACGCGCTCACATTCCTTTCCGAAGGCGATATCACGCCAGATCTTCTTCCCGCCAAGATTGTTCATCATGCCTCCGCGGCGGAATCGTCCAATGGGCATTCCGTGGACGATGTTTCGGGGAATTCTTCCCTCAAGAGCTTCCTCAAGCAGAAGGAGAAGGAGTACATCGAGCATATCCTCGTGGCATCTGGCGGCGACAAGACCAAGGCGGCCGATACGCTCAAGGTCAATCTCTCCACGCTCTACCGAAAACTTTCCGACGAGCCCGACAAAAAGTAATGGTTTTCTCTTTTTTGCAAAATCGCAATTTGCAGAAATGAGAAAATCGTGAGTGGCATGAGTAGGAGCGTGAAGGGCTTGCGCACTGGAGAATTGGCGCGGGGTTGATGATTCATCGTATGGGCAAGACTCGTATGGAGAGCCTACGAATTGCTTTGAAAATGGAAGATATCTCATTAAATGTGTTTTGATTGGGAATCATGGGCGAAAGGCGGCAGCTCCACATCCGAGTCTTGCCCATGCAATGCGACGGTGAAAAGCGTCTGATAGCATACCCCGAAGGTCTGCTCTCCCTCTCTTTGGCACACTCTCTGCTACTAGAGATTTCGCTAGCGACCGGCACGGTGCCGATTGCGACAGACGAAAATGAAAGGTAATCAACCATGAATAAGCGTAATCAGGGTTTCACGCTCGTCGAAATCATGATCGTGGTCGCAATCATCGCCATTCTGGCCGCCGTTGCGATTCCGAACTTCATCAAGTACCGTCAGAATTCCCAGGCCGCTGCCTGCGTGAGCAATCTGAAGCAGATTGAGGCGGCTGCCGAACAGGCTAAGATGGCTGGTACGACGCCGAGCTCCGTTGCCGAACTCGTTGGTCCCACAAAGTACATCAAGAACACGCCGACGTGCCCTGCGGGCGGAACCTATGGCCTTGGCGACGATACGACGGGTCCAACCTGTTCGATTGACACGAATGGGTCTGACGACAAGTCTGCGTGGCACAAGCTGATCAAGGAAACTTCAGGCTCGTAAGCTGTTTTGCGGTATTCAAACGCAGATTTGGCATGCGAAGGACGGGCGGCAGGGATGCCGCCCGTTTTCATTGGGCCATGGGATATGGTATAATGGCGGCCATGACAGAGAGGGTTCTGGAGATTGAAGACGTCTGTCGGTCCTTTGGCGGTGTTACGGCCGTTGATGGGTTGACGCTTTCGCTGACGTGTGGTGAGGTGACGGGGTTTCTCGGTACGAATGGCGCGGGAAAGACGACAACAATCAAAATGTTGTTGGGGCTTCTCCGTCCAGACTCGGGGTCTGTGCGGGTCTTCGGGCAGGATCCAGTCGAGGCCTCGTCGCGCAATCGCATTGGCTATATGCCGGAAATCGCCTACTACTATCCCTATCTCAACGCCCGTGAGCTGCTGGCGTTCTATGGTGGCGTCTGCGGGATGGATCGAAAGACGATTCGGGAGCGTACGGATGAGCTACTGGAGGCCGTAGGGTTGGCCGATGCGGCGAAGCGTCCGCTGAAGACCTATTCGAAGGGGATGCTTCAGCGCGCGGGTATCGCCCAGGCTCTGCTGAATGATCCCGATTTGTTGATTCTTGATGAACCTTTTACGGGTTTGGATCCGCTGGCGCGCATCCAGTTCCGTGAGCTGCTCGGAAAGCTTCGGACCGCGGGGAAGACAATCTTCTTTTCCTCCCATGAGCTGGGCGAGACGGAGCTTCTCTGTGACACCGTGGCGATCATGAAGCAAGGCCGCTGCATCTACCATGGACCCGTCTCCGGCATTGCCGGCGATGGTGGTGGAAATCTTGAACGACTCTTCTTGGGGGTGCTGGAAAAGGGGGGCGTGCAATGAACTGTGCGAAGCTTTTCCTGCGGCGGATGGGGGCGCTCGTGAAGTTGTCCCTTCTGGAGCTGTGGCGCCGGAACGATATGTTCGTGCTACTGGTGCTGGCGCTGGTGTTGCTCGTGCCGTTGTCGATGGCGCGTCCGTTTGGTGTTGAAGGCGCCACGCGCTACTTCGACGAGGCTGCGTTTCTGTTGATTTGGGCCTTTTCTCTCTTCATTGGACTCGGGACGGGCGGACGTCTCTTCGCCTCCGAGTTCTCCAACCGTACGATCTATCCGTTGCTGGCGAAGCCGATTTCGCGCGGACAGGTTCTTCTGGGTAAATATCTGGGAGCCATGATCGCTTCCTGGTCTGCGCTGGCCTTCTTCTATCTCCTTTTTGCCGTCTCGTCGTGTCTTCGGGGCGGGGATGGATTCTCCCTCTGCCTGCTACAGGCCTTCGCACTGCATGCGGCCTGCATCGCCCTCGTGGTGGCTGCGGCCGTGATGGGATCGTTCCTTGCGACGCCGTCCGCCAGCGCAACACTCTTCGCGATTCTTTTTCCCGCGATGTTCTTCTTCGGGCGCCGATTGCCGGACTATGCCGGGAATGCCGTGGGTCCGACGGGGTGGCTGGTCTGGCTGTTCTACTGGCTCGCTCCGCATGCCGAGTTCTTCGATATGCGGCAACGGGTTGTCCATGGCTGGGGCTGTGTTGATGGCGTAGTATTCCTCGTGGTGCTTCTCTACGCGGTGATCTATGTGTCCCTGCTGCTGGTGGCGGCCCGTTTCGTGCTGAACCGCAGGAGGCTGTAGGGTGATGGTGGGCTTCAAATCGGCTGTAGGAGCCGGAATTCTGTTTCTGGGCCTGACTGGAATGTTGGCGACCCTGTGCCGCCTTCCAGTTGTACGGCTCCCGCAGGGACGGACAGGAGAGGATGTTCTCTCGGTCCTTCTTGGTGATGCGAAGAAGGACATCTCCGATTCGATGGTCCGTACGGCGGACAGCTACTTCCACGGAGGGGTCGATATTGACTGTCAT
This sequence comes from bacterium, assembly GCA_030537465.1. Taxonomy (GTDB): domain Bacteria; phylum Verrucomicrobiota; class Kiritimatiellia; order RFP12; family UBA1067; genus RUG572. Next base: position 14,605 of record JAUNMP010000024.1, read on the forward strand.
CTCGAGGGACATGACCATGAGGCACACGCCTGTGACGGGCATGGGGACTGTCCCCATCACGACCATGACCACCATGGAGGTGAGACGGAGCCCGTCCCCGACCATAATCACCAGTTCGATCCCTGGAGATGGATTAACGGTCAGATTCGAGCGCCCGAGGTTGATCGGCATCTGGGACAGGACAAAGCCAAGGAGATGTTGCCCTGGTTCTGGATGGCCGTGCGGTCGAACCCACATAACACCGAAGCCTGGACGACGGTCTGGTTCGCCGCGGCAAGTCTGATGAAGGATCCGAATCTAGCCCGAAAAGTCGCGGAAGAGGCTTATCGGGATAATCCTGATTCCCTTGATGTCCTCTGCGTGTTGGGGCGAACCTATCGGCTTGAGGGGGTTCGGGATGACGACAAGGCGATTGCGGCATTTTCCGAGCTTCGAGGGAAGGTAGCCCAGAAGTGCGGAGGGGATCTCGACAAGTTGTCGGATTCCGACAAGGCCTCGTTTCTCCAGGCGCTGGACTACCTTTCGGTCTATGCCGCGGATCGAGGGGACCTTGGATGCCTGAAGAGTCTTCTAGATGAAGCCCGGCGCACGGAATCCCGACACGCCGTCGTGGACAATATTGCCCAAAGACTGAAGCGGCTTACCCCGTGATTCCAATTTGCAGTTCTGCAATTTTTCGCAGATCTGCAAATCAACTTTCGCGCGGAGGGGTCTTGTCATGCCACTCGGGCATGGAAAGAACGCTGCCTGCCTGGGTATTGTTGGGCAGGTAGGCCTCGGCGACCCATTCGCGCTTCTTCTTCATCTGCGCAAGAACATCGCGGATTTCGTTCGCGGCATCATAGCAGATGTCGAGGATTTGCCCTTGCAATTCCTTGTCGGTGCTAGGCATTTTCAACACCTCAATGCTGCTGAGAAGTACCTGTGCGGGTTGTCCAAGGGCATGACAGAAGCCGGCGAGTGACGCCATCACCACCTTCGACCGTTCAACCTGCTGCTCGGCGACGGCAAGCCGTCGAGACATCTCTTCTTGTTCTGCTTCAGACATATTTAACTCAGTAGCAGAATCCGTGCCGTCCACCTATTCTTCAACTTTCAACCTAGAACTTGAAACCTTGAACCTATGGCTCAGGCACGTTTTTTGCTATACTATTTTTTCGATGAAACTTCAGCTCACAAAGAACAAGACAATCGAGATTAACTTCCCTGGTGGGGGAGGTGGTGGCTCGAAGGGTCTGCCCGATGTGACGGGGGTGCTGCTCAATTCGGGCGATTCCCGTGGCTGTCCCGCCGTGCGGCTCCAGCGCCGCAAGGGGGCGTGGCAGATTGCCGCGGCTGGTTTCGTTCCGCCGCCGGAGGGGGATCTGCCTGGTTCATGGGAAGATCTGAACCGACAGCCGTCCTGGGCGTTGCCGGTCGAGTTCCAGGCTCCGCATGCGGCGATTGCAGTGTCTTCTCCGAGTATGCTCGTTCGGCAGACCTCGCCGGACGCGCTGACCCTTGACTTGGGAGAGGCTTCGACCTCTGTTGCGTCGAGTGAGGCGCCGGCAAAGAAGAAACTGGGCATCAAGCGTGATACGCCGAAGGCGACCTCCGCTGCGGCCTCGGCAACCGCTGCCGTGGTGAAGTCTGGTGATGCGAAGTCCAATGGGCCAGTCTCGGTGTCAGGCGTTCGCTTTGTGACTGCTCCTCTTGCGGAGGCTCCGTTCGTCCTGCAGTCCGGGTTGCCTGAATATCAGGTGCTCTGGGTCTCGCGTTTGCTGCCGGAGGGCCGCCGCCCCACGGCGCTCTCCGTCCAGACAATGCCGAGCGCGGTGCTGGCATCAATCTGCGGACAGCCCGAGTTCGACGAGGTGGATGGAAACGCCTTTGTGATCTACGCGCTGAAGAACGCCATCTATCTGGCAGCCTATCGGGAGGGGCAGCTGCTGATGTTTCGGCAGTGCCCGGGCGTTGCCGGCTGGGAGATGCTGCGTGAGGGCGTGAAACTGCGTCTTGGCATCGACGACGAGATGGTCGATGCGATTCTGGACGATGTCATCGTTGATCCGCGCAGTGCGATGGAGCCCTTCGTACGGCCCGTGCTGCAGCAGGTTGAGATTTCGCTGGATTATCTTTCAAGTCGCCATGAGATGCGGGTGGATAAAGTCTTTCTGATGGGATTGCCGTCGGGAGCCCGCTATTGGAGCCAGATGGCGGAGGAGGCGTTGCATTTACCGCTCGTTTCGCCGTCTGCCTTCGAGGGAATGTCTCTGCCGTCGAAGGATGCGACGCTGCGTGATCTCACGCCCGGTCAGTCGCAGGCGTTTCTGGCGGCGCTAGGTGCGGCGCGGGCCGCAATGGAGGGCAACGCATGAAGGCGCCGAATCTCCATTTGAATCTCCTGCGTGAGCAGGAAAGGGTTTCATCCTCGCCGGTTCGTGTTCGTGTGATGCTGCCGTCGCTGGCGATTCTCGCCTGTGTCGCAATGCTCGGCTGGTGGGGAATGCTGTTCGGTCAGCAGATGCTCATCAAATCGCAGAAGAATTCGGTTCAGGCTGATCTTGACGCCTGTAAGGCACAGCATGACAAGGTTGTCGCCGATATGGTCACGGCACGTGATTATCAGGCCGAGATCGATCAGTTGGCGATGTACGAGAAGGGGCGTCGTACCTACGGTGAGACGTTCGCGCGTCTGGCGGAGATTGTTCCGGAGGATCTTCAGATTCTCTCCCTCGAGATCCCCGAACCGGCTCCCCAGAGCCTGATTCCGCCTGGAGTGAAGCCCGGGGCCAAGTATGTACCGCTGCTGGGGCCGACGGGGACGGTCGAACGGGTCTCTCTGCGCATTCTCGGCCGGACGCCAAAGGAGACCCCGCTGTTGGCCTTGATGGACTCCCTGGGGAAGCCGGCGTTCTCGAACGCCCTTCAGATTGTCCAGGCTCCCGCGAGCGAGGTCAGTCCGAAGATTCATTCGTTCCGTCAGGATACGACGACTGGGAAGGGGCCGCGTCTGCTGGCCTTCGACATTGAATATTCCTGTCGTGAGAGGAGGTTCGAGAAATGACGTCCTCGTCTCTTCAGAATATGGCGCCGAATGTTCAGCGGGCGTTGTTCATTGCGCTCGTCTTCGGCGCGATCGCCGTGGTGGTCTACATGTTCTGCGTGCAGCCCGCGCAGCTGTCGATCGTGCGCGAACGCCAGGAGCTGGAGTCCCTGCAGTCCCGTCAGGACGTCGCCCATCGGGAGATTCGCGGCGAGAAGGCGCTCAAGGAGCGTCTGGACGGCATTCAGACAACACGCCAGCGTTACCTTGATGGATTGCTGACGCCGCTGCTCGAATCGTATGCCATGCGGGCGAAGTCGATCGTCGACCCCATTGCCACCGATTCGGGCGTGACTGTGCAGGACTACCAGGAGCGTCCGCGCCGCCTGTTGCCCCTCACGAAGCCCCAGGCGCCGCAGCTCTATGCGCGTCAGCCGATTCATCTGACCTGCCGTGGCAGCTACGCGGCCATCATTTCATTCATGATGCGCATCGAGAAGGTTCTGCCGCTCGTCTCGGTTGAATCCTTCTCGCTCAAAGCGCAGACGGATAATGACGTGCAGACGGCGGAGCTTGTCCTCGAGTGGCCGATTCTAGGCGTGAACACGAAGGACCTGGCGGGGAAGGGAGGGATGAAGAAATGAGAAATCTACCTCTCATCTTTTCGCTTGTCCCCATTCTTCTTGTGGCGGCTACCTCGTCTCAACCTTCTCAACAGTCTCACTCCTCTCAACCTTCCGGTACGGCCGTACGTAACCCGTTCTGGCCGATTGGATATGAGGGCAAGCGTGAGACGATTACGTCCGAGGTGCGAGTCGCCCCCAAGAAGCCCGAACAGATCCAGAAGGAGCAGGAATCCGTTTCCGCCAAGGTTCGTGCAGCGGCCGCCGAAGCTGCGGCGAAGGCGCGCGCCGAGGCCGCGGAGCGGGAGAAGATCGTCACTGAGGAGCAGTGGACGGCGGCGTACAAGTCGTTGCGCATCGGTGGTCGAGTGAGGGCCAAGATGGATGATGGTCACGAGACCTCCAGTGTGATCATCAACGGGAAGACCTATGGTGACGGCGACTTCATTTCCGTCACACAGGGCAAGAACCGCTTCACCTGGCGTGTTCGAGGGCTCACCGATGGAAAGACGGTGCGTTTGGACCGTGTGGCTGCACGGCACCTGGAGGGTGCCCGTGCGCAGGACAATTCAGATCAGAAGGATCATTCCGCGAAGGGAGACAGCAAATGAACATGAAGCCCGAATTTTTCCTTGCGCTTCTGGCAATGGTGGCGCTGACCGCCACGGCCCAGGCCGCCCAAGCGGCAGAGGGCGCGCCGACTGAGGCTCCGAAGGTTGCCACCGCCGTGCCGGCGAAGGCCGATGTCCAGGCCGCGACGGGTTCCGACGTCATCAACCTCGACGAATTGGACGATTCTGCCGATGCGGCGAAGAAGGCACCGGCTGTGGCGCTGGCGAAGAAGGCGACGAAGCCGGTCCCGCCTTCGTCCGCGGACGTCCTCGTCGACGACAAGAAGTCGTCCTCGGCTGCGCAGGGACTCTTCGCGACCGAGCTCGCCAGGGACGAGTCGGCCCTTGTCGACATCTCCTGCGACGACGCGACGCTTGCGGACATCCTCCGTCAGTTCCGTCGGACGACGGGCGCGAACATCATCTCCGCGGATTCCTCCAATCTGAACCAGCGCGTCTCCGTCACGCTGAACCACGTCCCCTGGAAGGACGCTCTCCAGGCGATTCTCAATTCGAAGAAGTTCCGCCTCGAGCCGCGCGGCGACATCTACTTCGTGAGCGAGGACAAGGTCACGGTCCCCGAGTTCACGCGGACTTTCGTGCTGAACCACGCCTCCGCGACCGAGCTCGCCACCCTCTTCAACACCACGCTGGGCGGTGCGACGCTGGATCCGAAGACCGGCAAGCCGGTGGTCGTCGCGGGCAAGCCCGCAGGGCGCCAGATCGCCACGGCCTTTGAGGGGGCGAACGTCGTCGTCGTCACGGCGACGGAGAAGATCCTCGCCGACTGCGAGGCGATCATCAAGGCCGTCGACAAGGCCATTCCCCAGATCTACATCGAGGCTCGCTTCATTGAGGTCTCAAACGAGGCTCTGCACAAGCTCGGCATGCAGTGGAACCAGCTCGAGAGCTGGGGAGCCACGGCACACGGCCTCGAGGCTGGTTGGGAGCGGAATGCAGGGCGCGCTGGCCGTTACTACATTGGTGAGACGAAGGACTATAAGGAGACGAAGGGGGCTGATGGTTCCACGTCTCTTCAGGAAATCATAACGAAGAACTATGGTGTTCCCGATAAAATCTATTCCGCGTCAGGTGCGGGTCGGACTGCCGAAAACATGAGCTGGGCCAACGCCCGCGGATTCTCCGGGCAGCTCTCTGCCGACGACTTCCGTCTGGCGCTGAGTGCGTTCGAGTCGATGAGCGACGTGAAGATCTTCTCGAACCCGAAGATCATCGTCTCCAACGGCAAGGAGGCGAAGGTCGACATGACGACGAAGTTCCCGCACGTGAAGGTCACCTCCCAGCGCAACAACACGGGCAACGAGTCCTATGTCGACATGGCGACGGAGATGCAGGCGATTCCGGGCGAGGACAAGATGATGTTCGCCAAGGAGGCCTTCTTCAGCTGGGGAATCACGCTCGACGTCAAGCCGCGCATTTCGCCGGACGGCCTCATCAGCGTGGAGATCATCCCCACCATCAGCCAGCTCGACAAGGACGTCACGGCCTCGGGCTTCTATGAGATCACGAGCGATGCGGGCTCCGGTCTCTACCCGATCATCCAGGTCAAGCGCCTGACGACTGACTTCACGATGAAGGATGGCGCGACGGCGGTCATCGGCGGTCTCTCCAAGACGACGGAGGAGGACATCGACTCCGGCATCCCCTATCTCCGCAACATTCCCTACGTGGGACCAAAGCTTTTCGGCTGGAAGAGCCGCGGGAAGGTCCAGAAGGAGATCGTCGTCTTCGTGACGCTGGGCATCGCCGATCCCGCGGATCTGCCAGCGGACGTGGGTCTCCCGAAGAATGCCGTGACGGGGCGCGAGTACGTCGAGGGGCGCAAGCTCGAGCCGGGGGATCGCGCGGGCGGCGTGGCGAACTTGATGGCCTTCGACACGCGGCCGATCGAGGAGCAGCGCAAGGACGACCACCACGCACCTGGTTCCGTGACGATCACCCCTGTCCGCAAGGAGCTCCCGGTCAAGAAGGTCGAACCTGTGGCTCCGGCCGGCGAGGCTGCCGCGACCAGTCTTGACGAGCTTATGACGCCTGCAGGCGGCAACTCGGCGAAATAAGCATCTGTTCACCCACCCATTCCCGCGTCGGCTTGCATGCGACGCGGGAATTAGGTATAATCATCTCCAAGCAAAATGACCTCAAACGACGAATATGTTCTTCAGCTCCTTCGCGAGAAGGGGTATGTTTCCGCCGAACAGCTGGAAGTCGCATCTCAGGCGATGCGCGAAGGCAACGAGACTACGCTTGACGTGCTCGTTGCCTCGGGCACGTTGACGGAGGATGACGTTCTCGGGACGATCGCCGACACGTTTGGCATCAAGTACGTGAGCATCGATCCCTCTGCGATCGATCCGGAGGTTGGCAAGGAAATCGCGCCCGAGATTGCGCACAAGTACGGTGTCGCGCCCGTGATGGCCGATGCCGAGTCCGTGACGGTTGTCCTGTCGGATCCGATGGGCTACGATGCGGTTGATTCCCTCCGTTATGTGCTGCACGGAAAGGATGTTCAGGCAGTTCTGGCTCCTTCCGAGGAAGTCAAGGCCGTCATGGAGAAGCTCTATCCGAGTGGCGCCGAGCAGGTGACCACGCGCGATGACGACGGCTACGGTGGCGAGGAGTCGGCCGATGGCGACGACGCTCCCGTGATTCGCCTCAGCACGATGCTGCTTTCGAATGCGATCAAGATGAAGGCCTCCGATATCCATCTGGAGCCGATGGAGAAGGAATTCCGCGTGCGGTACCGCATTGACGGAGCCCTCCGCAAGATGGACTCGCCGCCGAAGCGCCTGCAGGGTGCCATCATCTCGCGAATCAAGATCATGTCGAAGATCAAGATCTCCGAGAAGCGCATTCCGCAGGACGGCCGTATCCAGGTGAACGTGGGTGGACGCGATCTCGACCTCCGTGTGTCGACCGTGCCGACGAACCATGGCGAATCGATCGTCATGCGTATTCTCGACAAGACGAACCTCTCTCTTGGTCTGCCGCAGCTGGGCTTCCTCTCCGACGACCAGAATAAATTTGAGCGATTCATCCATCTTTCCGATGGCGTGGTGCTCGTAACGGGACCGACCGGCTCGGGCAAGTCTACGACATTGTACGCGGCCCTTGGACAGATCAACCTGCCGGACCGCAAGATCATCACCGTCGAGGATCCTGTCGAATACCAGATGTCGGGCATCAACCAGGTGCAGGTGAACCGCGATGTCGGCCTTGACTTCTCGGCGGCCCTCCGCTCCATTCTGCGTCAGGCTCCGAACATCGTGATGATCGGAGAAATTCGAGACGAGGAAACCGCCGGTATCGCCATGGAGGCGGCCCTCACGGGTCACTTGGTGTTCTCCACGCTCCACACGAACGACGCGCCTTCGGCCATCACCCGTTTGACGGATATGGGCTGCAAGCCGTTCCTCGTGGCCTCCGCCGTGCGCGCCTGCCTCGCGCAGCGTCTCGTGCGCGCGATCTGCGTGAACTGCAAGGAAGAGTATACGCCCACCGAACGCGATCTCAAGATGCTGGGCTCGATTGCCAAGGTCATCCCCGAGCATATGTACGTGGGCAAGGGCTGCGCCAAGTGCAATGGTGGCTACAAGGGCCGTAAGGGCATCTTCGAGATCTTCGAAGTGGACGACACGATCCAGCGACTCATCTTCGACCATGCGCCTTCCACGATTCTGCGTCAGCGCGCCCGTGAAATGGGTATGCGTACGCTGCGCGAGGATGGCATGTTGAAGGTTGCCTCAGGTATGACGTCCCTCAAGGAAGTTCTCCAGGCGACGATGGGCGATGCGGACTGACGACGCGACCGAAGGGTGACTATGGCCACTGAGATTACAATGAAGGACCTGCTGCAGGCGACGATCGATGAAGGAGCGTCCGACCTGCACGTCCGCGCGTTGATGCCGCCGGAGCTGCGCGTTCATGGCGAGCTTGTCGCAATTGCCGACGATTCGTTCACGGAGGAGGACACGTTCACTCTCTGCCACGAAATCATGACGCCCGAGCAGGTCGCCGAAGTGGAGAGGAACGGTGGTGCCGATTTCGCGCTTTCCCACGAAGATGGTACGCGTTTCCGCGTCTCAGTCTTCAAGGAGCGCAAGCGCTGGGGCTGCGTTCTGCGTATGATCCCCTCCACGCTGCTCACGCTTCGGCAGATTGGTCTCCCTGATTCCGTACGGGAGCTTCTCTTCAAGCCGCGCGGTCTCATTCTCGTGACGGGGCCGACCGGATCCGGCAAGTCCACGACACTCGCCTCCATGATCGATGTGATCAACCAGGAGCGTGGCGTGCATATCATCACGATCGAGGACCCGATCGAATTCTACCATAAGTCTAAGAAGTCGCTGGTTACGCAGCGCGAGGTCGGGTCCGACGTGCCGTCCTTTGCGGAGGCCATCCGTCGCGCGCTCCGTCAGGATCCGGATGTGATACTCGTCGGCGAAATGCGCGATCTCGAGACGATCGGCGCGGCCATCACTGCCGCCGAAACCGGACATCTCGTGTTCGGCACCCTGCACACGACAGGTGCCGCGGAGACGATTGACCGTATCGTCGATGCGTTCCCGACCGATCAGCAGGAACAGGTCCGTACGCAGCTTTCCGTTGGCCTGCAGGCCGTGATCTCGCAGATTCTTTTGCCGAAACTCGGTCCAGACGGACAGATCCACGGTCGTATCGCCGCGTTCGAGATCATGCTCGCCACGCCGTCGATCCGCAGCCGCATCCGGGACAACAAGACCTTTCAGATTCGTTCAGACATCCAGACCGGTGCGAAGTTCGGTATGGTCACGCTCGACGCGTGCCTGCTTGACCACTATCGGAAGGGAAACATCTCCTACGATGATCTCATCACGAAATCGCAGGATCCCGAATCGGTCGTTACGAAGCTTAAGGAAGAAATGGGGCGTCGCTAAATGGCAGCACAGTTTGACCCACTGCTCGATCTCCTCGTCCAGAACGGTGTCCTCGACAAGGACGGCGTTGAGACGATTCAGGAGGAACAGGTAAACTCCGGCGGAAAGACCGCTCGGGAAATCATTGTCGACGGCGGTTATCTCGACGAGGATTCGCTCCTCGGCATGATGGCGGCCTATCAGGGGTGCGAGATCGTCGATCTTGCGAACATGGAGTTGGACGACGATGTCGTCAACGCCATTCCCGCATCGATCGCACGTATGTACAACGTGATCTGCGTGGGGGCGGATGTCAGCAGCGTCACGCTGGCCACCTCCAATCTCGTGGATCCCCGCGTCTCCGACGAGGTCGCGTTCTCCCTTTCGAAGGAAGTCCGCTTCGTTATGGCGCGCGAGAAGGACGTCAACGAGCGCATCTCCCAGCACTATGGCGACGCGAGCGACTCCGTGGCGGATATGCTCAAGTCCATCGGCGAGGGCATGGAGGGCGACGAGAGCCTCAAGAGCGATCCGAACGACGTTGCCGCCCTCGAAGGCGCGGCGAACAACAACGCCGTCGTCAAGTTCGTCAACATGATTCTCTACCAGGGTGTCGTGGATCGTGCGGCCGATATCCACATCGAGCCCTTTGAGCACGATTTCAAGATTCGCTACCGCGTTGACGGCGCTCTCTACGAAGTTAAGGCTCCAGACGTTTCCATGGCTCCCGCCATCATCTCCCGTGTGAAGATCATGGCGAACCTCAACATCGCCGAACGTCGTATCCCGCAGGACGGACGTATCGCGATTACGGTTGCGGGCCGTCCCGTCGATCTGCGTGTGAGCTGCCTGCCGACCTCCCACGGCGAGTCCGTGGTTATGCGTATTCTCGACCAGAGCGCCACGTCCCTCGATCTTGAAAACGTGGGCTTGCCGGAAGATGTCTACGAGCAGATCACGATGGACATCGAGAAGCCGAACGGCATCATCGTCGTGACGGGGCCTACGGGTTCCGGCAAGACGACGACGCTCTACTCTGTGCTTCGCCGCATCAACACGGTTGACTCGAAGCTGCTCACCGCCGAGGAGCCTGTCGAATACGATATGGACGGCATCGTCCAGGTGCCGATCAATCACGAAGTCGGCAACACGTTCGCCAAGGTACTGCGCGCCTTCCTGCGTCAGGACCCGGACATCATCATGGTCGGCGAAATTCGTGACTTGGAGACGGCGGAAATCGCCATCCAGGCCGCACTGACCGGCCACTTGGTGTTCTCCACCCTGCACACGAACGACGCCGCCGGCGCCGTGATGCGTTTCGTCGATATGAACGTGGCTCCGTACATGGTGGCGTCCACGCTCGAGGCCGTGCTTGGTCAGCGACTTCTGCGTACGTGCTGCAAGGACTGCAAGGAGGGCTACGATCCCGACGACGAGACCCTCGACCGCATCAACCTCCAGCGCGACGAAATCGGCGGACGCCAGTTCTTCTTCGGCAAGGGATGCAAGACGTGCAACGGTACGGGCTACAAGGGGCGTAAGGCCATCTTCGAGTATCTCCGCGTCACGAACCCGATCCGTGAGCTCATCAATGCCCGCTCACCCACGCTGATCATCCGCGAGAAGGCGCGCGAGCTTGGCATGCGGACGATGCGCGAGGATGGTGTGCGCGCGATTCTCGACGGCTACACGACTGTCGACGAGGTTTTGCGCTACACCTAAATATAGGGGGATGGGGGCCGGTCACTCCGTGACCGGCCGCGAACTCAGCCCCTTCGCCAGCTCCAGCCACTCCTCATTGGAGAGCTGTTCTGCACGTGCGGTCGATTCGATTACGCCTTTGAAGATGGCGCCCAGCTGTTTGCGGCGATGTTCAAAGGCCTGCTTGGTGAGGCGATGGAAGAGCTCGCGTGTCTCTGGGGCGAGGGCATCGTTTCGATGGTGTCGCGTCAACTTGACGACGGAGGATCCGATTTCGGGGCGTGGCCAGAAGCAACTGGCGGCGACCTTTCGCACGGTCTTCACGTCATAGTCCAGCTGTGCCCAGACTCCGGCGAGACCACGGGTTTTCGATCCGGGGCCGGCCGCAAGGCGGTCTGCAACCTCCGTCTGCACCAGCACCACCATCGTCTCTGGCGCATGTTCGATTCGCTGGATCAGCTCCAGCAGGATGCGCGTCCCGGCCTGGTAGGGGAGGTTGGAGACGAGGAATGGATAGTCGTCGCACGTGCCGTCCTTGATGCAGTCAAGGGCGTCGCCCGCCGTCACCGAGAGTGCGGAAGGGTTCCCCAGCGATTCTGCGAGACGGGCCGCAAGGACAGGATCCTTCTCAATGGCCGTGACGGTCGCACCGCGGCGCAGCAACTCCTCGGTCAGTACGCCGAGACCGGGACCGATCTCAAGCACGCGGGGCCGAGTCTCCACCGCTGGCAGTTCCGCGGCGTCGACGATTGCCTCGAGAGCATTGCGGTCAATGAGAAAATTCTGCCCGAGTACCTTGTTGGGATGGAAGCCGTTGGAAAGGCACCACTCCTTGACCTGGGATGGACTTGTGAGGTTCACTGTTCGTCCGGAATCGGATAGATCTTGATGAAGGCCTCTTCGCGCATCCGTGCGATCCAGGCGGCATGACGGGCCTTGACGACCTCCTTGCGCACATTGCGCGAAATCTCGTCGTAGGCCTGTTCGAAGGTGAGCTGCGTGTCGGCCGTCTCCGAATCCTTCCGCACGATGAAGCCCCAGCCATCGAGGTTGATGAGCTTAGAGGCTTCGCCTGGCTTGAGTTTGGCGATTGCCTCGGCAATCTCGGACCGAAATGCCTCGTCGGGCTTCACGTCCTTCCACTGTCCACCGTTCTTGGCATGCGAGTCAGCGGAGAACTGCTTCGCCAGTTCGGAGAACTTCTCGCCGGCTTCGAGACGGCCGAGAATCTCCTTGCCGCGCGTGGCGACGGACGACGTCTTGTCGTCCTCCGGCGGACGAAGCAGAATCACGCTCACGGTCGTCTTCGCCTCGCTGCAATAGCGGTCCCGATGCATCAGATACTCGTTGTGCATCTGGGCAGGGGTCGGTTCGGCGCCCTTGTCGATCATCTGGAAGCGCATTGCGTTTACGATCATGTCGTCGCGGATCTGGTTGCGCCAGTCCGTCAGAGGGACCTTGGACTGGGCGAGCTGCGCGTTGAGTTTATTCATGTCGCCGTCGAAGTTGTCCTTGACGATCTCGCGGATGCGGTTGTCGACCAGCCACTCCTGCATCTCGAGCTTCTTCTCGAGTGCCGCGTTGAGAATGAGGCGGCGGTTGATGGCCTCTTCGACGGCATTGCTGTAGGCTTCGCGGAAACCGAGCTTCTGATCCGTGTTCATACGCCGCATCTCGGTCACCACATCACCGACCGTGATGACCGCATCGTTCACCTTTGCCGCGAGACCGTCGAGGGTCGCGGCTTGAGCAAGTGCCGAAAGGGCAATCGCCACTGCAAATGTAGCTTTTTTCATGGCGGATAAGAATACCAAATCAAGCCCTTGCGCGCAAGGGCGCGGAGTTGTGATAAAATACGCGTCATGAAGATTTTCTGTTGTTTTATCGCTTTGTCGACTTCTTTATTTGCTGGTCCTGTCCTGGAAATGCCGACGGAGTTCCTCGCCGATCCGGGGAAGGTCATTTTAGCCGCAGAACAGGCGACAGTCCACCGTTTCCCCGATGCCGACAGTGTGCTCGTGGATGATCGCATCCACACGCGTTTCGAGGCCGATGGGGCTGAAATCACATGGGATGATGAATGGGTCAAGGTGTTGACGGAGAAGGGGCGTCGCTCCCACGCGACCGTGACCCTCGACTACAACGAGCGCTATGGCGACGCGGGCTTCTTCTGCCTTGAGGTCGTGGGGACGAATGGCGTGGTTCGCACGATCGACTTCGCCCAGACACTCAAGGTCGCCACAGACAATTCCGGCATGGACGCGAACATTGTCGATCCTGCCGACAAGAAGGTGTCTTGTTCGATTCCCGACCTGCAGATTGGCGAGATCCGTCATATTCGCTTTTGGCGTCGAACGCGCAAGGCGCGAATGAGGAACGCCTGGGCGGACGCCAATCTCCTCGAGCAGAGACAGCCGATACTCTCGACGGTGATCACGGTCGACCAGCCTGCGGGGCTCCCTGTTGTCCACGCCGTTGTCCGGAATCTCTTCACGAACACGGTTGTCCGGGCTCAGGACCGTGGACTTCCCAATGGACGCAAGTTGTTGAAGTGGACGACGAAGGATGTGCCCCAGGCCTTCCCCGAGCCCAATATGCCTCCGTTCTCCCGCTGCGCGCAGACCCTGCGCCTATCCACGATCAAGGACTGGCCGACGGTGTCCCGCTGGTATTGGAAGCTGTGCGAGCCTCACCTCGCGAGGACCACGTCGGCGATGACGAACACGGTCAATAGGCTTGTGAAGGGTTGTTCGGATGAGAGGACTAAGATTCGCGCGCTCTTCAAGTTCGTCTCGCAGGAAATCCGCTATATGGGTCTGACGCTCGAGGACGATGCGCCCGGCTATGAACCACACGATGTCGACGTCACCTTCGACAACCGCTACGGCGTCTGCCGCGACAAAGCCGCGCTGCTTGTGGCCATGTGCCGCATCGCCGGGGTCAAGGCCTTCCCCGTGCTCATCCACGCCGGAGCGAAGATGGACGCGGAGATCCCCAGCCCCTTCTTCAATCATGCCATCGTCGCCGTGGAGGCTTCAGGGGGCCGTTACCAGCTGATGGATCCAACAGACGAATCCACGAAGGACCTGCTACCGGCCTATCTCTCGGACAAGTCATACCTCGTGGCACGTCCTGAAGGCGAGGGACTGCAGACCTCCCCCGTGGCCTCGGCAGAGGAGAATCTCCTGCGCGTCGCCTCCGAAGGTTCTCTTGACGCCAATGGCGACGTGTTGCTGATGACTTCGTTCGAGTTCGATGGAATCAACGACACCGCGGTTCGGCATTCGCTCCTGAAGAAGACGTCCGAGCAGCGTCGGAAGTGGTTTGAGGGAGTCTGGCGGGGCGTAGCATCGGGCGCGGAACTGCTCTCTGTCGAAATCCGTCCATCTGACTTGCGGAATACGGACGAGAAGCTGACGGCGAAGACGGTCGTCCGTCTTCCCGAGGTTCTACTCCGCGGGCGTTCGCGTGATGCGTTGACGTTGCCCTTCGCGACGACTAGTCTGAGTGTGGCGAATGGGATTCTCGATGAGAACACCGCCCTGGAGAAGCGTCGTTTCCCGCTGGTACTGCCCTGCACTGCGGCAACCGACGAAACCTTGCGTTTGACCCTTAACGATTCCGTCGCCCCCGTTCTCTCCCTCCCATCATCTACAACCCTCTCAACCCCTCACCCCTCTCACCCCTCTTACTCATTCTCCCGCACCATTGCCTGCACGAATGGCGTGCTGACGGCCCGGCGTACGATGCGTGTGGAGGATGTGAACTTCGATGTGGCGACATATGAGGCCCTGCGCAACGCGCGGAAAGACGTTGAGACCGCCGAACGCGAGGGACCCTTCTTCAAGGTGCGGAAGGACGAGAACGCAAATATTCACATTCGCGAAGAGTCGACGGTGATGCACTTCGCCTCGCCGAACTCCTGGACCACGACGAATGTCGTCGAAAAGGAGATTCTCACCTACCGTGGCAAGCAGACGTCAAGTGAGTTGAACTTCACCTATGCACCATCCACGCGGAGCATTGAGCTCGTTTCGGCGACGGTCTCAAACCGCAATGGGAAGGTGCTTTCAGTTACGCCGAAGGAAATCAATGTGATGGACTGCAGTTGGGCGGCCTCCGCGCCGCGGTATCCCGCATCGAAGATTCTCGTCGTGAATCTGCCCGGCGTGGAGATCGGCAGTGTTGTGCGCTATGTCGTTGCGCGGTCTGTGACCAATGCGCCGGTGGCAGAGGCGTTCTCCTACACGTTTGGAGGACGGAACCCCGTGGATTTCGAGAAGGTTGAGATGCACATCCCCGAGGGACTCGAGTTCCGTGAGAGGACGTCACGCCTTCTCGCGAAGTTTCTCAAGGTGACGACGAATGCCCATGAACGCGTCTATTCCTGGACGATGCACAATCCGTCCCGCGAGCCCGACGAACCCTCACAGCCGCCGACCTCTCAATGGCGGCCCTGCTTCTCGGCCTCGTTTGCCGATTGGGAGGGCTATGGCGCATCGCTTGTTGGAGCACTTGCTGCGGCTCGCGGGGAAGGATCGATCTGGATTCCGTGGTCAGACGATTCGTCCCGCACGGCGATTGCGCGCGCGAGGGCGAAGGAGCTGGTGGCGGATTGTTCCGCGCCAGCGGACCGCATCCGCGCGCTCCGCCGATTCCTGCGGAAGATCCGCGTGACGGGACCAGGTCTCTTCGAACTGCCTTTTGCCCAGGCCTTCACGGCGCCGGATCGCGTGCTCTCCGAGGGCTACGGTTCCCGGACCGACTACATGAATCTTTTCCGTGTGATGCTCGAGGCCGCGGGTTTCGATTGTTCATTCGCCCTTGTCGCAGGTGACGCGCTGGGATTCCAGGGAACCGAGGAGAAGTGGCGTGCAATGCCGCGCCCGGGGACGTTCGGCACGTTGGTCGTCCATGCTGTTTGGCGTTCGGCGGGGATTCCCTTCCTCCGCGAGGAGACAGAATTCTGGTTGTCGACCGAGAACGACTACACGCCGCCGGAGGCGAGCTCGAATCTCGGCAACGCCTACTTCGACCCGCAGTGCATCTCCTTTGGACGCATTGCCGCCGCTTCGTCCGAGTGGGTGACGCGGGACGACAACTACTGCCGGATGGACGTGCGGGAGAACGGTGCCGTCGACTTCACGGTTCGGAACTGCTCCTATGGCTCGGGAGTGGGGGGACTACGGAAGCGCTTCACGGAACTGCTGCCGGAGATGCGAAGCCGTTTCCACCAGAAGTTATTGGGGGCGCTCGCCCAGAACGCGACGGCAACATCGGAACTGGAGACGGACGTGGAGGGTTATCCATTCACGCTGTCATTGAAAGCCTATGCGGAGGGTTATGCGGTTTCGAAGGACGACTGCATCAGGCTCACAATCGATGACTTCACCGGCAAGGTCTTTGGCGTGGGTGGCGAGCGCCGTCGCTCGCCGATTGGCCTGAATGGGAGACGCGAGGTGATCGACACCTATGAGATCGTCTTCCCCGAAGGGTATACGAAGATTGACGCGTTGCCGAAGTCGTTCACCATCCGCAACCCGCGCGACGAAAAGGACGTCTGGTTGAAGCATGAGGTTTCGTCCCGCATTGTCGACAAGTGCCTGCATGTGACGGTTCGTCGTAGCGTGTCGCGCGCGAAGGCGACATATCTCGGTTTCGACCTTCACCCGTTTCTGCACGACTGGAACCGCCGCGCCGCCGCCGAGTCCGCCCGCACCATCTCCGTGCGGAAAAAACGGTGAACATAGTTCTCATTGGTCATGCCACAGTGTGCCAATGAGAATTATTCCAGGATAAGACATGGAACAAGACGCGCAGAAATGATAAACTTCTAAAAAGTCCGCGGAGAAATAGGAGGGTAATGAGGATGAGAATCTGGATAATGCCCATGATGGCATGTCTGTTGACGGGATGTGATTTTGAACTTCCTTCGCAGAAGCGGGAGAAGCAGGAGGCGATTCGTCGGGAAGCCTTTCGGCAGGAGCGGAAGCAGACGGAGGCATGTGAGACGAAGAGCGCCCATGCATCCCTGGTCCAGTTTGTTACGGCGCAGACGGAGATTCTTGCAGAGAGGGTGAAGAATAGCAAGGTGACATTGGCGGAACTTGTGGCGGACCGCATGGAGATGTCTAATTTTCTGGGGGAGCTTTCCGAAAAGAACATCGCCGACAAGGAGGGGACGCGCGCATCCGCTCTCTATATGATGCTAAAGGACGAGAAACTGAATGCGATCGCGCTGAAGCATCTGGGGACCGATTTTGCGGTTCAGCGTGGCGAGTTTTCCGAAAAGGTCCGCAGGGCCGCCAGAATCGAAAAACAGAAGCAGAGTTCCCTTGCCCGCAATGAGGAGGAGTTCAAGAAAACGGTCGCCGATGCTCGCGCCAAGGCGAGTCAGCTTCAGGCTGATTCCGCAAGAGCCGAAAAACAGCTGGAACAGGAAATCGCACAGGTCGAGAGGCGGCGAAAGACCCTCCAGCGTCGGTTGGGGCTCGCGACGACGAAGGAGCGGTCCGTCATTACCGCCGAACTCAATATGTTGACAGATCGATTGAGGCAGCTTCGGGACCAATACAACGCAACACGCCTCGTATCTCAGCGAACTCGTGAACAGCGCAACGCGGACCAGGCAACCCAGGTGCTACGAGATGCCGCACAGCGTACGCGCGAGAAGTCCGATGCTGCGGTACTGGCCAGTCTGAAGGATGAACAGTCCCCGTATGAGATAGCCGAGGCCTATGAGATACTCACGATCCGGAAGCTCGATGCGGTCCTTCTTGAGAAGAATCGTTCGGTCACAGCACTGGTCGAGAACCTTGATTCCTGCTTGTTGTATTTGAAGCACGCCCTTGCAGGTTCCGAGACATTGGATCTGGCTGGAATCAAGCGCCTTCGGATGGAAATCGACGCTCAGCTTTTGAAGCTGGATGTGCCCCCGGAGAAGGATCGAAAGGCAGGGAAATAGGGAGATTCTGGTAGTGGCTTCTGGGAATTGGCTGGACCTTTCGAGGGTTTTGATTGATCCCTCCTGTGCGATGAAGGTTCCTGCGGCTTTCGCGCTGCAGAAGAACATTTTGCCGCTTTGCTGGATTGACGGTGATTTGATAGTGGCGATGTCCAATCCGTCCGATGTCCAGTCAATTGCGCTTCTGAGGCGTGCTCTTGGTGTTCCCGTCATCGCATGGGCTGCCGACGAAAATGCCATTCAGGCGATTCTGCGCAGACTTTATGGAGGGGTGAGCGCCCTTCAGGGCGACGTGGTTCGCGAAGACGCCGTCTCGATGGTGGACTATCTCATTCGATCGGCCTTCATGCGTCATGCGTCCGATATCCACTTCGACCCTGATCGCGAGGGAATTCGTGTACGCTTCCGCGTTGACGGCGAGCTTGACGAAATCATGCGAGTTCCTCCCGAGCTTCAGCCCAGTGTGACGAGTCGCTTGAAGGTCATGGCCAATTTGAAACTGGATGAGCGAAGGGCTCCGCAGGATGGTGCTTTTTCGTGGGATGTTCCCAAGGCCTTTTCCGATGTCGCCGCGTCGCTTGACGTGCGGTTGGCCACGCTTCCAGGACGATATGGAGAGCGTGTGACGCTTCGACTTCTGGAGACGGGCCTCAAAAGCTACACTTTGGGCCAGATTGGCCTCCTCAACGATGATCGCGCAAAGTTCGAGGGTGTGCTTGCATCTCCTCAGGGACTCACGCTGCTTACTGGCCCGACTGGATCCGGGAAGTCGACCACCCTCTATGCGGCCATTCAGTATCTCCAGAAATTACGGCCGTTGAACATCATCACGGTGGAGAATCCAATCGAATACGAGATTCCCGGAATCTTCCAGGCGGAGGTTGACATCGGAGACAAGGTGAATTTCTCCAAGGCGCTTCGGTCCATTCTGCGTCATGACCCCGATGTGATCATGATTGGCGAGATCCGTGACTTCGAATCACTTGACACGGCCGTGAAGGCCGCTCTCACGGGACACCTTGTCCTTTCCACGCTTCACACCAACAACGCCGTGAACACGGTGACGCGGTTGACCAACATGGGACTTGAACGGCACCTCTCCGCGGCAACGCTACGTCTTTCCATTGCGCAGCGCCTTGTGCGGTCTCTGTGTCCACACTGCCGTGAACCCTATGCCGTCAGCGCCGAGGAGGCGGCTGCCTTTGGCATGCCGGATCTTGAGGGACGGACGGTCTGGCGTCCTCGAGGTTGTGTCTATTGTGCGGGTCGGGGAATGCGCGGGCGTATCGGACTTTTCGAGTTCTTCAAGCCAGATAGCGAAATTTCGTCCGCAATTGCGTCGGGCGTGCCAGAGGGGGAGCTTGTTCGGTTAAGTCGCATCCATGGCGAGCGCTCCCTGGTCGAGGATGGCCTCTCAAAATGCTTGAACGGTTTGACGACGTTGGATGAAGTGTATCGCGTCGCGGGAATGTTCTAAGAATGGATTCGCAGATCCGGAAGCGGAATTCCATTTTCAATGCGTTGAAATAGACGACAGGCCACCGACGGCGTCAAGCGCCTCGTGGAGCGTGCGGATGGTGGTGAGCTTCCGCCGCAGTTCCGCGGAGCCGGGGCGCCCATTGAAATAGCGGAAGAGATGCGTGTGCAGTGCCATACACACGTAACCGTCGATCGAGGGGATGTGGTCGTTGGGGAATCGCGTCGCCAACTGTTCGCGGAAGGCGAGAAGGTTGGCAAGGTGGTCCGCGAAGGCTGCGTCCTGAAGTTCAGTTCGACGCGCGGGGGCTTCGAGGACCTCGGCGGGCTCGTCGCTGCGGAGATCGGAGAAGAGCCACGGATTCGCGACGGCGGCGCGTCCAATCATGACGGCGGCGACGCCCGTCTGGGCCATGAGATCCAACGAAGGGCGGTTGTAGACGCCACCGTTGCCGGTGACGGGAATTTTCGCCTTCCGGACGAGTTCCGCAAGCAGGTCGTAGTGGACGGGTCCGCCGTGCATCTGCGAGGTGAAGCGTCCGTGGAGGGTGATGCCCTTGCAGCCGGCGGTTTCGGCGGCATCGAGAAGCTCCAGCATCAGAACCTTGTCCGGACGCGGTCCCGGTCGCGTCTTGAGCGTGACGGGAAGCGTTGTCTCGCGCACCATTGCGGCGAGGCAGTCGTGGACGTGCTGGGGGTCTTTAATGAGCGCGGCACCGGCACCCTCGTGGACGATTTTTGGCATCGGGCAGCCGGCGTTGAGGTTGATCTCGGTGAAGCGGTCAAGTTTCGAGGCTTCGGCCGTCGCGAGGGCAAGCTCCTCGGTTTTGGAGCCGAAGATCTGGCATGCGACGGAACCTTCCCCGGGGAGCACTTCCATGAGATGGCGTGTGGGGGAGGAGCCGTGGGCGAGCCCGGCGGCACTGACCATCTCGGTGTAGATGAGATCGGCACCGCGCGCGGCACAGAGTTTTCGGAACGGGGCCGAGGTGAAACCGGCGAGGGGGGCGAGGATCAGTTTCATTTCACGTCGAAGGGTTCGCCATCGTCGGTGTAGGTGAGCTCAAGGGGCTGGACCTGGTTGCCGGTTTGACGAGCTGTGTATTTGACGCGGACAACGCGCTTTGCGGTACCGTCCGCATTCTTTTCGATGACACGCTCGCCGGTGGGGGCGAAGGAGGCGGCGTCCTTGCCGTTGTAGGAGCGCGTGAAGCCAAGCAGCTTCCCGGCGGGCGAGTAGGTGTAGGTGTCCTTCCAGCGACGGGGGAGGGCGAGGGCGGGATCGCAGTAGACGAGCGTGGGATTGGAGTAGTCGATGGATTCGATCTTGCCGTCCGGACGATAGACGCGCGTTTCCTGCGGAATCGGGTAGAAGGAGACGATCGAGGGTGCGCCGTGGTCGGTACCGTGGGTCTTCGCGAAGCAGGCGACGTCAATGCGGTCCTTGAGCGTACGGCGGTCGATCGTGATCTGGGCGAAGCCGCGTTCGGGGGTGTTGAGGGTTTCGCCGAGGGGGGCGGAGATCTTGACGGCAGACGGGTCACCGTGGACGACTTTCCAGGTGAAGGTCGCAAGGGGATCCTGTTCGGGGAAGGTCTGGGCGCGGATTAGGAAGGTGCGTTCACCGTCTGGTGCGCGGAGAACGAAGGAGATAGCCGACGATGTCGCAAAGAGGACTTCCGAGACCGTGTCTGGATAGTCGACACCGGCGACGGGGAAGCGGATGGGGAAGAGGCGCGAGTTGATGACCGCAAGATTGACGGCGGGGGGGATGTTCTCGGGTCTGAGGGCATGGGCCTTCTCGACCAGCGCGACGGAGTCGAGGTGCTTCGCATTGAAGGCCGTGGGGTGGGCACGGGGAGAGAGGTAGTCGCTTTCTGATTTGATTCCCTGCATGGTCCGGCGCAGCAGCCACTGAAGGGTCGGTCCCATGAGCTTCCGGCGGAGAATGGCTTTCTTCGTTTGGGGATCAAGGGCGGCGGAGGCGGCGAGGGCGGCGCGCAGGAAGGGCTGGTCGCTCCAGGATGCACCCTCGGAGATGAACTGGAAGGGGGCGTTCGCGGGGAAGACGTCGCCGAGCTCGGGCTTGCCGTAGTCGTTGACACAGGGAATGACCCAGAACTGGTTGGAACGGTAGAGGAGATCCATGCGGGCGGCGAGTCCGCCGGGTTCCGTGAAGGAGGCGCGGGCCATCGAGCGCCAGAAGGGGCCGCTCGTGTAGCCGCGTGAGATGTTGCCGAAGACGGCGGCGTTGCCCACGAAGAGGTTGGGGTGGTTGACATCGACGTGGAAAGGCTTGGCGTCCGCGGTGAGACGGAGCGTCGTCAGGAGGGGAAAGTCGCCGGTCGCGAGCATGGAGTGACCGAGATCACGGTTGATATAGATGTCGCCGATGTTGCCGGCAGCGGAACCATCGACGAGCCAAGAGGTCAGGATGGATTTCTCGCGGGCATTGGGCTGGGAGGTGGAGTAAGTGGCGGCTTTCTCGGCGAGTGAGGTCTTGGGCGGGGCGAGCTGAAGAAGCGCGTCGTAGACGCCGGTGTCGAAATTGAAGACGACGTTCGTCTCGGAGAGGGTTGCCGTTCCGCCCGTGGCGGCGTAGCAGGGAGCGGGGACGGGGCGCCCGGGGACAGGTTTGTCTGCAAGATCCCGGGCCTTCTGGACGAGTTCCTTGAAACGGGGGAGGGTGTTGATGCGGGAGAAGTCCTGGTCCTTCTCGATGGCGGCGGCGTCGCGGAAACCGAAGAGAATGGCCTTCTCCAGTTCCGTGAGAGCCTGATCCGCCTGTTCGCGGTAGGCGAGCGCGCAGGCGAGGTTGTAGTGCCAGGTGGAGTCGCCGGGCATGAATTCCAGCGCCGATCGGCAGGTTGTCTCCATGGCAGGGATGTCACCGCGACGGATCGCCTCGATCAGCTGTTGACGTAGCATATTATGGCGAGGCCAGACGTTGGCATAGGCCCAGGTGGGAAGAGGTTTCTCCTCGGAAAAGACAAGTCCGACGAGGGTCACGGATAAGATAATGAAGCATAATTTGCGCATGAACAGTATTTTATCACAAATTTTGGTTTCACAGGACTGTTAATGCCGAGTTTACGCCGATCCCCCTGTAATAGTTCTCAATGGTCACTTTGCTGTGACCATTGAGAACTATGTCTGGAACCGATGAGAGGTGTTGACGATTGGGATTGGGCGATTAAAAAAAACATGCATATAGTTCTCAATGGTCATCTTTGGCGTGACCATTGAGAACTATGTCAAGTCTTGTGAGGTAATTGCAAAACCCCTCGGACACCCTGTCGCCGGCCCTGCCACCCGA
>JAUNMP010000243.1 GCA_030537465.1 bacterium
CCCGTCAAGCGACCTCCCGGCCCCGATACACCGAGGTTTTGCAATTACCTCTCTTCGACATTTCAACCCCCTTTGAATTATCTTGGAAAACCTTTTTCGCCATCAGACAGTCGTTGCGGATGAACACAGACCGTTCATCGCGATTATCTTCAGAAAATCTCGACGATTCATTCAAACTCACGTGTTTGACATTGAATGGTTGCACCAACACGATGTGTCTCGCCTGGCTTCAGCACATAGGCGCGATCCCGGTAGATCGTACCCGTTTCCATGCTCACGGATCCGTCTGGTGCCACATAGGTGACGAACTTGACCCCGCCGTGGAACGTCGCCGTCACGCGCTGGTCGCCATCGACCAGCGTAAAGGCGCCGTCGCCGGCCTCGAATACGATACCGGGTTTTCCACCTGCAATCTTCTTAATTGGGAATGCCCCCTTCCACACGCGGTCGGCACCTTTGTCCGCCTCCGCCTTCCAGAAGTACGTTTTTCCATTCACACCGCCTATGCGGCAATTCTTTGGATGGGACACACGGAAGAACGGATGAAGTAGATCCGTACACGAATAGGCCCCGACATCCGTGTTGGTGACCCGGAATTCCACAGTCAGCTTCTCGCCCAGTCTATATTCCATCTCGGCATGGAACTTGTGCGGCCACACGCGGCGCGTCGATTCGTCGTCCTCCAGGACGAGCACCACGCGATCGCTCCCCCGTTCCTTGACTGTCCAATCGAAATACGGCGTAAGACCGTGAATCTCGCACCCCGGTGCGCCCTCGCGGATCGCCCACGGCCAGTAGATCGGAATGCCGAGCGTGCCAAGAACCTCGCGGCCACCCACAGAACGCCAGCTCCGCATGTTCGCGCCGCGCAACTCGATGCGGGCTGTACCATACAGGTTCGACAGCGTCACCTCCGTCTCAACCGGCGAAACGGATGCCAGCCAATCGCGATCGGCCTTGTCCAGCTGCAGCAATGAAGTCAGGCGATACGTGCCGCCCCACGCCATCAGATGGTCGTTCAGGCTGCCGCGCTTCTGCTCGCCCACACGATACTTGCTCCACCGTGTGGGGAACCAGGCCTCCTGCTTGGATCCAATCGGGCGCTCCAGCGCATGGAACATTTCGCGTCCCTCGAAGGCGAATCCCTGCGTGCCATTGCGCCACATAAGCGCGGCGACATCGCGAAACAGCGGTGTCTTCTCCGCCCTGGCGAGTTTGATAAGCTCCGAAATCACCAGACAGCCATAGTCATCGAGCGCCGGGTGTTCGGTACCGACGATTGTCGACCCTGCCGGGCGCCAGTTGAAGACCGAAAAGTCAAGATCGGGTCCATAGACCGGATTCTGCAGATAAACCCACGAGAGAAAATACCACGCGGCCTTCTGCGCCCGCTCGTGGTAGCGTTCGTCCTTCGTCGCCTGCCACATCTCGACGGCGGCGGAAAGAAAAGGCTGCATGCCCTCGCGGTCCACGCTCGAACAATCCATCGCGCCGCCATTGCATTCAAAACGATCGATGTCACGGCTAAAGTAATAGTCAAAGGCATTGTCAATGGCCTTGCGGACCTCTGCGTCCCGGGTCAGCTGCCAGTAGCGAACGAGTCCCATCAGCACGAAGCCGCCACAATCTCCAGCCTGGTTGATCAGTTTGCCCGTCTCGAAATCCCACTGCGAGCCGAGTCCACCGTCGCCTGGACGCTCCTTCAGAACGACGTCCACCACCTTCCTGGCGGACTGCTCGAATTCTGCACCTTCCCGTCCATTCGCCTTCAACAGCATCGCCGTGCGGGAGAGTTCGCCAATCGCCCAACCGACTTCGGAGGCGTCTGTAAAGGTCCTTCCCGGTTTCGACGGACGTCTTCTGCGGAAGAGTCCGCTCGGCCGCTGCCGCGATCGAATCCAGCTGCGCAGTACCTCGAGACCGAAAGCGACATCCTCCT
Source organism: bacterium (assembly GCA_030537465.1). Classification (GTDB taxonomy): domain Bacteria; phylum Verrucomicrobiota; class Kiritimatiellia; order RFP12; family UBA1067; genus RUG572. The sequence continues at coordinate 1,940 of JAUNMP010000243.1, forward strand.
CGTTGCCGTCTTCAAGGCCATACGCGATGGCCAGACGCGCCTTCAGGAAGGACTGCGAGGCGAACCCGATGTCGTTCGCTCCAGCACTTTCAATATACTCGCCCGGCTTCAGCGTCTTCGACGTCTCGACATCGTTGTTGTACCACTTGTTGAGCGTGTTGTCGCGCCCATAGTCGGCGAGCGTATACCCCTCCTTTGACTTCGGGATGTTCATGTAGCCCATCACAAAGGTCTTGTCATTGTGCCCGCCCGCGAACCAGGAGCCCTCCGCGTTGCGGCGGTGGCACCAGGCGTGGAACACGCGGTCGAGTCGCACCGTTTCCTCCAGTGTCTTCTGCGCCTTCGTCTCGTGCTTCAGGTTTTTCCATGCGATGGGGAAGACTGCGGCAAAACCGTAGTTGGACCACGGCGGTGTACCTTTGCAGGCAAAGGCATCTGCACGAAACGTCTCCCCCGGCGCCAACGTGAGATAGGTGTCATAGCGCTCGGAGAACGTACGCTTGTCCGTGTAGGAGACCGGCGCTTCAGTCACAGGCCAGTAGATGAGATGACGGAAGGAACCATCTGCGAGCTTCTCCATCGAACAGGAGCTCGTGATCGATTTTTGGTCGGCGTCGGATGCAAAGAGCGCGAAGACCTCCTGGGGATTCTCGGAAATCGTGCAGGACGGAATCGTGCAGCGGTCGCCGGCGAAGATCCACGGATGACCGTCTTTCTGCCATCCACTGGGCATGTCCAGCGAGACGGCTCTGTCCTCGCTTGGAATGGACTTCCCGACAAATTCGTTGCCGTTGTAGAGCACACCGGGAATCAGATACCGCGTGGCCGCAATCCGTGGTTCGGCGGCGAGTACGAGTTTGAATACGACATTCGTCGGCGTCGTATTCACGGCCGACACGGCGAGTTTCCATTCATCGCCCGTCCGCTGCGCCGTTATGGACGCATTGAGGCCCTTCACGGTCGGCAGCGTATAGACACTGAACATCTCCGCGAGGGCAGCAGAAGACCACATCACGGCAAGAGCAAAGAATGAAACTGATTTTCTCACGCATCACCTCGACGAATCACTTTTTCGTCTTGGCCGGCGGACGCGTGATCAACCCGTCGATGACACGACCGACTTCGTCCTTGTTCATCTTCTCGGTGATGCGGATATGAGGACCGTCTTCGCACGGGACCCACTCGTTCTCGCCCTTGTCGCCAATCATCTTGTAGCGGCCACGATGGACATTGAAGTAGGCGTCGAAACCGCGGACCGCCGCCAGCACGGCCGTTTCGTCCCAGGCGCTGCGTCCGCCCATGCCGAAGCAGCGACGCTGCCAGAGCGCCGGATCTTTGCGGACCTCCTCCCGCGAGGGAATGTTGCCGGCGAAGACGTCCTTGACGGGATTGCGCGGCCCTTCCATCTCCGCGATGGCTCGGCCGGCGAAGACGTCGGAACCGTATTCCCAGTCGGAGAAGACAATCGGGGTCGGCCAGTTGTCGATCGCGATCTTCGAGCTCTCCGCATCCCACATGGAGTTGTATTCCTTGCCGCGAGGGTACTTGCAGGCCATTGCCACCCACACCTTGACCTTCTGAGCCACGAGCGCCTTGCCGTCAAGGGGCGAGTATTGGTCGCCCTTCGTCTCAAGCAAACGGCGCAGATTCGAGAGGAAGCCTACGGAGCAGATCGTCACGCTCTTGTCTGGTGCAGACGCAAGCGCCTTGCGGTAGACCTCGTTGGCGTCCGGCGCCAGATCGGAATCGGCATAGGTGTACCAGCCGGGGTAGTCCGCCAGCAGCTTGCGGTACTTGTAGTGTCCGCCATCACCATGCAGCTTGTCCGGCGCAATCAGCGGCGAATTGGGATCGACTTTCTTGCCATTGTGACAAGCGTGGTCGCCAACGATGCCAATGTCCTTGACGCAGCCGACCGGCAGGTCGCCACGACCATAGTAGGAATTGATCACCTGGACCGCTCCGACGCTCGCGTTGCCACGCGTGCAGGTGACGGTTGCGAGGATCTCGGCCTCGCCAGCATCAGCGAGGGCGTGCAGACACGCGAGCGCCCCCACATCGTCGAAGTCCGTGATCATATCCGTGTCGAAGATCACACGGACGGGTTCCGCCGCCCACAGTGTTCCAATCACACAGGCCGTCATTGTGGCCACAAGCATTCTTGTCTTTTTCATATTCTAATTCCCGAATCGTCACTGAAAGAGAATCATCGTTCCCGACGGCTGATAGACGAGCTTGACCTCGGTCGCCGTTGTCTTCACACGCCAGTTCTTCGCACAGAAACACAACGGATCGATCACGGGCGTACCTGTGATCGACGTGGCCGTGGCAAGGACATAGGCACCCGTGCCCTTTGCCGGCGCCGCGCCAGCCACGGAGATGACGGCGCCATCGCCGAACGTCAATCTTCCGCCCACGGACATTGTCTGGCCATCTTCGACGTCGGACTTTGCCACCGTCCAGGCTCCGTCAATCGAGAGATTTCCATTCGCGACAGTCGGCAGGCCCACCAGACGCCCTTGGCGGAAGTCATTGCCGTTCAAATCAAAGGTCGTTCCTGCCGCGCAATCAAGCACCCCGAAAGTCGGCAGCAACGCGGCGGCGGCAGTCTCGTCCTCGACCTCGTCGATAGTCAGAAGCCGACCCGTTCCGCCATCCTCCAACTTGACGAAGTCCGCAACATTGGTCACGCCGTCTGTCGGATGGTCGTTGTATGCAATGCCCATGCCGCCAAAACGCGAACTGACCGCCTGCCCCGCGTTCCAGGCGGCTGAGACCGAGTAGAGATAGATGGGATTGGGACCTGGCTTGACCGTCGTCGCGAAGATGTTCGTCGCACTGAGCGACTCCCCCGTTCCGTTCCAGGGCGTCCAGGCATCGTTCACACGAATCAGGCACCGATACTGCATATGAACGGCAAACTGCCAGGTCTCGTTTGTCGCATTGCGGTTCCAGATATAGCCTTTGTACATGTAGACCGTGGAACGGGCAATATTATTCGAGATGGCATTGGGGTAGCCATCCAGAAGCTTCACCGGTCCCTGACGGGAATACACCCAGGCATCCGCAGGGATCTTTGAATCGACTTTGTCTCCGTTCGTGCACCAAATATTCTGCCCGGAGACATCCCAACCCTTGCTCATGTCGACATAGTAGCCCTCCATCAAGCCGGCATGACCGTAGATGCGAGGCGACAGGCGAAGCGTACCCTCGGACAGCAAGGCTGTCCCCGTCACCTGGACGGCGCTCTTCAAATCGAGCGCGCCGGCTCCGGATTTCACCAAACTCGGCGTCACAGGACGTCCAATCGACGGTAGATCCACGCCGCCACCCACAAACGTCGTATTCGCGGCACCCGAAAAGACGAGGGGGGCCATTTCCGTGGAGGTTCCTCCTTCAATCAGAAGGTTTGCACCATCGGTGATCGTAACCGAAGTCGCCTGCGGAAAGAGCGGCGACGCGTCATGTACGGCGAGTCCACTGTGTTCATTGGCGACCTTGCCATTGTTTGTCCCCCTCACCGTCACGGCGCCCGAGAACGAACTGTCCTGCGATTGGAAGAGATTGAGCCAGCCTGGACCGATCGAGAGCGTCCCGCTCCCGCCAATCGGTCCAGCAATGGTCATCGTGTTGGTACGGTCGGCATAGTTCTGCAGCCAGGCTCGTCCAAAGATGGAGACGGGCCCCTGCCATCGGGTCGACGTCAGATCGTTTCTGAGACCGTGGCGCGTCGACCGAAAATAGGCATTGTGCAGTTCCAAAGAACCGCCCTGCGAGTCCATCAGATTGCGCGCCTCGAAACTCGCGTTCGAGACGACAAGCGTCCCCGGAGGCGCAGAGGAACGGAAGCCAAACAGACCGCCTTCATTCTGGTAGGTCACCGACGGCAGCGTCGTGGCATTTTCCGAAGAGCGTCCTTTGAAGACGATCCGCCCGTCGCCGTCAAGCCGACAGTCGACCTGAATCTGCGATTGATTGTTCTTGGGATCAAATGTCAAGGTGTGCCCATTCAAGACGATCAGATTCTGAATCTTGAGGCGCTGTCCGTCAACGCGGAATGTCGCATCGTCGCGAAGATCGAACGTCGAGGCCGCGCCCAGCCAGGAGCGACTGGCTCCATTGTCTGAAGCGAGACGGGTGATTTTGCCGTCAAGACCCTCTGCCGGCGCACCTGAAATGATGAAGCGCTTGCCGCGCGCGACGACATTGCCCCAGTCGCCCCAGGTCTGGACACCTCGGAGCGTACCACCATCATTGATGTAGACGATGCCTACATTGTCCGCACCGAGATCATATTGGGTATTGACGAGCAGACACCCCTCGTTGATCGAGAAATTGCCCGTATAACCCGAGAGCGGCACACTTGTCAGATCGCCGCTCCCCGTCTTGACGATGTTCGTGACACCGGCAACCACCTGGGACACATCAAGAGTCGCGCCCTCTGCATCCACATTGACAATCAAATCTCCGGGATTCGTCGTCGCATCATAGGTCGCAGCACCCCAAAGCGCCCCCGCAGTCAAACCACCAACTATCATCAGTCTCGTTTTCATGCCATTTTGCCTTCCTTTGGAATTACCCCATTTTTTCGATGGGCTCCTCCGACGCACATTCTAGCGG
>JAUNMP010000244.1:0-1809 GCA_030537465.1 bacterium
CTGAATGTAAATTGGAAACAACTCGGCAAGGCGCTGTGGGCCGCCATCAAGCCGGTGCTGCTGGGCGCGACCCTCCCTAAAAGCCAAAAGCTGGAAGCTCCAAGCTCCCAGCTCTAAGCTCCAGGCTACACCTGCATGAAGCCGGAAGGACCGCCCATGCCGAGTGCGGGAGGCTCCTCCGCTGCATCCCCGGAGGATTCGGTCTCATCGGCGCGGAAGGACTGGATGACATCGCGCCATTTCTCGACCAGATTCAGGAATTCCTCGACGATCTTCGAGAGCCCCTCTGGGTCGAGATCCACGAGGCCGTCCATTCGGTGGAGGTAGATCGTATCCCCCTCGCACGAGAAGGTCGCGCCCTGCGTCGCACGGCCCATGAACATCGCATCGAGCAGGATCTTGTAGAGCTGCGTGAGGTTTTCCGGCGGTGGCGTCGCCACTTTGGCCCAGGTCAGGATCGCGCGGCGCTCGGGCACCTCCATGAAGGAGATCACCATGTCGTCCGCCGCCAGACGCGCGACACCATCCTCGTCGAACGCGAGGTCCGTGACGCCCAGTCCCACGGCGAAGCCACCCACCAGTTCTCTGTATTCCATTACCGTTCCCTTTTAATCGACTTACAGGTTGTTCACGTTGCCGATGAGGACGGTGTTGAGCGACTTCAGGACGTTGGAGACGAGGCTGTACGTGTCGTCGCGCTTGGAGGTGAGCGACTGGATGTCGATCAGCGTCGTCTGGGAGACGGAGTTGAGCGAATCCATCTTCGACTCGATCTTGGCGATGACGTCGGGGAGGTCGCTGTACGCCCATCCGCCGGAGGGGTATGTCAATCCGGCAAGTTCAATGGCTTCCTTGAAAGGAGTCGGGTTGACCCACTTGTTGTTCTTGTTACCCGTGTCCGAATACCAGTTCACCATGTCGAGGTCCAGTGCCGTCAGCTTCTCGAGGTCGGCCGACGTCGCCGCCAGACCCTCCATCTTGCCCACGATCTTCTGCTCGAGCTCCGTCGCGCGCGAGAGGCAGATCGCCATCACGAGCTGTCCGATGGACATCTCGCGGAGCGTCCCGTTGGCGTTCTGCACGCCCTCGAGCAGATACACGTTCGCGGTCAGCTGCTGACCGTCGCTGCCGCACATCGAAAGATCGATCGCCGAAGTTCCAAAGACTGACATAGGGAAGTTCCAGGTTGAAGGTTGAAAGTTACAGGTTCAAGGTTCCGGGTTCCTTGTTCCTAATTCCTAAAGATTGGCGGCCTGGGACATCGCGGACTGCATGAGCGCCTTGACCGTCGCGGCCGAGGTGTTGTAGGTCACGTCGCGGCGGCTCACGAGCGACTGCAGCGCGATCGTCTGCTCCTGCGACTCGTTCGTCGCGTCGTCCAGCTTGCCCTTGAGCTTGGCGAAGAGCGCCATCCGCTTGTCATAGCTGCTGATGTCGTAATCGGCGTCCGTGATGCCCATCTTTTTCTCGATGAACTCCTTGTCGTCCCCGCTCACGGAGGACGCGGTGAAAATACGCGCGGCGACGGCGGAGGCTTCAGTGAGGAAGTCCGTCGTCTGCGTCAGCTGGTTCATCTTGACGACGCTCTGCGCTTCAATCGCCGCGGCGCGGCAGCAGCAGACCGCCATGATCAGCTGGCCGAAGGAGATCCCCGTCAGGCCGTTGTACTGGTACGCGTTGATGTTCACCGGCGCATACCGGCTCGTACCGAGGCTTTCGATTAGAATTTGGCTCATGAGTCACTCAGTTCCGGGTTCAAAGTTCCGGGTTTCAGGTTCCAAGTTCTGGGTTCAAAGTTCCAGGTTTCAG
>JAUNMP010000244.1:1819-6489 GCA_030537465.1 bacterium
CGGACCATGAACCTGGAACATTGAACATGGAACTTTGAACTCTCTTTTACATATTCTTGATGATGTTCGAACGGGTGTCGGCGACAGCCTGCATGAGGGACGTGGCCGTCGAGTAGGATTCGTCGCGGCGGTCGACAAGGGACTGGAGACGCGTCATGTCGGACGAAGCCTCGTTGTTGCGCTTGTCGATCTGCGTCTTGATCTGCTGGATGTATTTCTCGCAGTTCGACTTCGAGATTTTCCTATTAGAGGGAATCTCGACGCCAATCAACTTTAGTCCGGCCTTCGCCAGATCGCTGATATCGGCATCGCTCGGCCAGCTCTTGTCATCGTTGTCGTCCGACTTCCACTGCGACTCGATGCCGCTCAGCACCGACAAGGCCTCGCCCAGCTGCTCCAGCTCCTTGTTCCGGGCCGTCATGCGCTTCGAGACCGGCTCGACTTCGGCCTCGACCTTCGCCGCCCGCTGTTCGGTGATGGTCACCATCAGGTCCTGGAAATCGACCCGCACGCCGCCAACCACGTACTCCGCGCCATACACGTTCGCGCCCCAGCGCGCCAGATTCGCGTTCGTCACCACATCTGTCTGTATCGCCGCCATGTCGTACCCTTTCGCCCAAATTTAACCAACTAACTAACCAACTAACCAGCCAATCACCCGATATACCTGATCTCCGTCGTCCGCGTCTGGCAGGCCTTCTTCATCAGCTTCGTCGCCATCGAATAGGCGTTGTCGCGCTTCTGGACGAGACCCTGGAGGGTCGCGGAATCCTGCTGGATGTCGTTGTTGTTGACGTCCAGCGCATACTGCACGTCCGTCTGGAGTTTCTGAAGATCGCCGAACTTGATGTCGCCATTCGACCCAAGATCATACTTGACCAGATCGTATCTGCTCAACAGCGTGTAGGTCTCGCTCCCCACGTTCATGGTCTTGTCGACGCTCTGGTCGGACTTGTGCTGGGCGAGTCCCGCCGCGATGTTCGCCAACGCGGTGCCGAGATCCTCCGCCTTCTTCTGCCGGGCCTTGAGAGCTTCCGTGTAGGGCGCGATGGCGCTCTCGACCGCGGTGGCGCGGCAAAGCCCCATGCGCGCGACGACCTGATCGTAAGTGAGATTGCTCTCGGCCCCGACGGAATAGTCAACCTGGGCCATTCCGAACACGGAAAGACCCAGGTCATTTGCCTGCACTATCGTTGTCGTACCCATATTTACGCCACAATCTGCCGGATGGACTGGTTTTCCGCCTCGAGCACCTGCCGGAGCAGGTCGAGAACGGACTTCAGGAGCTGAACGGCGCTCTGGGCGAGATCTTCGGACTCCTGCTGCATGTTCTCGTGCACCTTGGATTCGGCCTGTTTTTCCGTGGCGCTGGCAGCCTCCATCTCGGACACATTGTGGACCATGCCATTGAGGGTGCTCCCAATTTGCTGCGCGAGCTGACCGGCCGCCTCGAAGGTCTTGGCCCGGGACATGTACCCGCGATACTCGCCGTCCAGTTTAAGCATGTCCATCTTCTGCCCGACAATCGTCTCGCAGTTCTTGATGTCAGCCGCAATGGACTCCTTCATGCCGGCCTTCATCTTCACGTCCGTCGCATAGGCGCGTCCCCAGGTCCGCTGCTGCTCGAGTTCGCCGATCTTCTTCTCCTGCGCCTTGATCTCGGCATCGGTCGGCTTAGGATTGGCATCAGATTTCTTCATTTCATCGAGCTTGATGCGCTCCTGGGCCAGTTCGCCGTCCAGCCGCGTCAGGTCGGCGTTGGCCTTGCCTTCGAAGTTGGTTTTCGCCTGCGTAAGTTTCGTCTCGGCAGCGTCGACAGCCTGATTCAGCCTGGCCAATTCCGGATCGTCGGGCTTAAGGCGAGCCTCCGTCTGCTCCTTGGTGGTCTGAAGGGCCTTGAGTTCGCCGCGAGCCGTCTCCAAGGCCGCCTTCTTCTCCGCGAGTTCCTGTCCAACCTGGGAATCCTTGGGATCCAGACCGGGATTATCCCTCGTGCTAGCCGCGAAGTCCTCCTCCAGGTCCTGGACTTCCTGTTCAAGTGCGCCGACCTCCTGCGTCTTCGCTTCGATTTTGGACTCGACATCGGGAAGTTCGGACTTCATCGCCTCGGTCTTGGCCATGTAGCCTTCACGCGCCTCGACTGCTTTTCCATAGGTGTTCGTCGCCGTGTCAAGCTCGGTCTTGGCCTCACAGGTATCCTTGAAGGTCCCCGTCTTAAGCGCGGAGACCTGATCCGCTCCCAGCTTCGACTCAATGCCATTGAGGTTCTTCTGCGTGGCCGCGCCGTCCTTCGCCGTGAGCAACTTGAGATCTCCGGCGACCTGATCGACCCCCGCTTTGGCCTCCATTTCATAGGCGGCCTTGGTCCCCGAATTGCTCACAGCCATCGCGCCGAGCTGCAGTCCAATGTTCACCACCGCCATGCCAATCGCCAGGTAAACCCCCAACCGAGCCGCCTCACGCTGGATGTCCGCCTGGTTCTTGATGTCCTGGACGGCACGGTCCAGGTCGGCCTTGCGCTCGTTGCGGGCGGCCTCGCGCTGCTTCTGGGCGATCTCCAGCATCAGGTTCATCAGGGCGTAGATGTCGAACAGGACCTTGTTCGTGCCGGTCGAATTCGCGTTGACGTCCAGATCCTTGACAAGCTTCCCGAAGTCCTTCAAGGACTTCTCGAACTCCTTGATCTCCTTGTCGAGCTTGGTCTCGAAGGCGGCCATGGCCTCCGGCGTCGGTTCACCCGTCGCCTCGTCCAGCTCCGGCAGTGCCGCGGTGAAGGTGTAGGTCTGGCCATCCCCGCCCTTGAACGAGACGACGAGGTCGCCGTTTGCGCCCTGCACGGCAGAAGCCTGGATCTTGTCGGCGCCTTCGATTTCGCTGCCCTGCAGCATCGTGTTGACGACGTTCGTCCAATTGGTGTTAGAAACGTTCATGGGAAATCTCCTTCTTGCATGTGGTTCTCGTGACATGCCGTCTACGCACGACACGCCACGAGGTTACACCTTTTCTCACGCATTCTGCATGCCGATTTCCTGCGTGATCTTGTTGGCCGTGTCGGTCTGCGACTCCAGGAGCGAGAGCATGTCGGCGCCAGCCGACATGAGCTGGTCCAGAATGGCCTCGAGATCCTCCTCGCACTCCTCCAGCATCTTCTGGATCTTGGTCAGGTACGCCTGGTTTTCGGTGGCGTCGGCCTGCTTCGTGCCCGCCTGATAGCCGATCACCGTGGACGCGGCCGCAGTGGCAAGCCCGCCCGCCTGAAGCACCGTCGTGGAAGCCGATATGATGTACTTGGCCATCTTGGCTCCCGTGGCCACGGCCTTCACGCCTTCCGCCGCCGCCTTGGCCGCCGCAGAGCTGGCCGCAACGCCGCCGCCGATGCCGCAGATGAGCCCCAGGACGATTTCGCATCCCGCGAAAATGCCCTGCGCCGCCGCATCCGCCTTGGTCTTGGAGAGACCCTGATGCTCCTGCAGCGATTTCGAGATGGCCTTGCAGATGGCCTTCGTGGCCCCCGTCTCGTTCATGATGGCGCCTGTGACCGCCAGCGCGGCGCCGGCGATGGCGAAGCCTGCGGCCAGACCGCCCGTGCAGACCGTGACGACAATCGCAACGAAGACCGAGACGATCGCGGAGAGCCAGCCCAGGGCCTTCTGGGCCTTGGCGGCAGCCTCTTGCTTCCGCGCCTCCTCGATGGACTTCTCGATCTTCTCCATCTGCGTCTTTTGGGCGGACTCCAGCTGGCCCTTGAGCGAATTGATACGCGTTTTCTGCACGTCCGCCATCTTCTCGTCCATCTTCATCTGCAGGTAGGCGACAACCGCCTCCAGATCGGCCTTGCCGGCCTTCTCCGCATCGGCCTCGTCCAGCTCCGGCACGGACGTCGTGGGATTCGCGCCCGTGCGCCCCTCCACGCCGTTCGTCTGCGACACCTGTACGTTCGACCCACCCAGCAGCGAGGCGATCACCTGCGCGGCTTCCAGAATCTTCTGCGAGTCCACGCCGGCGTTCTGCGTCATTTCCGTAATCTGCGCGTCGCCCGGCATGTTCGGCATGCCATTTCCGTTAATCTTGATGTCCATGGTCAAATCTCCTGTCTACGGGGTTCGCCCCGTTCCCTTCCTACTTTTCGATGAGGGCCTTGAGCGCCGCGCCCTTGGCGAGGTAGTTCCGCCCGTTTTCCGTTGTCTTCGGCGCGTACTGCTCGAGCGCCGCGAGGGCCGAGAGAGCCTCGGTCTTCTGGCCGAGGGCCACCATGCATTCGGCCGCGTAGTACATCGGCTTCGGATTCTCGAGGTCGAGGAAGCTCGCGAACTTGTAGGCCTCGACGGCCTCGGCGAACTTGCGCTGCGCCTGGCGCAGCGAGCCCATCGCCGTCCAGTAGCGCGAGCTCATGTGGTCGTACATTGTGAGGAACTTGAAGACCTTCTCGGCGTCCTCGTAGTTGCCCGCCTTGTAGAAATTGACGCCCATCGCGTAGATCGCTTCCATCTCCTCGTCGGAAATGCCGCGCAAAGCACGCAAGGTCGCGCCGTCACCGATCTCCTTGAGCGCCGCGACGATCTTCTCCTCGGTGATGCTCTCGGGATTGTTGATGTCCATAACGATGTTTTCCATTGCTGTTCTCCTTTGCCTGGTTTACGGATGGCGACCTGGATGGTTACATGATTTCG
>JAUNMP010000245.1 GCA_030537465.1 bacterium
GAAGAAATAGACTTTGGAAAACTGTTACGAATTGATATGTTTAATCAATTTGATGTTCGTGTGAGCTTTGATTCAAATGTTCGGATAGAGTTTCTTTGTACTCAGAATGACGATGAGATTTTTCATGTGTTCCTCCCTGGGAATCTTGTCGTGGAATATTCTGCGGCAGGTTGGAAGATTGGCCTATCAGACCATCCGTGGCATTGAATGCACGAACTATGACTCGGGGAAGTGACGTCGGCAAGATTGTCAGGGGTCTAATGGTATGGCTTTGCGATTCAACATCAAGAGGTATTGGGCATTAAAGCTGTCTGCATTGGTTGGAGTGGGCGCAGTTGCAGTCTGTTTGTGCCGGTTGTATCTTGGGCGTAGGAGTTCCGTCAGGGATAGTCCCCAGATCTCATAACGAACAATCCGGGGCGAGACGCCCCGGATACGGTTGCGAGACTACAGTGCGGACCGAACGGCTGTCGCGCAGGGATTCCAATATTTAATTTTTTTGATTTTCATCTGAAATGATGACTTTGATAGGATGAACGAATGCCGTGGTTACATCCAGTTTCGCGCATAGTTGACGAACTCAACCCCTTGTGCCGCAGCAGGTTGTCCCGAATAGACGACGGTCTTCCGTCCGACATTGTCCATGATCTTCGAAAGAAGGTTGACGTTGTCGGCAAAGGATTCATGGAAACTTGCAGCGGACTTGATTTCAAACAAATCGACCTTGCGGCCATTCTCAACGAGGAGATCCACCTCAAAACCCTTGTAGTCGCGAACGAAGTACATGTCTGGTTCAAGGCCCTTGTTGTACCTTGATTTCAGAATGTCGGCAACGACAAGATTCTCGAAGATTCCCCCGAAGACAGGATCTCGATCGACCTGCGATGGTTCTCTGATTCCAAGGAGATGACAACACAAGCCGACATCGGTGAAATACACCTTCGGAGCCTTGACGAATCGTTTCCCGAAATTACGGTAGTAGCACGGCAGAGAAAATGTTATATAGCTCGCCTCCAACACTGAAAGCCAGGACTTGATCGTTGCCGCGCTTACGCCCACTTCCGCTGCGATAGACTCGTAGTTGACCAATTGGCCGACACGCCCGGCCATCAACCGAAGAAAAGTCTCGAACTGACGCTTGTCCTTCAGAGCCAGCAAGACATTCACATCTCGCTCGACATACGTCGCCAGATAGTTCGAGTAGAGCGGACCGGGCGTCGCTCCTTCGCCATAGATGCGAGGCATGAAACCTTTGAAGATAAGTTCTTCTCGATTCGGCAGAGACCCTGACTCCGCGATCTCTCCGATGGAGAGCGGTAGCAGGGTTGCAATGGCGACTCGACCGGCAAGGGATTGAGAAATCCCCTGACGCAATGCGGGTTGATGAGACCCGGTCAAGATATATGCGGCCTTGCGTGAAGGGACCTCATCCACCTTGACCTGAATCCGACTCAGGAGTTCTGGTACGCGCTGAACCTCATCGATGATAAGCGGTGCGGGATGTTTGGCCATGAAGTCCGCTCCGTCCACTTCCGCCGCCCTTCGTAAATCGGGATCTTCAAGATTGACATACCCGTAATCGGGGAAAAGCATCTTGGCAAGCGTAGTCTTTCCAGACTGCCGCGGCCCCATAATTGAAATGACGGCATACTCTCGCGCCATCAGCTTCACCCATTCGCAGATATGCCTTTCTATCATTGCAAACCCCTTGGAGAAAATCAGTACTTGAACTTCGGATTTTTACCGACTCAAGTATACTCCATTGTTACGCGGAAATCAACCGCAGGTTTCAACTGAAAGTTTGTGCTGAACAAATTGCGGGACGCCCCGAATACGGTTGCGAGACTACGGTGCGGACCGAACTACGGGCACGCAGGGATTCCACTATTTAAAATTTTTGGATTTGCACCTGATAGAATGGTTTTGATATGATGGACGAAGGTCACGATTATGAAAGGAATTTGCGAATGATGCCGAGATTCTGGGGCTGCCTTCATGTCGGAGGACTTGTTGCGCTGGCAGCCCTCTCGGCGGGCGCGACGATGCGCGTGTGGGACGGTGTTGCTGCGGGCGGTGGATTATCGTTGCCTAGTCATTGGGGGCTGAAACATCTATCAATTTCGATTTCTCTTTGTGGGAAAGCATCGGTTCTGAATGGTCGAGATAAGGGGGTGTACTGATGGGCTGTGTTAGGATTCGAGGCAATCGAGTTGATTTGATAAGGAAAACGGTTCTTTATGTCCATTTTATAACTGCATTCTATGTTGTGTTTTTTGTGGGAGACTTGTTTGATATCCGAATAATGCGTTGCGTCATCTTGTCTTTATATCTCATTGCCTGTGTTAGGACATTCTGCCAGATGGATGGTGGTGTAATGGTCTATCAAGGGAAATGTATTCGGGATTTTAGCGGTCGAAGGATGAAGGTTCTCGGCAAGATCTTTGACATCATATTCTTTGCATTACATCTCTTTCTTGTTGCGTTTTTCTTAAAACGTGGTGGTGATTCTGATTCATTAGGTGCTGTGTTGCAGTTGTTGTATATGATTGCTCATTCTGCAGTGCATTGTTGGCTTGGCTTTCGCAATTTTGTGACATAGATCAGAGAAATGGTTGGCGGACTGCCGTGTCACAAAGAATAAGTGAAAGGATGATCTGCTATGCAAAACACCGACATGAAGGCAGCGTTGGAAGTACGAGGCCCATCTGAACGGTTTGAAGAGGAAGAAAGTGAATCGGTTAAGCCGGGGAGATGTTCTTTTCTCTGCAAACTTCTCGTCGGAATTGCACTTGTCTTGATGTTCTTCTTTGTGTTGTATGCTTCTTGCGCTGATACGCTTGGAACGCTGAGGGTGTCTGAGACAACGATGCCGATCCTTTTCCACAGGCTGCTTCGCGAGTGCTTTGAATTGCCCATGACGATTGTGTCCATTTTGACACTTTCGTTTCTACTGGAGGCTCTGGCTGGTCAAACACTTGTGGGTTCTCTCCATGTCGGAAAGCAGTTCCGAAAAATCGTAAAGACGGTTGGAAGAGGACGATTGCAGCGGTGGTTTGTTGTATTGGTATTGGCCGGTTTCATGGTGTTGATTGGCCTTGTTTGCGAACGATATGGGATCGTGGACGAGACCTATTCGATATTCAGGGGAGTCAATGACTCCAATTTGGAATGCAAGGCGTTGACGGTGGCCTGGTGTTGGCGAATAGTTGGAGTCCTGAATGGAGCTCTGTTCCTTTGCCTGTTCATTCGATTGAATCGTTGCCTGACGGTGCTTTTGCAGGCTCTCTATTGCGGCATGGATCTGCTGTTGATGCTGGGGTCCCCGCCTGTATTCTGTGCTGGTCATTAGTCTTCGCCGTGAAGCATCTAACGTCAAAATTATTTGTAGCTGCTCTTGCTGCGGGTGTTTTCGCATTCGGCTTGTACTGGATTGCTGGACGGCAGAGCGCGAGGCATGTGGCGCTGGAGCAACGTGAGTACACGGGTCATCCCCCCGTCCGAGTCGATGCCGCAACCGACGACCGGCGCGCCGTCGCCGCGCGGACGGATGGTTCGCCGCGTGCGGCGTCCGATCAGGACCGCGCGATGACGCGCCTCATGAACCGGGGCGACCTCTCGAAGGACTACGGCGAGCTGATGCGGCGACTGCACGCCGACGGGGCGAACGACGAGAAGTCCAGGCACTTCGCCATCCAGCACCTCGGCTTCTACGCCCGGGAGAGACATCGCCGTGGCGCGTACGATCCGCACGCGCGCGAGGCGGAGGAGATCCGCGCCGCGCTCGAAGCTGCCGCGCAGGAGACCACGACCACGGTGGCCGCGCCGGCCCTTCGCGCGTTGGCCGATCTCGCGGCCTTCGATGCCGAGGTCGATGCGGAGGGACTTGATCGGCGGCTCGTCACCTGTCTCGCCGATCCGGCGGCCTCGCTTCCCGCGCGTGTCATGGCCGCGCAGCTCTGCGGAGAACGCCGCCTCGCCGTCGCCCACCCGGTTCTCGAACGTGTCGGCGGGGGAGGGGCGACGCCGACCCCCCTCGCCCTTGCGGCGCGGCACGCGGTTCGTCTGGTCGATCTGATCGTCATGTCGCTGACGGGACAGGCTCCTGGAACCAGGGAACTCGCCGAGGAGCTCGGAATCAAGTGCTGGTCGCGCGGATATCCGAAGGCGATGTTCATCGGCACGGCGGAGCAGATCGCGTGGGCGAGGCGCGAATCGGAATCGAAGGGGAAGGCGGCAGTTTCCCAGTTTCGGAAAACAGGAGGCGAAAAACAGTAAAACAGCTTCGCCGCCTGTTTCGCTGTTTCCGTCCGTCCTCTCCGTCCGTCCGAGATCGCCCGCGCGTTGAGGACGGCGACGGAAAAGGTCGGTGGATGCGGACCGTCGCCTCGTGGACGTTTATCTCCACGATCGGAGCGGTCGAGGGGTGTCTGCCCCGACTACGTGGCGCATTTGATCGCCAAAGGCGGCCAGACGGCCACCGGTGCGGCCCTGCGGGCCTTGTCGCCCGTGGACGTGGTGGCGCTCGGTCCGTGCGGCAAGGGCCACACGGAGGCGTTTCTGCGCCATCTGTGGCGTCCGGACGACTGGCTCTACCTGTTCAGCGTCGAGCATCCGGCATCGGGCATTCCGGGGCGGACGCTCCGGCGACAGCGTGAATGGCTGGATCTTCTGTCGCATGGTCCGGTCTACTGCGATGGAATCGTCCCCAATCCCTTCTCCGGGGAACCTGTGGCTCGGGCGGACGGGACGTCGTCCTATATCACCGGCGATTGCCTTGCCCGCTATCCGTACGTCCTCGTCGAGTTCGACGACATGCCGCTTGGTCGCCAGTGTGCGCTCTGGAGGGGATTTCTGAATGCCAGTGGCCACAGGAATCGCCTCGCCGCGCTCACCTATTCGGGAGGTAAGTCGATCCACGCGCTCATCCGAATCGACGCCGGGGATCTGCTCGCCCAGACGCATTGGCGGTTCGTCCTGACGAACCTGTTCGCCGGTAGCCCCGACAGGGTGCTCTGCGCTGTTGCAGGACATTGGATGTTGAAGTCTATCGATGGGATTTCGACTTCCGAGATTTGGCGTGCGAAGGTTTCAGTTCCTGGGCGAAGGTACGCCAGACACGGTCTTCGCCGCCGACTTCCTTCTTTGCGGATGTCTTGACGAGGGAACGGATGCGGGCGCACTGGTTGAAATAGGGGTTGTGCGCGTTCTTGCAGGTACGAACAAAGTCAACGACCTTATGGCAGGAATTGAACTCGGGATCGCCAGAGTTGTAGAGACTTCGCATGAAGTCAAGGGCCTCCGCGCGGTCTGCCAGGCGTCCGCGAATGGCGGCGAGTAGCTGCTGGAGGGCCTTGAACGAGAATGCATGGACTTTCACTTCCCCGTTGTGTTCGATGTTTTCAAGCTGCTTGCGGACATTGGTCATGGCCGCAGTCAGAACGATGCGGATGAGTGTGAGATGCGACGCCGCGAATTTGGCGATGACATGTATGGACGGATCGCCTTCGATGAGGAGCTTGAAGAATGTCTCTTCACAGCAGGAGATACCGTCAAGAAGCTCCCGATTGTCACCAAGTCGTGCGGAGATCTTCTGGTTGGCCTGCGTGACGCGCTCTTTCATGCGTTCAAGTGGTTTTCGCGCAGCAACGATGTCCGCGGGGAATTCGCTCTCGGCAATGGCGATGAGGAACTGACTGCAGGCCTCATTGAAGCCGACTGACCGTGTGAGAGAAAAACATTCACTGAGCATGTTCTTGGGATCCAGCGCGTGAAGGGTGATTTCGTCGCAACGCTTGCCGACCTCATCCGCTGCGGATTCAATCCAACGGACGTCCTTCTTGCCGCCTGCTTTGGTTTGAGTCTTCTTCATAATCTGATTCTACTTTTTGTGGTGTGAACATTATAGCACTATGTCCCAGCCCGCAAACAATGAATCGAATTCCAAAATTCGGTAACAAATCGTTACCAAAGAATTTTTGTCAAGTGACATTCTGAAAATATTTTAGGCCACTTTTATTGGATTTCCTGAAAATTCTTCTTTCGTTTCTAAATAAATCAATCGGTAATTTTGGGTCCCTCGGCATAATAGTATGCGCGCATGCAAGTCTATGGTAGTGATCCTATGTCCGTGAGGGATAAAACTTGTAAGTCGCTAAGATCGTAAATCACAAGTCGCAACCTTGAGGAGATAGAAATGAATACATTGGAAAAACATCTGTATGAGCGCCTCCAGAATGAACGCGAGGTCCACTTTCGTTTTCGCAAAGAGAATGGAGAAATCCGAGATGCACGAGGAACATGTAACCTGGCTTATGTTCCGCTCGTTAAGCATCCGCATCGCCATGTTCCTATGGTGAAAACGATTCGGTACTACGATTATGACCGCAGGGGTTGGCGGTCCTTTCGCTTGGGGTCTTTGATTGCTATTTTATTAGAACTTTCCCAACCCTGTAGGGTTATGCGAAAATGAATCGAAGGCCGC
>JAUNMP010000025.1 GCA_030537465.1 bacterium
CGCCGTCAGGCGGACGGACAAGCCGTCAACGCCGAGGTTTTGCAATTACCTCACTATTCACTTTTCACTATTCGCTCGTTTCTACGCCCTGTAGTTCGGCGCTTCCTTCGTGATCGTGATGTCGTGCGGACGCGCCTCGCGCTGTCCGGCCGCCGTCACGCGGTAGAACTTGCCGCGGGCCTTGAGGTCCGCGATCGTCTTCGTGCCACAGTAGCCGAGCGTGGCGCGCAGACCACCGCAGAACTGCGTCATGATCGCCGAGACGTGGCCGGAATACGGCACCATGCCCTCGATGCCCTGCGGCACGAGACCATCTTCGTTCTCGTTGTCCTGGAAGTAGCGGGCGCGGGATCCCTTGCCGTTCTTGAGCGCGGCCATGGAGCCCATACCGCGATACACCACGTACTTGCGGCCGTTCGCGTAGATTTTCTCGCCCGGACTTTCCTCCGTACCCGCGAGGACGGAGCCGAGCATCACGCTGTCCGCGCCGGCGGCAAGGGCCTTCGGCACGTCGCCGGAAAGCTTGATGCCGCCATCGGCGATCACCGCCACGCCCGACCCACGCAGGGCCTTCGCGGCGCTGTAGACCGCCGTAAGCTGTGGGATGCCGACGCCGCACACGACGCGCGTTGTGCAGATGGAACCGGGGCCGATGCCGACCTTGACCGCGTGCGCACCGCACTTGGCGAGATCGACCGCCGCCTCGCCCGTCGCGATGTTGCCGGCGATCACATCCACCTTCGGGAAATGCTTGACGATGTACTTCGTCATCTCCATGATGCCCTTGGAGTGGCCATGGGCGGAATCGACCACCACCACATCGACGCCGGCCGCCGCGAGCTTCTCCATGCGGGAGAGGTCGCCCTTGCCACCCGAGACGGAAGCGGAGACGCGCAGACGGAACTGGTCGTCGCAGTTGTACGAGGGGTTCTTGTTTTCGACGAGGCGCTGCACGTCGGTGAAGGAGTAGAGGCCGACAACCTTGCCAGCCTTGTCGACGAGCGGTAGTTTGCCCATTTTGTGGGCGCGCATGATCTCGTAGGCCTTTTTGAGGGACGTGCCGGGCTTCGCGGTGATTGGATCCTTCTGCATCACGTCACAGAGCTTCGCAGCGTCCATCGGAGCATAGCGCATATCGGCACCGGAGATCATGCCCACAAGACGGTCCTGATCGTCCAGCACGGGGAAACCGTTGAACGAGAGGCCCAGACGACGCTTCTCGGCGCGGAGGAAGGAGATGTCATCGTTCGCATGGAAGCAGACAGGCTTCGCGATGAGGCCGTTCAGGTAGTTCTTCACCTTCGCGACCTCGGCAGCCTGATCGTCCTCCTCGAGATTCTTGTGAATCACGCCGATTCCGCCCGCAAGCGCCATCGCAATGGCCATAGGAGCCTCGGTGACCGTGTCCATGGCCGCGGAGATGAACGGAACCTTCATCTTCTGACGCGAGGTCAACTGCGTCTCAAGAGAGGCTTCATCGGGAAGAAAATCTGCATACTGTGTCACGAGCGTGACGTCATCGTAGGTGAGACCTTCGTACGGGAAGGTCTTCATAAATGCATCAAGATACTTGTTGGTGGCCATATGAGCTCCTAGTCTGTCCTTTTGCCCATATATATATACTCTTTTTCGGGGTGGAAGGCAAGCCGAAAGCTTGGGAATGTGATAGAATACGGGCCATGGGATATCAACTGATGGATCAGAAAAGTGCCGCGGCGCACCTACACATGTCGCTGAACGACCTCCGGCATTTTGCGCAGCGCGGCGAAGTCGCCAGCGTCAAGCGGGGCGACATGTACTTCTTCGAGCACCGCGAGCTTGACGAATGGGCGCAGCGTCGACTGATGGTCCTCAACGAGAAGACCCTCACGGCCGAGCACAAGGTCGCGATGATCGAACGCCGACGGAACGACGGACACGACTTCCACGTCGCGGACCTGCTTCGTCCAGAGACAATCGCCCCCGCCCTCACCGCCAAGGGGCGAGCCGGCGTGCTCCGCGACATGACCGACTTCGCGGACTCCACCGGACTCCTCTACGACCCCGAGACCCTTTTCGCCGAGCTCTCCGCCCGCGAGGAGGTCGCCTCCACCGCAGCTGGTGGCGGCGTCGCCTTCCTCCATCCTCGCTACCACGACCCCTATCTCTTCCAGGAGACCTTCCTCGCGCTCGGCCGTACCGTCCGCCCCGTCTTCTTCGGCTCGCAGGACGGTGAAGGCACAGACCTCTTCTTCATGATCTGCTGCACGGATCACACCCTTCACCTGCACATCCTCGCCCGTCTCTGCCTGCTCGCGCACGGCACCCCCCTTCTGCAGGAGCTCCGCGAGGCCCCGGACGCCGAAACCATGCACGCGGCATTGAAAAAGGCCGAGGATGAATTCCTCGGCCAGATGAGTCCTTGAGGTTCAAGGTTCCGGGTTCAAGGTTCCGGGGGTTACGTTAAGGAGACAAGCAAAGTATGCCCTCGCGAACCCGGAACTTGGAACTTTGAACCTTGAACTTTGAACTCATTCCATCGGAATGTTACACGCCTGCAGCGAGACCTTGTGTACGCGGAGGTCGTGGTCGTAGAGTTCCACGGGATTCGGCTTTTCGCCGCGTAGGATTTCAGCCAGTTCCTTCAGCTGCCCCGCATAGCGGTCCTCGGCCGACACGAACTTGATTTCATGATGGCCCTTCTTGTAGCCGGGCTTGTCCTTCTTGAGGTAGAGCTTCACGACCAGCTCCTTGAGCGTCTCGGTCTTGACGCCGCCAAGGTCGTGCTTGACCTTCGTGAAATCCTCGATCGGCTCGATTTCGATCGTGCCGTCCGTTCCGTCGATGCGGAGATGACGGCGCGGCTGCGAACCCTTGCTGCACACGCGGACCGTGCCCATGCAATTCGGCCATTCCATGATCGTGAGCGTGTTGTTCGGCGTTCCCTCCGGATCGCCCGGAGCCGTCTTGACGATCGAGTAGCATTTGTCGGGCATCACATCGTGCATGAGCGGCAGCGCATATTCGATCACATGGCAGGTGAGCAGGTAGATCGTTCCGCCCGGATAGGCAGACGAATAGGCGGGATACTTCTTGCCGCCATAGGAGTGGTTGAGGTTCGCGTCGATCGCGAAGACATCGCCGATGAGACCATCACGCGCCGCCTTGACGGCGAACTGGATCGCTTCGTTCGCGCGGAACATGTAGCCCGTCTGCAGGGGGATGTTGCGGGCGCGGCAGATGTCGCTGATCGGCTTGAAGGCCTCCAGCGACGTGCCGAGCGGCTTGTCCATGTGCATCGGATAGCCGCGCTTCGCACATTCGAGCGCGATGTCCGTCAGCTCCGCGTTCGAGACTTCCACCACGATCAGGTCGGGCTTGACCTCGTCGAAGACCTGCTGCGGCGTAAAGCACGGATAGTTCGTGTAGCTGTTCACTTTCGGTTCGGCCATGCGCATGACCTTCGACGACGAGTCATTGACCCATCCAACGATCTCGTAGTCGTCCTTGAGTTTCCGCATCGCGTCGAACTTGCCCCGCGCGTGGTTGTGGACGATTCCCCAGAGCACCGCGCGGATCTTCTTGTTCTTCGTCGGCTGCCACTGCGGTCCATTGACTGCCTCCTCAATCGTCTGGCCGTTCGACGCCGGCTGATAGGCCGCATCCCGCTTCGTCTCCACCACCGTCGCACATCCGACAATCAACGCCATTGCGCCACAGAACATCATCGTTTTCTTCATCAGTATTCTCCGATTTAGCTTAGAGCTTGGAGATTGGAGATTGGAGTTTGGAGTTTCTCCCGTCTAAAAGCTAATAGCTCTAAGCTCCAAGCTTCAAGCTTGAAGTTCCCACCCCTTGCGGTATTGGGTCTTCAGGAACGTGTTGGCCTTGTCGCTGTTCGTGAACTTCGTGCCGTCCCACAGGTATTCGCCCACGCCCGTGCGGGCCGTGGCGTTCCCCAGCATCAGCACCTTGGCGAGCGGCACGGAGTAATCGAAATTCGTGTTCGCCTCGCGGTGTTCGCGGACGGCGTTCATGAACTCCAGCACATGCTCGTCGGACTGGTAGCCGACCTTGTTCTTGACGAAGTCGCGCCCGATCCCCTTCGGGAAGAAACGCACCGAACTATGGAAGCAGTGCCAGATCGCGCCCTTCGTGCCGATGAAGACGCTGCCCATGAACGCGAGCGGTGCACGCTCGAGCTTGTACTGCTTCTCGAATTCGAGCAGAGCCGGCGGAAAGTTCAGATACTCGCGCTTCTGGGCAATGTTGTTGTTTCCCTCCACGTAGGGGCGCTGCAGCGGCACGCCGTCCTTCAAACCGTCGTACCAGTGCAGTGTCACGGGCGGCAGTCCATCGCGCGCGGGGAAATGGAAGTCGATCGTGTCGCGCCGCGCCCAGGCGCCTTCGGCGCCCCAGGACAGGTCCTTCACCTCTACGCGGTCGGGCACGGCCTTTCCGAGGTCGAGCGCCCAGAACGGCGCGTCCATGATGTGCGTCCCCATGTTGCCGATCGAGCCGTTGCCATAGCCGATCCAGCTATGCCAGTCGTGCGGATGGAGTCCGGTGCGCTCCTTGCCGTCCTTGCCGCCATAGCGTCCGTAGTAGTCGCAGGTTGGTGCGGGACCGCACCAGAGATCCCAGTCCATGCCCTTGGGCAACGTGCCGCCCTGAGGGCGAAAGTCATTCGAATTGCAGCGGTCGGAGTAGCTGTAGACCTCCGTCACGTCGCCGATCAGGCCCTTCTTCACGGCGTCCACGCACATCTTCATCGCGGTCGTGGAATGCCCGTAGTTGCCGACCTGCGTGATGACGCCCGTCTTCTTCGCCTCGCGTTCGAGCAGGCAGACCTCCTCCATCGTGAGCGCAAACGGCTTTTCAAGGAAGAGATTGATGCCGCGCCGCACGGCCATCAGCGCCGGGAGCGCGTGATGATGATTCGGGGTCGCGACGAATACCGCGTCCAGTTCATCCCCGCACTTTGCGTACATCTCGCGATAGTCGGCGAAGCAACGGGTCTTCGAGAAGTCGAACTTTCCGTAGAAGCCGATGGCGGACTTCATCACGGCATGAAAGCGATTCGGATCCGGGTCGCACATGGAGACCACCTCGAAGTTCTCGGGACCGCCCATCCGGCGGATGAGCCCCGTCATCTGCGCGCCGCAGCCGATCAGGCCCACGCGGATCTTCGCGCCGGCGGCAATCTGCCGCGCACGGCTCTGTCCAAAGGCCACGCCACCAATGCCAAAGGCCGCACCCGCGGTCAGGAAGCTTCTTCTTGAAATCATTTCCGCATCTCCAGGTTCAACGACAGCAATCAAACAGAAACACCCAGCGAAACGATGCGGATTATCGCATAGGAAACCCCTCGCGTCAAGAGCTACGTTCGGAGAGGATTTGTTATAATTGCCCGCGATCGTGAACAACTGGCAGGAAAACATGAAAGCAAGTGAAAAGCCCAGGCTTCCAAAATCATCCGTGTCGATGCGGCGGCGCGTTCTCCACCACATCACCCTCTTGTTCGTACTCTCCGTGCATTCCCTTCTGGCCGACGTCCGGTTGCTCGAGGGTTCGGACGCACAACCGGATGCGGCAGGCACCAGCATTCTGTTCCAACGGGACACCGCATCCGGTCGCCGCGTGGGCATATTCTCCCTCGTCGAACAACAGGAGACCTGGATCGACAACCGTCCCGGCCATTCGACCTGCCCGTGCTGGAGTCTCGACGGATCCGTCGTCTACACCTGGGGCTACGAGACCAACACTGCCTTCGCCGCGCGCGGAAGTTCATCGGGATTCAACCTCTGGCGCTGGAAAGACGGCATGCGGCGGCAACTGACCTTTGGACGCGAACGCGACTATACGCCCTCGGTCTCTCCTGACGGTAGAACCATCTACTATTCGACCACCCATGGCGTCGAGCAGGACGACATCTTCAAGAACACCGTCGCCCTTGAGTCCATTTCCGTCGACGGGGGTGATCGCCGGCCCTTCGCCCACATCAAGGGAGCGAGCTGCGGGTTGGTGAGCCCGCGCATCTCGCCCGACGGACGCTTCGCCGTCTGGGCACAGATCGACCGCTTCTTCGACACCTGGCATCTCATGGCCGCCCGCGTCGACAATCCCCGGACGACATGCACGCTGACGCCGAAAACGTTCTCAGCCTACTCGCCCGCGTGGTGTCCGGACGGCGAACACCTCGCTTTCACGGGATTCCAGATGGGCGATCCCACCTGGGGCGTCTACATCCAGCATCTGGCCTCCGGAGCACTGCACCGGATTGCTTCGGGACGCAATCCCGCCTTTTCAGCCGATGGACGGAAGCTCTACTACGATCAGGACGGCAGTATCTTCGTGCACGACCTCACGCCAGACGATTTTCCGCGGAACACCGCCGAAGCCTGCGCCCGTGAACGCGCTCGCCGAGAGGCTCAGGAGGCGGAGACCATTCACGTCCGCGCGAAGATCGTCTATCAACCTGCGCAAGGCCTCTCGTTCGTCGCCGTCGGCGCGACGCCGCTCCATCCGCTGACGCTCCAGCTTTTCTTCCGAGACACGAATACCGTGGAGTTCGCCACGCGAAGCGGATCCGATCTCCACTATGCGCACGTTCTGCGTAGGGGATTGTTCGTGCCCGGAAAGGCGTACACGCTCACGGGTATCCGTCAGGGCGACACGCTGCGGATCTCCGTGGACGACGAAGCCCCCTCCGCCACTGCCGAGTTCGGTTCGTTGATGCCCGTCCAGGAACCTGACAAGGTGACCCGCGGACGCAACTTCCCAGGCAAAATCAAGGATCTGCGCATCAAGCGCGGATGGCCGGCCGAGGTTCCGCGCCCCCTCACGCGGGACGCATTCTGGAAAGGAGGTGCGGAATGAGACTATTCGCCCAGTCGATTCTGCTGTCTGTTCTGGTCTGCGTATGGAGCGTCGGCGCCTTCGAGAAGATCGCGCTCGTCGACTCCTACGATTTCGGACAGATCTTTGATACCGAGACGAAGACAGGTACGATCCGTATCGTCGACCACGTGCTGAAGACGGGCGCGGATACAGTGCTCTGGCGCAACTGTTCGGGATCGTTGATGCGCTATCATTCAGACGAGGAGAAGCCCTATCCAACGGAACATCCTCTCGAGAAGCTGCGGTTGCCCGCTTCGGGGACCGTCTATGGCTGGATGCGGCTGGATGCGGCGGAGCCCGACATCTACCGCACGGCCATGGAGACCTGCGCGACGCGAAAGGTGAAGCGAGGGGTCCACTGGCCCTACGAGGAGACGCACTGGTCAAGCTGGACGCTGGGCGGCTGGAATCTGGCGCATCCCCAGTATTGGTCTGTCTCATATGACGGTATGCCGTTCTATGGACGTGCTTCTCTCGTCCACCCTGAAGTCGTCGCCCACAAGCTTCGGCTCCTGGACGAACTGCTCGCACGCGGAACCGACATCGTCTACATCGACCTGATGCGCAACGGTGGTTGGACGCCCGCCTATGAATATACGCCCGCTACGCGAGCCCGTTGGACCGCGCGGTACGGAAGCGAGCCACTGCCGAAGGATTGGCGGAATGAACGCTGGCTGGCACTCATCTCCGAATACCAGCACGCCTATCTAAAGGCCATCCGTGCCCGACTCGACCGCGAAGAACGAAAGGTACGCCTGATTCTCGGAATCGACCACGTGGGACGCGTCGGGCGCGACTACAACTGGACGGATCGGGCGATCAACTGGCGGAAACTGGCAGCCGAGGGCGTGATCGACGCCGTCTCGGTGATGAGCGTCGACCTCACGGCCATCGACGTGAAGGATCCCTGGACGTCGACGAAACGCGTCTATGACAGCGTGAAGCGGGAGTGCGCCGGATGTCCCGTCTATTATCCGATTATGGCCTATAACTTCAAAGGCCGCCCTGGATTCCCCGAATATATGAAGTGGACGGATCTCTCCGCCGCCGAAACCGTCCATCGACTCATAACCCTCGCCCAGGACGCAGGTGGTGCCGGCATCACCATGGAGGTCGTCGACTACGCCAACTATCCCGAGCCTGTCTGCGCGGAAATCCGAAGCGCACGATAGGCGCCCACAATTCCCACGGCTTGTGGTATACTATCTGCCGATTTTTTGAGCAAGGATACACGAGAACATGTGGAATTATTCTGAAAAGATGATGGACCACTTCCGCAATCCGCGGAATGTCGGCACCATCGACAAACCGGACGGCACGGCCACCGTTGGCTCGCTCGCCTGTGGCGACGCCCTCACCTTCCAGTTCAAGCTCGACGCCGAGGGCCGCATCGCCGAGGCGAAGTTCCAGACCTTCGGCTGCGCAAGCGCAATCGCCTCCTCCTCCGCCCTCACCGAAATGGTGATCGGCAAGACCCTTGAAGAGGCCTCCAAGATCACGAACAAGGAGATCGCCGACTACCTCGGCGGACTTCCCCCGCAGAAGATGCACTGCTCCGTGATGGGCCGCGAGGCCCTTGAGGCGGCGATCAAGAACTTCAAGACCGGCGAGAACTCCGACCGCAACCTCGAGGACACGATGCTCTGCACGTGCTACAACGTCTCCGAGAACGAGGTCCGCCGCGTGATCACCGAAAACTCCCTCACCTCCGTCGAGGAGGTGACGAACTTCACCAAGGCCGGCGGCGGCTGCGGAAAGTGCAAGGAGAAAATCCAGAAGATCCTGGATGAAATCAACGGATAACCGAACTTGAGGATTGGGCGGGATGCCCAATCCTCAAATGCTAATTGGGGTCTACAACATGAAACTCGGTTTTGACAACGAAAAATACCTCTCGGAACAGTCCGAGGAAATCCGCCGCCGCGCCGAGCGCTTCGGCAAACTCTACCTTGAGTTCGGCGGCAAGCTGATGAACGACTTCCACGCGGCGCGCTGCCTGCCCGGCTACGATCCGAACGTGAAGTTGCGACTGCTGCAGTCCCTCGGCGACCAGGCGGAGATCCTCATCGCCATCTACTCGGGCGACATCGAGCACAAGAAGATGCGTGCCGACTTCGGCATCTCCTACGCCGACGACGCGCTGAAGCTGATCGACGACCTCAAGGGACTCGGCCTGCTCGTGCGCGGAATCGTCATCACGCGCTATGCGGGGCAGCCCGCGGCGCTTCAGTTCCGCCAGCGGCTCGAGAACCGCGGCATCAACGTGTGGTTCCACTACGTGACGCAGGGCTACCCGGCCGACGTTGCGACGATCGTCTCGGACAACGGCTACGGCAAGAACGACTACGTCCCCACGGAGCGTCCGATCGTCGTCGTCACGGCCCCAGGTCCGGGTTCGGGCAAGTTCGCCACCTGCCTCTCTCAGATCTACCACGAATCCCGTCAGGGACGCAAGGCCGGCTACTCGAAGTTCGAGTCGTTCCCCGTGTGGAACATGCCGCTCGAACACCCGCTCAACGTCGCCTATGAGGCCGCCACCATCGACCTCAAGGACTTCAATATGATCGACCCGTACCACCTGCAGGCGTACGGAAAGACGACCGTGAACTACAACCGCGACGTCGAGGCCTATCCCCTTCTCCGCGCCATCTGGGAAAAGATGACCGACGGCGAGTGCCCCTACAAGTCCCCCACGGACATGGGAGTGAACCGCATCGGCTTCGGCATCATCGACGACGACGTCGTGCAGGAGGCCTCCAAGCAGGAGGTCATCCGCCGCAACCTGCGCTATCTCTGCGACTTCGCGATGGGCCTCACGGACCGCGACTCCGTCGCCCGCGTGGACGCGCTCATGCACAAGCTCGACCTCAAGAACGAGGACCGCATCCCCGTCGAAGCCGCGCGCCTGGCCGTCCAGGACGCCAAAGAGGCCAGCAAGGGCAAGGCCGGCGGCTCCGTCGTCTCGGGCGCCGCCATCCAGCTGAAGGACGGTCGCATCGTCACGGGCCACAACTCGGACGAACTGCATGCCACCTCCGCCATGGTGCTCAACGCCGTCAAGCTGCTCGCCGGCATTCCAAACCAGATCCACCTCATCGCCCCGAACATCATCCAGTCCATCGCGCACATGAAACGCGACATTCTCAAGGGCGGCTACACTTCCCTCAATCTCGACGAGGCGCTGATCGGTCTCGCGATCTCCTGCACCACGAACCCCGCCGCGGCCATCGCCACGGAGAAGCTCGCCGAACTGCGCGGCTGCGAAGTGCACCTCACGCACATCGCGCCCCCCGGTGACCAGGCCGGTCTCCGCCGCCTTGGGATCCGCTTCACAAGCGACCCGTACTTCGCGACGAAGGCGCTCTTCGCCGGGCAGTAACAATGAAGAAAGACAGCCTTGATGGCTGTCTTTCTTTACCATGAGGGCCGGTCACTCCGTGGCCGGCTTCTCTTTTTGTCAGAGCATCGCTCTGTATTCGCTGCGGATGACGTCGTCGGCCTTCGCCAGCACCTCGTTGAGCGTACCCGTCTTGACGCGATGCCAAAGCTTGAGGTCATCGAGATCGGCAACGTTCACGCCATGTCCCCAGTCATCGTAGAACGGATCAATGTTGCGCGGCACTCCCAGATCCACGAAGAGGACATTGCGGTCGGCCACGGCGACGCACATTCCCTGGGTCACGACGGGCCGGGAGGCGTCAACGGCGCTGAGCACGATGTCGGCCGTCTTCAGCACATCGGGTAGCCGCTCGAGCTGTTCAACGGCAATCGGACGCCCATACGAGGCAACCTCGGGCACATTGACGTGGTAGACCCACGTGAGCGCCACGTCCGTACGGCAGAGGGCCTCCACGGCGCCGCGTCCCACCATGCCGGTTCCCACAACGACGACATGCGTCTTCGCGTCGAGACCGCCATGCACACTCAGATAGCGCACGGCCACCTGGTCGATCTCCGCGACGCGGAGCATGCCCTCGACCTCGTGGCGCACGGCCTTCGAGACGCGGAGGACCTCCGCGCCCGTGAAGTGAATCGCCCCCGCACTCCAGCCGTTGGACTCAGCCTCGGCAAGAGCATCCTTCACCTGGGAGACGATGTGGAACTCTCCCAGCAGGGAGGACTCGAGTCCGCTCGTCACGCGCGTCAGATGCCGAAAGGCCTCAAAACCACGCAGCTCGAAGCGTTCCTCGGGCAGAAGACGATCAAACCCCGTGAGACGGCGCAATACGGCGGCGACGCCCGGATCGCGAGAGACAACGGCAACCAGCTCAACGCGGTTGCAGGTGTTGAGAATGAAGAACTCGCGGACCCCACGCACGTGCTTGAGCAGCGCACCGAGTTCGGCGCGTTCGACGGACGGCAGATGATAGGGTGCTCGCTTGCGGCTCGGCAGCAGAGCATCGCTCGTGCCCATCACGAGCAGATCGAGGTCATGCCCCTCACCCAGCATCGCGACAATCTCGTTCTTGACGTCACGTGCCTCCTTGCAGCTCTGTCCGCTTGTGGAGACAGCCACCACGAGATCGCCAAGACGAGCCGTTGCCGGCGTCGTGAAGTCTCCGTCACTCCAGTTCATGTCCGAGCAACAGCAGGGAATGCGCACCTCGCGCGCCTCATCGAGGATTGCGCGGTTGATGTGCTTGTCGTCCGTACAGGCGAAAACAAGCAGATGCCCGGCCACGTCACCGGACCGATAGTCGCGTCGGGTCCAGAGGATGCGCCCCTCCTCGGCGAGCACCTTCAGTTCATCGACCGCATCCGGACACACCAACTCGACCTTCGCCCCCGCCTCCAGTAGCGACTTCGTCTTGCGACGACCGACCTGTCCACCACCGACGACCAGAACCTTCCGGTCGTCGATGATCAGATTCAAAGGAATCGTCTTCCTGACTGGACGCCCTTCGCGACGCATCAGTCCCGCACCCCGTTCCAGTTCTCGAAGCGCCTCTGCGCAAGCGCCTTGTATTTCGCGCCCACGCCACCGTTCACGTACGGATCGATGGAGATTCCGCCGCGCGCGGCAAACTTGCCGTAGACCTCCATGTATTTCGGCTTCAGCAGCTTCACAAGATCATTGTAGATCACATTGACGACATCCTCGTGGAAATCGCCATGATTACGGAATCCGAAGAGATAGAGCTTGAGCGACTTGGACTCGACCAGCCTCTTCGCGGGAATGTAGCGGATCGTGAGCGTCGCGAAGTCCGGTTGCCCCGTCTTGGGACAGAGCGTTGTGAACTCGGGACAGGTGAACGTCACCCAGTAGTCGCGATCGGGATGCTTGTTGTCGAACGCATCCAGCATTGACGGATCGTAGTCCGCCGTCGCCTTCACGGTTTTGCCCAATGCCTTCAGAGTTCCCAAATCTTCTCTCATGTCATCAATCCTTGAAATAAACGGCCGTCTCCATGTCCGGCACCATCAGGACGCGTTCGCCGTGCCGCACGGATGCATCGCCCGGCACTCGGGCGATCATCGGCGTCTTCCGCTGGTCCAGTACGGCGTGCACGATTGTCTCCGCCCCCAGAGGCTCGACGAGGTCCACCGTGGCAGGCAGTCCCTTCACGGCCACCGTTCCGTCCCTCAACGCCTTCAAATCTCCCCACTCACCCTTCTCAACCTTCACATGCTCCGGCCGGACACCGACAGTCCGACCGAGATCGAGGATGCCAGGCGGCAGCAGGTTCATCGGCGGCGTGCCAATGAAGGAGGCGACGAAGCGGTTCGCGGGATGGTTGTAGACCTCGAGCGGCGCGGCGGCCTGCTGGATTTTTCCGCCGCTCATCACGACGATGCGCTCGCCCATCGTCATCGCCTCGACCTGGTCATGCGTGACGTAGATCATCGTCGCCCCGAGACGGTGGTGCAAGCGCACGATCTCGGCACGCATCTCGACGCGCATCTTGGCATCGAGGTTGGAGAGCGGCTCATCGAAGAGAAAGACGGCGGGCTCACGGACGATCGCACGGCCGAGGGCGACGCGCTGGCGCTGTCCGCCCGAAAGAGCCTTCGGTAGACGGTCAAGATAGGCGGTAAGCCCCAATGTCTCGGCGGTCTCGTCAACGCGACGCGCAATCTCGTCCTTGGGCACATGGCGAAGCTTGAGCGCAAAGCTCATGTTCTCGCGCACCGTCATGTGCGGGTAGAGGGCGTAGTTCTGGAAGACCATCGCAATGTCACGGTCCTTCGGTGGAAGATTGGTGACGTCGCGTCCGCCGATGGAGATGGAGCCCCCCGTCGGAAGCTCGAGACCGGCCACCATGCGCAGCGTCGTCGACTTTCCGCAGCCAGATGGTCCCACCAGCACCAAGAACTCGCCTGGGGCCACGTCGAGCGTAAAATCATCCACCGCGGGCATCTGTCCCGCGGCGTAGACCTTCTCGACGTGACGGAAGGAGACCCCCGCCTTCTCACCTGTAATCGCCATGCGGATATTCTACCATAATCTCCGCGCGTCAAACACCCCGCGGAACGAGATACGAGTAGATTAAACGACGGTAGGCCGCGTTGCCGGCATTCCGGTAGCAGTCGGCGAATCGTTCCTTTGGAGACTCCCCCTCGGAAACATACATCTCGCTCGTGCGCTGAATCGGCATATACTCAATCCATTCGACGGGAACGTCGTGCCAGTGGCCGTCGCCGCCGTGGACACTGACGTAGTCGACACGACTGACGCCGCGGAAGCCATGCGCGGTCACCGCCACACGACTGACCCCGTCCTCGTCACGCGCAAGCACCCGCGTTTTCAGGATGTTCTCCGTGATGCAGTCAGGATGCCTGAACCGTTCGTCTCCATAGTAGTTGGCCAGGGACTCCTGTTCCCAGAAGGAGGATCGCTCGGAGGGGAGCACGCCCTTCCAGATGTCCTCGTGCATGCGCGTCTGCTGATAGAGCGGAATCGCCAGCAGCGGAGCTAGCGCGAAGTAGACGTCTTTGAAATACTGTTCGTTGAAGGACTGGAACGTCTGGCTCGCACGATCGTAATCAAAGTCCTGAAACCGTTCGGGGTCGGTATCGAGAACGGACTCGTCAAGATGCGTCGCGGTCAACAGATTGAGTTTGTGGTCCTTTCGGAACGTGAAATCGTCACCATAGCCGACCTTATGATCCTGAAGCAGGGCAAGCATCTGCAGCTGCGCCACGGGTGTGAAGAGCAGACGGAATTCGACCTCGTTGTTGCGATTCGGCGTGTGGAACCAAGTCTCGAACTCGTGATTGCCCATCAGCGTGAAGTTGGAGCTGTCCTCAAGATTGCGGGAAAAGGCCTCTAGTTTGCGCAGACGCCGCCATTTCCGCCAACGCTCGATGAGTCCACCTCCTTCACTGGAGAAGCCAGATGGTTCGCGCGAGAACTTCAAGTTCGGCGCGGCATCATTTCCGTAGATCAGGAGCTTGTGCTTCGAATAGACGGGGATAGGCTTCTCCACCTGCGCATGGAGTGTCTCTGAGCGCGTGACATAGTGACCATCTCCGTCGGAATCCTCCTCCCATTCCTCCCACTCAATATCCAAAACACCGTCATAGGTCTCCGTCCCCCAATCTTGGTCCAGATACTCGCCGAAGAGGAACGGGTTGCCGTTGATGACGCCCGACTGGGCGAAAAGAATCGACTTGCCCTCGTTGAACCGATCGCTCCAACCATAGAGTCGACGCAGATCTTCAAGGCGTCGCGATGTGAAATAGGGATCAAAGGCCAGTCGCGGAACGGTCTGCTCAATCAAACGCGTCGTGATATCCCATGTATAGAGGCGATTGAGCGGCGCCATCTGCTTCCAGGCCGTGTCCGTTTCGCGCCGAATGCGTTCCCGCAGCGTCCCAATCAGGCGTAAAGCCCGAAAGAAAGACGGAATCAACGCGCCCCCCAGCAGAAGCCCCGCAAGGCATCCAAATAACCAGGAAATGCGATTCGGGTTCCCCTCGAGCAGAAAGAAGACGACAAGACAAGCCAGCGCAGCCAGGAAGAACAATGCCACGCCCAATCCCAACAGGGTCTTCTTTCCAGATGCGGACTCGACCTTTCGCTCAAGCGCGTGGATCAACTCAATCAGCCGACGATTCGCCGCGACGTCGATACCGGACGCCGTCGTCAGCTCCTTGAACTTCGCACGCGTCAACGCGGCGAACTTCGCCTTGAAGTCGTCCCGATAGCGCGCCAGAGGCTCGTAGACGTCCTCGATCATCGGTCAAAGAGGCGCCCGGGCAATCAGGCGAAGAATGCCTGACGCGCGGCTTTCTTGGTTTCGGCGGACGCCGAAAAGGGAATGCGCGTGGTGTATCCGGCCCGGGCCGCGACAATCTGCTTCGTCGGCCAGTCGTAGACGTCGGCGTTCCACTGATTCACCGTGTCGTTGTAGAGCGCGCGGGCCGCGGTGATCTCCTTCTGGAGATAGGCATTCTGCTGCATGGCGTCCGCGATCGCGGCATGGGCCTTCAGATCGGGGTAGGCCTCGACCTGCGGGAAGAGGCGCCCGAAGGCACCGTCGAGCTGGTTCTGCACCTCGTTGCGCTCCATCCGCGCACCACCGCGGAATGCGGCCACGGCCTTCATCACGTCCTTGTCGAGATCCACGGCCTTCGAGACGAGCTGTGCCACGTTCTGCAGAATCTGCACGCGCTGCTCGAGGTAGTTGTCGATGGTCGAAGCATCCGACTGCAGCTTCTGCTGAAGTTTCCTGAAATAGTTCCGGGCATTGATCTTCATAAAGAGGAAGATGATGCCGGGAATGATACCACAGACCCACAGCAGCACCTCGAACAAGGTCGAGCCCCAGCCCACAGTCACCTTGAGCTGCTTCTCGATCACATTCACGTCGCGTCCCGCAGGATTGACGTTATCCGTCATTTCATCAAGTTCATTCGCCATTTCAACCCTCCTTTGAAGAGGTCAGTATTTTACCACAAATTCCGATTGCCATGGGAGAAGGAAAATTGTATACTATCACCACTTTTTCCGCCTGGAAGGGTGTCCGAGTGGTCGATGGTGCAACCTTGGAAAGGTTGTGTAGGCGCAAGTCTACCGGGGGTTCGAATCCCCCCCCTTCCGCCAACGCGGGAAACAGCAGAAAAGCCGCTTGCCGAAGTTAAGCGGTTATTAACCAACATTTCCATTCAATACCTTCGCAAAACGATATTGCACCTTTGCAAAACGATATTGCGACTCTGCGTCTCCTGCTCTTGCCTTTTCAAGAATCTTATAATCTTCTTCCGAAAGAAGTACTCTCTCAGCACCAATATAGTAAGCGTGACTATCCTTTGGCAAGGCAAGGCAAGGGTTCGCTTCGGCTTCTGTTCTCCTATGGCATCGGCATTTATAACGTCGCTCTCATCACCTTCGTCATTCGGCATATTGACGAACCCGTTACCATCGCAATTCTTACATTCATTCTTGCCATCACCATTGCACTCAGGGCAGTTTTCGACATTGCCACGCACGCGCCAGCCAGAACCACGGCAAGTGGAACATGGTGTCCAGACTTCAATCTCACCTGTCCCCGCGAAACAATTAGGGCAAGGCTTCGGAAAATCCTTTCTGCTTCCTCCGCAATTGCCACAGACTTCTCGCGAATCGACTCTCCGGCTTCGAGGATTTCTCACATACCCTTTACCGCCGCACGTCCTACACTTTGGAGTTATCTGACCGATGCCACCACAGCGGCTACACTTGACTCGTTCTTTAACATATCCCTTACGTTCCCCATATCCACAAGTAGGACACTCTTCTTTTTCTTTAACGGTAATAGTTCCGCGTCCTTTACAACGTCCACAATCGGCCATGCCGGTTCCCTTGCACGACACACATTTCTCCCTACGCGGTTCACGTTGTCTCTTTGCATTGCGCGAATTGCGCTTTTCCCCAGCATCTGCCTGCTCATCAAGTTTCTGCCGGTGAACTCGATAACAATCATCAAGTTCAGCCAACTTTACCTCAAGCCGTGCCTTCTCTTCGTTAAGACGCGCCAACTCAGAATCGATTTCCACAATTTTGCTGTGGTTCGTAAGACCTTGACTGCTATTGCCGGCCTCCTCCATCTTTACATCTGCAACAGGGTTGATTCGCATTATTTCTTGCACGGCAAATCCTACATATGTAGATCCATTTAGGATCGCGTTGATGTCTTTCCTGTATTTAGAGATCGCCTTTTGCAAATCGGCAATGCGCTTCCGCTTATTGTCTGTGTCAATTCGCTCCTTTCGGATTCGATTCAACTCTTTCATCGCATCCGAATTGCCACCTTCAGCAGACTCCTCCAATAACTTTTCCGCCTTGACAACATCTTTCTCCACGCCTTGACCTTGAAGATAACGCATTGCGAGCAAATACTGCTCCCTCCACTTTTCGTTAAGCTCACTTTGCACTCTTTGCACATCAGATATGAAATCAGAATTAATTTCTGCGGCGACTCTAAACCATTTTAGTGCGACTGTCAGATCACTCTTTACTGAATATCCATTTTTATCATATCCTTTTTCGTAGATCAGCCCTAAAAGCCTGGCTGCCTTCAAGTTTCCACCTTCTGCGCCTTTTTGCAAGTACATAACCCAGTTTACATCTGTGCCAAAGTCCTTACTCGTCAGGCAGACCGATCCCATTAGCGCATAGCCATCTGCGTTCCCATTGTCGACGGATTTCCGTAACCAATATTCAGCGAGTTTGACATCTCGTCCCACCGGCCCATCTTTGCGAAGATACAGTTCTCCCAATTTGTATTGCGCCTCGTCCACATTCAATTCTGCGGTCTGGGTCAAGAACTTCAATCCGCGTTTAACATCCTTTCGTATGCCCTCATCACCGTCTAAAAGCATCGCGCCCCATGCAGACCTCCCCTTAAGATAGCCTTTAGATGATGCCTTCTGAAAATTTTGCAATGCCAATTTAGAGTTCTTGTACGACCATAATCCATCTCTGTAATTGACACCCATAACGTAGTAGGCCCTGGGATAACCCAGATTGACTGCGCGCATACATAAGGAATGAGCCTTTGCCTCATCCTTATCACATACTCTCCCAAGCGCATACATCATGCTCAAGTTTACCATCGCAGGGGCGAACCCACGATTCGCCGCAAGTTCATATAATTCAAATGCCCTATTGTCATCTTTGCTTTCTACTGCACCATACTCGCGCTGTGTCGAATCATAGACACACCCCATGTAGAACTGGAGTTCCGAATTGCCTGAATGGAAATCTTCAAATGAAATGGGAAGTTGCTTAAATTCCTTGGATCGGAAATGACGAAGTAGGGTCTGATCTTGATGCGTAACTCGTCCTTCCCACCGCCACTCTTCATTATCAACCACAAGCCTATTAGAATACAAACACATTGACGCGTATGTAATAGCCGCGATTGCAATCAATGGCACCGCAAACAACATCAACCGCCCAATAAGATGCCTGATGTGCCTTTGACTTCGTGCCGCGAGACCATCCTTTAGGGTTGCCGAGACCAACTTCGACACTCCTATAGGATTAAACGACTCGCTATCGGTTCTATTTCCAACAAATGAGGCCGAGAAGAACCGAACCTTCTTGAAATTGTTTTCAAGGGTATTGATAAAGTTTGAGCATCCGTATTTTCTGAGGAACTTGCGGCACTCCTTGTCCGACGCTCCACATTTCAATCCTGTGACTGAAACAAATGACGGTTCGTCTGTTTTGTTTATGACAACAGAGCAAACGGATTTCGGCACAATTCCTGGAAAGTCCTGCCCATGCTCAACAGCCATCGTTCCAGACTTTCTTCAGGTGGCATAGCTCCCTTTTGTGGAATCTGGAATTCAACGCCGTTTCTCTCATAATCCTTCAGCACATCTTCAAGCGTCGACGGATCCAAGACAAAAACAGCTGCAACCATGTTTTCATAGTACTTGTGTTGAGCCACTTTTTGCCTTGCCTTAAACGACTCGCCGGGAGGATCGTATAAGTACAACCGTCGAGGGAAACTCCAAGACGCAGATTGGATTTCAATGCAAATCGCCTCTATCATCGCGTCTCTTGTGATCTGAGGGGTCTCTCCGTCCTTGAACATCTGTAACAGTTTATTAATCCCCGCAACATGATCGGGTGGGATTTTCCAAGACAACTTCAAATCTGGCAGTACCCTGTACAATAATACCGTAACAGCATCTATCAGTAAGTGCGTCTTCCCAGAAGATGGTCCACCAAGTATAGCCACAGAAAGGGGAACCGCGTCATGACTCGCAAGCGGCACACCGCAATTTGGATGGGGACAAAACGAGGGCAGATTATCTCTCCCTGTAAATCTTGAAACTGGAAGGCGATGTCCGCATTTGCAGGTTCTGAAGAATGGCCCAAATTTCACGGTTGAGATTAGATGCCGATGCAAAGTGCCGCAATGAGGACATTTGTACAGCGGAAGGTCGACGCGTTTATGGCAATGTTTGCATATATTAAACAGTCCATAAATGTTGTTCACAAAGCCCTCAAAAACTCTCATCAACAAGGCCGTGACAAGATATATTAGCCAAATGGAGAAGAAGATGAGCGAAAGTGTCACCGTCAAGAGCGGCGTGTAAACGGCACAAACAATACATACGGCAACAACTGTACCATACTTGAAAATTGTACGTATCGCCGTTATAAACCAACCCGCTGCCGAGAATGAGTCCATCTTCGTGGCAGCAGAAAATGTCTTTGAAAACGCCAACGAGCATATGCTCAAGACATTCTTAAGCCCATCACCATGAAGATCAAAATAGTTCACATACGAGTCATCTTCAATGGTTTTAGATCACTCAAACAATTTCTCTTTAATCAGCGAGAGGAATTGCTCCGTAGCAATGCCAAAGCCGTATACCGCTCCAACCACAGCAGCAACAGCCAGAATCGCCACCGCCCCAGCAACAACGATGGCGATTCCTGCAAGCATTATTATGCCTGCAATGAGATATCCAATCGCCTCGGCTTCCTCATCGCTCTTACGCCTTCTTGCCATCCGCAATCACCTCGCAATCATTCGCGGTAGCCACCAGCACAACATAAGCACATAAGGAACAGATGCTAATGCAAGACCAAAGGAAAGTCGCTTGCGGGATGGCCGTATCGCGCATGTCGCAATGCAATACAGCACAACGGTAGGCATAGATGTAATGAAAAGATATGACCAGCCAAAACGATAAGCAACTTTCAAAACCTCTTCAGGCAAAACCTCCGGTGCCCATTGTTGCACACAATACGTCAAGAGCGCCGTTACACCCCATGAGATTAGCGCCAAGCAAGTAATCGTCAACGCGATGTAACGCGTTCGCCTCGTGTTCACCAGCCACTGCGTCAAGAGAATCATCACGGCTGGCCCTATCCAAAAATAGAAACCTGCGACAAGTGCAAATGCAAGTGCGTCCATCTTTTCTCCTGTCAAATGTTATCCATTAGCCAACGGAGAACTTCGTCAACACCTTCTGGCTTGAAAGGTGTACCATTTCCGCCCGTCCCCACCGATGAGACGGCGAAGAACTCAACTCTCTTAAAGTGGCCTTCCAATGTGTTGACCAGATTGTCACAATCATACCGACGCAGGAAATCGCGGCATCTCGCACTTGGCGCACCTGCTTTGAGACCAGCGATCTTGGCAAATGACGGCTCATCTGTCTTGTTGATGACAACAGCACAAGACGAATGCTTAACAATGCCACTGAAGTCACGCTCCATACTGATCAACCAGCGCTCGAGGCTCTCTTCAGGGGACATGGCACCACGCTGCATCATTGTGTGAGCAATCCCATAACGTTGGTAGTCGGCGAGAACAGCATCAAGCGTGAATGGGTCTATGATTAGTACCGCAGCCTTCATGTTCTGATAATATCTGTGTGATGAAACCTTTTTGGAATCCTTGAACGATTCCCCTGGCGGATCGTACAGATACAACCGCTGCGGGAATGCCCAAGTAGCCGCTTTCATTTCAAGGCAAATTGCCTCAATCATTGAATCTCGCGTACCCTGAGGCGACATGCCCATCTCATAAAGCCTAATCAAACTATCAACGATTGGTTTATCTGCACTTGGAATATTGTAAGTTCTGTGCATCCTTGGCAAGACCTCGTTTTTCAACAGATAGAGTGCGTCCATCATAAAATGAGATTTGCCCACCGACGGCCCTCCCAGTACCGCAATTGAAACTGGGACAACATCCTGTGACTGCAGCGAACGGCGGCAATTTGGATGTGGACAGATGGACGGCAACTCATTACGTCCGAAGAATCGAGATGCAGGAAGATACTCTCCACAACGGCACCGTCTAAAGAATGGCCCGAACTTCACGCTTGAGATTAACTTAGAGTATTCGGTCCCACATTTGGGGCAACGGTATACCGGTATGTCTATCCTCTGGTGACAATGGCGGCAAATGTTGAAAAGTCCATGTACCTTTATTATCAGCCATTCCAATATCCGCATTTCCAGCGTCATGGATACATACATCATCCAGATCAAAAGATACAACACCGTAAAGAAGACCGTAAGAATAGGCAGGTAAACTATTGTCGCCAGAAGAATAGCTATAAAGTGGAATGCCTTAAAGACAAAACGAGTAACCGCTGCGAAGCAACCTGAAGAGGCACCTCTCTGATGAAAGAGGTCTCTCATGTTTCTTGTGTAGGTTTCCTTACAAACCCGACCGATATTCCGGAAGCCGTCTCCGCTGAAATCGAAGAAACTCACATAGGAGTTATCCACTATCTGTCCAGACCGGGCAAATAGATTCTCTTTCAGAGCAACGCAAAAGTTGTATGTCGACCTGCACACACCCCACAACAGGCCGATTACAGCCGCCACGCCAAGCACAGCAGCCGCAATCAAGGCGGTAAAGCATACAATTACATAGACAATGTACAGTACCAGCGCAATACCTAAGATATAGCCAAGGCAGCTTCCGGCGGCATCTTCTGCTGAATCAGACATGGTGTTTTCCTTTCTTTAACGTACCAAGTTATCGAATATCCATTTTGTTGCGGCCTCAAGCCCAACTGGTGAAAACTTCTGCCCCTCGGGTTCTCCACCCGTAGCGGAGACGGCAAAGAATCTCGTTTTTGTGAAGGTTCTGTCTATCGTGTTCACAAGACTTTCACAATCGCAATCAGCAAGGAACTTCCGGCATGCGGCATCATCGTCTCCCATACGAAGGCCGGTCGTTTCAGACAGACAGGGTACATCCGTCTTGGTTATCACCACTGCACATACGGAATCCTTGACGATACCGGAAAAGTCCTTCTCCATTCCAATCAACCACCGTTCCAGACATTCTTCCGGCGGTAATGCCCCAACCTTTGCGGCCTCGAACTCTGCTTCACGCCCAGACAGCCTGCGCCTCACATCATCAAGTGTGAAAGGATCAACGACCCAGACCACCCCTTTAAGATTATCGTAATACCTATGGATCCGCAAGTTAGCGGCATTCGTGAAACTTTCCCCAGGGGGATCATACATATAGACCCTTAGCGGGAAATGTCCCGCCCCTCGATCTGCATCAATGCATAGAGCCTCAATTGCACGATCCTGGGTTGTCCGTGGTGTTACACCACTATCAACCCACGTCTTCATCTGCCGAATCTTTCCCTCTTCTTCATCTTTCACTACCATCTTCCATGAACGCCCGGCGATCACAGACTCAAGTGATTCCGTTGCCAACGCGTTGAAAAGCATAGTCTTGCCTACGGAAGGTCCGCCAAGGAATGCGATTGTTACAGGCACAAAGTCCTCCGACGACAATGCCGCACCACAACCTCTACAAAACGACGGCAGTCTTTTCTTCCCTGTGATACGCAATACGGGGATCTTTTCACCACAACCGGGCGTTGAGCATCTCCGGTAGAGGATGCCGTATCGCGGCCCCGGCAATAGATTCATGTGGCGAGCATGGCACTTGGGACACTCATAGACGGGCAAATCTACTTTTGCATGACAATGCTTGCAAAGATTGAACAGACCATTGATGCGCAAAAACAATTGCTCGGCCATAGCCAGCGTAAATGCCGCCGCCGAGTATGTTACACATGCCAGCCCTGCCAAAATGCAGAACAAGGCGACAAGCAATGGCGTCCATATAAATGTTCCCAAGAATACCGCTGCTGACTGCGCTATGAAAAATGCGACCTTCAGCCATACCAATCCACCCGACATCCTCGCATTCTGCCAAGCATCGGCGACTCGCATATTATTTTTTCTAAAGGCATCAAGATTGAGAATCCACGCCTCGCGGCATGTTGCCTTAACATCTGAAAGCCATTTTCCCTTCCAGAAGAAATACTTTTCTTCTGCTGGTTCGTCTATCATCGAAAATGGATTCACCGGATGATTCCTTTCCCGATGTTCCTTCGTGCCGCGACAAAGAAATTCTTGGAAGACACGCCGAGTCCCCACATCGCACCAGCTCCTGCAATGACTGCAAATGCGGTGACGATTAAGTACAAAATAACGACAATAACGAACAGTATCAACGCCGTGCCGATAAGGAAACCTATCGCTTCATCTTCTGCTGCCATATCTAACTCCTTTTGAAGATGAATCCAACTACGGACTTGACCTTAGAAAGAAACGTATTTGCTTTCTTTACCTCATCGCATAGTTCTTCCCAATGTCTCTTCTCCGCACCAGATCGAATATCAAGTTCGCGTCTGGCACGGTTCAGCTCATCGCCGTTAAACTTCTTAAACACCTGCTGGGCAAATTCAACCAGAATCTTGTCACGGAGGTCTGTGTCGGCAACTTCACCCAATGCACATCTTATCCCGGCGACAAGACGGACATCGCCCGATGATATACGGTTCTTTCTGACGCTGC
Organism: bacterium; assembly: GCA_030537465.1. Taxonomy (GTDB): domain Bacteria; phylum Verrucomicrobiota; class Kiritimatiellia; order RFP12; family UBA1067; genus RUG572. Next base: position 23,672 of record JAUNMP010000025.1, read on the forward strand.
CGCCAACGAGCTCAACATATCTCCGAGCCAAATACTCACGTACGCTTGACGCGGATGTGGCTCCAAGGAACTTCAGGATTTCCTTGTGTTGCCCGATGGCGGACTCTTCCTTCTTTTCATCACTACCATCTACAAGAATCGGAAGAAGCTGTTTGCACAGGCTCAACTGGTCTTCAGGGGAAAGTCCCCTGTAGGCATCATCGAAAGCAAGAAGTGACTTTAGCAAGTCGTCTGTCTCGGAGGCCATCCTTCTGCTCTCGAGTGTTTTCAAGAACCAGTGGATGAATCCGATGCGACGCACACGAAACTCTTTTGCAACATCGTCCGCAAGAACCTTCTCCAAAACGGCAAGATACGCGGTATTCTTGCCTTCAGGGAAAATGATATTCGCATCAATGTCCTTTAGGAAGGTTTGCAAATTTGTTTGCTGGACATATTCCTTCCGGGCGACAAGCCAGTCGAGAGAATCCTTGTCTATCGCATTGATTCTGCCGTCAACGCAAGTGAACATATCCCAGAATGTCGTTTTCGCAAACGCCCTATCCACTTCTTCAACTGCGGAAACTATCCGCTTGAGCGCCTCCAGCGTTTTTTCCCGCGCACCGCATAAATATTGTGTCAGAAGCTCTTTCGCGGCATCATTCCGCCCACTGGAGATCGCCCTGCGAGCGAAATCAACCGTCCTTGCAATGTCCTGAACAATGCGTCCAAACTCCTTGTCACGAGCCGAGGCATCAGGACAACAACAGAGAATGGTTACAAGACATTCGGGGAATGCCTCTGGCGCTCTTGCCATGATCGCATTCCAATCTGCCTTCGCCTTCGCTTCTTCACCAAATAGCGACGACCACGCGGGGTCATCCAGCTCCTTTGCGTTGCCATTTTTGCACAACGACAAGAATGTAAACATCAACCCAGTTGTCGAGAAGTCTTTTGAGGCGTATTCTTCAAGCCAAAGGACTGTAATTTCCCTTGGATATCGATCCGCCATCTTTGAAAAGAACAACAGCGCATCTCCCTGATAGCGATCCCTTTGCTGGAGGAACAGATCATAACACAGTGGACGCAATTCCTCATAGTCAGAAACGAGCGCAAATACTTCCGTAAACCATGAATCGCTTACGCTATCAGGCATTCCCCGCCCAGAAGCCAACGCTTCCAGAAACTCCTTGCGCACATCCGCATCGCCGTGTTCAAGAAGAAGCTTCAGTACGCTTCGCATGCCTTCTTCAGAAAGCGATCCGTTTTCACGCAAGAATCGGAACAGTGTCACAACGCATGGCGAATCAACAGCCTCAAGACCGGTAAAGTCTTGCAAAAACTCCATTATGCTTTTCCTTGCTCCGAACAAGGTGTCCACATACCATTTGTAGTTATCCGTTTCAGGCAGCATCTCAAGGTCAAGAGAGCAATTGCGCTTCTCCATTGCTGCAACTTTGTACCACCTACCGACTTCATTTTCAGTAGGCATCTTGTCGCTGAGATAAGTTGAAAAGCTGAAGTTATTCAACATCTCAGACGGGAAGGCCATGGTCAAACCAGCAAACAGCCAAGGGATGTCATCATGTGGTGCGCTTATACAAAGCGGTTCGACATCGGTATTTGTTGTCATATACGCATTTAGAAGCGTCGATAGCATCTTGCCGAAACTCTCAGACGCTGCAATCCGGGCAGAAACACCCTCTGGCGTGTACTTCCCCTGCGGCAAAAGGTCATCCATTTCCAATGCCGGCAGATAGTCAGGTTGCGGGCTGTCAGGTCTATCCTTGTAGCCCATCGCTTCGTCGCGCACAGCCTGAGGAAGTTCATTCCAGAACGCTGGAGAGTCAAAGTATTCCATTGGATATGACGGCCAGTCTTCGCCCTCACCCAGAATCAAACCATGAGATATAATCGCCCCCCAACGCTTGTCATAGAACCCCTCGCCAACATATCGCGTTCTGACTATGGCACGTTTACCAGACGCAAGCGTGAAGGAGTAGAAAGCGATAGGTAGATACTTATCTATCTCCTCTTGCGTAGGTCTTGCAGGGATATTGTAATCCGTTGGGTAGTTGTATCCGCTGCCACGTCGTTCAAGTTCATCGATCTCCTCGACTGTCAGGCCTTCTGTCCAGGAGAATGTGCCGAATCCGCGTGTGCGAGCGTCACCCGGACGTTTCTGACGATTCCAGCACGAATAACTGTAAACCCACTGGTAAATCATCTCTTTCATCCTTTCGTTGATTTGATCAAACCATGATTCTTCAGAATCCAAAGGAAGGGATCCTCGACGCGGAACGACCTTGGATCGCGATCAAGACGTTCGTTGTTGCCTTTCGGATTACACCCGATTGCGCTAAATCCGAAAAATCCGCTTTGGGCGAAGTTCTCGCTTTGAGCGATGATGTCTGCGGTATCATCCACCTCTTCAACCCATGAACGCATGAGACCATCAATGTCAGCGAACTCCGATTCGTTGAACACACCATGATGCCGAGTTTCATCAAATAGTCTATTCGATATTTCAGCAGCATTTTCGCTGGCGTCTCTAACAAAGTCCATCTTTGAGAACGCCACAGCCAACGGTATCTTAATCCTCGCGCTCCCGACATTAGTGTTCTTGCGAATAAGGTTTTCAACCCTGTTAATTATGGTACCAGTCTCCGCGTTTTGTGCAGGAAGGACGTCTTCGCTGTATTTCCTCCGGATACCTTCACGAACACGCTGCAACTGGAGTGGATCAAGCAGACAAATGATTCCCGATGCGTTGTAAATGTATCGATTGATGTACCACAAGCTGTCTGTTTGCTCAAGGTTCTCTCCCGCTGCATCAAAGAACACCAGCATTATTCGCTTGGAAAACGTCCCCTTGCCAAGCCGAAGCGAATAGATGAGCGGCGACGCCCTGCCGACCCCTCGTACCGCCTGGGTCGTCTTGATGGACTCGTGTCGTACAAACAACGGACGGTGGAATTCATCGTTGTAACGGCGAATGGTATCCTCGGTAAGCGCTGTCAAATTCCAGCCGAATTCTGTGCCCATTCGCTTTATCCAGTGAATCAGCATGGCGACATAATGGCTCTTTCCTGCCTCCTTCGCGCCAATGATGGCTATGCTCAAATCAGAAAGATCATCTATTGCAGTGGGGATTTCCTGTTTACACTTCGGACAAATGCGTGTAGTCGCCATGTTGCCACAAGTATGCAACCTCCTTTTGGGGGCTGAGGCAAACCCCAATTTTTCAAGCAATGGGATCTCAGACTTGCTTCGGAATATCTCCGCCGAGCCACGACACGATGGCGCATCGCATTTGAAGCCAATGTCTGAGACATTGATTCTTTCAAAGCAAAGTGGACAGGTTACTGTACGTTTGAACATTACTACGCTCCTTTCAAATTCTCATTTCGGAAAAGCCGGGATGGTTGACGCGAAATGTCGGTTCAACGTCTGGGTTTGCAAAGAATAGTTTTAGGAATGCGCCTTTCTCTGCAACTCCTTCTGGCAATAGCACCGACGAAGTAAAGTCGTTGGTTGCGGGAATGCGATGGCAGACCGTGCCGTCCTGGCGGCTCAATGGTTGCCTTCTGAACTTCTTGACCAAAATCAGTTCTGGTATGCCGCCGCCCGATACTTTTATGTTCAGCGTCACCATGGTACTGCCGAAAAACAGGAACTTCTTTTTCTTGTTGAACGAGTATGTCAGGGTACGGCGCTCTGATTCGCCGACCGACACGCACGATTGCGGCGCAGAACACACCTCTTTCCCGTCAACACGCAATATTGTATAAACGGAAAAATAATATGATGCACTCCCGGCATGGTTGATGATGTACGCCATATCCCTTCGATATGCGATCTGAGAGACAGTCGCACGGGAGGCAGATTCGTCAAATGCGGACTCGGGAGATTTATCGTTTCTCCAAACCAATCGAACCTCATCACACCCCTTGGGCCAATCCCAACTGACTTCAACATTTCCACTACGCCTAATAACGTTGACATTCGTAACGCAGGGGATGACCGGAACCGCTTTCCCAACCAGCGCCATGCCATCCTTACAAGTTGCCGGCGTCAGATAGTAGATGCCGGAGGATGGTATTCTCCAATTGCCTTCCCCGCGTGCTTGATCGATGTCTCGAACATTCTCACATCGTGCAAAAACAGGGTCCGTCTCGGAGACAAATGTTCCAGCAGAAGCAATCGGGGATTGCGAAACAAACAACCTGACCGTACATCCTACGATAGGAGTCCATGACAATTTCGCATTTTTGTCAATCATCCCATAACGTAGCGAGTCCAGCATTTTAGGGCGTTCTGCCGGCGAGGCAGAGCAGGCTACACCATCAGAGACAACCAAATTCCCGTCTGGTCCTCTATATAACGCAAAGACCTTATATCCATAAACCTGACGATTCTTAAGCCCCGTATCAACAAGGCCTTGATCGCCGCTCTTGACACTCAGTTCCTCTCCGTCCTTTATGTCGCGTGGCTCGTTGCCGATTTTGCGAACACATTTAATCCCGGTCAGATTCGGCGGGTTACACCACTGCAAGCGAACTTCGCCATCATCGCTCGTGGCCTTTAGACCGGAGACGTCTGCGACCGTCATTACCTTTGGCGAGGTGATACCGCCCTTGCGTGGAACGCCACCATACGCAGGGAAAATAGAATAGCCGTATATTATTCCTGCTTCGCAAGACGTGTCTTCAAAACGCAACAACTGCGTCTCCGCAAGCCTCTCGCCGTCTTGCGGATCAGACGGCACAGCACCGGCTTTACGCACTATGAAATATGTTATTTTTGCCGGATCCGTCTTCAACGAAGGATTGCGTATTACCGCCGTCGGCCAATTCAGCGCAACGCTTCGCCCTGCGGACACTCTTGCGCTTACAGAACCAGAAATTGAGATATTGTCGAGGTGAGCCTTTGCAGCCTCTTCCTTAGCTTTCTGTTCTCGAAGCGCCGCCTCGGCCTGCTCTTTTTTGCGACGCTGCTCGATCTCGGACTTCACCGTTAAGCAGTCGGGATTGCCTGGCCAATATACCAATGCTCGGTCTATGGCATGCTCCGCGCCTCTGACATCACCAGACGCGGCCATAAGCCGTCCATCTTTCAAGAGCTTCAGCGCAAGCGGCATATCACCAACTGGGAAAGAGCATTTTGAACAGTATGGTCTATCAAGATCGACAACTTGCCCACACTTTGGACACTTAACCTTGAATGGTGTTCCGCAACTCTGACACGCTGCCGCACCTTCAGGATTTGGAGACAGACAAGCCTTGCAATAATGAACCACCGGCTGAGGCTTTTCATTGTCTGGCACTGATGGAGGGGGGCATTTTCTCTTGTTGCAGTAGAAATCATAAACAAAGTATTCAGCCTCCTCTTGCGTCATCCCAATTGACCGGCAGTCAGCAATGGAATCCTGATATGATTTCCAATCTATACTCTTGGAAACACAACGTATTGCGAATATCTCTACAAGCTTCTTCTGCCCAATGTATGTCTTTAATGCAAGATCGTATGCTTCCTTGGCATTCTCCTTCTTAAAATAGGAAGTAATCAACCCCGCCAACTCCTGTTTCGCAGAGACTTCGGCCGTCTTATTTGGGGCCTTTCGCGCCTTTTCAAGTTCTGCATCTGCTAAGTCGCATATTACATTTGGCGTGGAAGTTCGAGAACACCCCAAGAAATCGTAGACATCCTTCTTTCCAAGGACGGTCAAGTTCTTCTCAAACTTGTCCATCTGCATGTTGTCTGTCGGCTTGATCGGCGGGTCGGCAGGCTTCTTGGGCACCTTGAACACAGGCCCCGCTTTCTCAACAATCGGGACCTTGATCATCTTCCTAATTGTCTTTTCGGAAAGCTGAGGAGCCTTTTTGCACAACTCCTTTACCTGAGCCTCTGTCACCGATCCCGCTTTGGCAATTGCCTCCAACAAAGTCGCGATGTTACCCTTTACAATCTTCAAAGCGTCCGCGATGATCGCATCTCTTTTTGCCTCGTCAGTCAAAAGCGCATCGCGGATATCTGGCACTTTTGCGGCAAGGCTCTTGAAGAGCAACCCTTTAGTCGGATTGTTTACGCCCTGATTCCATTCCGTCAGTTTCTTCTGAATCGCCGCCTCAAGTCTTGCCTTGTCCTTGACGGGTGGATCAAGGGAAAGATCGAGAACGAGATAGTAGTTTGTCGCTTCTGCCATTTTATGCCTCTTGTTAAATCATTTGTATCTCTGTCCTAAACCCCCGCAATTATCACAACTGGTTTCTTGCGTAGAGTATCTGCGCCCACCGCAGTCTGGACAAGTGATGAATGCCGGGCCTGTCGGAACGTTTCTGATTCGCCTTCCATTTCGACCACCAAAGATTCCTACTACGTCTTTTACCGCCTGCCCGACATCTGCCGCCGGATTCCTTATGCGTCCATTGCCACCACACCGTGCGCATCGATAGTTCATCGAGATTCTTCCGGCACCTCTACATTTATTGCACTTCTGCGCTATCACAGACTTTCGTACAGTGAGATCGGAAGTGCCTGGGTTGACGAACTCCCAGCCACTTTCTGCATTCCATGTGTTTTCTCGCGTTGCTGAAATCACATGCGCAATGTTAGGATGCCTTACGCCAGAACGCCATCTGCAAGTCGACTTGAACTCACGGTAGACCTGTTGAAGTTCAAGACACAGGCCGTCAACGACATTGGGTTTCTCTGAATAGATCTTCGATCTCAATTGTTGAGCCTTTGACAGCGTCTGATTTGCAAGGCGTGAATCATAGTAATATGGACCATTTTGCGCGTTCCGTACATTCTGACTGATTACATCACATTCGCGTATGTACCAATCTGCTGAATGTGATAATTGCTGGACCTTCTCCCGAACGGTCAAATCAGACGTTCCGGGATTTACAAACTCGTATCCCTCTTCGGCATCCCAAACTCCACGCTGATATGCTGATACAATATGCGGAATCTTCGAGTGCTTAAGCCCCTGTTGCCATCTGCACGATTCAGAAAATGACTTGAACTGTTTTACCAGCTCTTCATACATGCCATTACAAGAGTTTGCGTCCTCTTCCGAGATGGCCTTACGTAAGTCCTTGATCTGTCTTGCAACCGCGACTGCGTCACGTCTGTCAAAGAGATAGCCCCCCGAGCACAATGTAATCATCCTTCGCTGAATTTCCTGACATTGCGTTTCATACCAATCCTTCGGACGAATCCAAGTCTTCACGACAGGCACCGTGGATGAAGGTGAAGGCGTCTGTTGTGGTTGACTTGAGTCAGCGCCTTCCTCGACATCCGGTTGAACTTGGATTGAATTCTCGTCCTGCACTTCTTGCCGAGGAGTGGTTTTACCCCAAGTAGTTTCCGAGGGGATTACCCCCTCTGATGCCTTGTTGTCTCCGCCATGCCGCGCCATCGACGTCTTCTTTAACACCCCATTAAAAACATAAGCACCAATGCCAATGAAGGATAATGTCGCAATCACCCCGGCAACTCTAACAACCGTACCGCGAGAAACTTTCAAATTATCAATGGCATTCCGCCGCCCTTGAGAGCGTTGCCGTTTCTCTTCTTTCAACTCATTCGCTATGAAGTTTGAATCAGATCCGCGCTGCAGCATTTCCCCAATTGGAAATGTACAGAACTCGCAGTACGGGAAAGCCTTGTTTACCATCTTCCCGCATTGTGGGCATTTGACCATCCCCTGTTGGGATGTGTCATTTATTTCAGTCTCTTCTATGGGCGATCTGCTGAGCATGTTCGTATTGCTAATGCGTTAGAAAAACCTACCAAAGAAACCCTTACCCTTGCCTGTCGGCTTAGTCTCATTTCCATCCGGCATTGTCAGCGAGGCACTCTGGGGGGCATCATCGGAAGACAGAACTTGCGCTATCTTTGAGAACGAGTCCACAAGATTTGAAACGTCCGTCATAAGGGCATTCTCATCACAAGTTGCGACCGTCTTAAGAAAGTCATGATCGGCCGTGCCAAAACCTATTGCAATAATCTCTGCACCTTCATCCTTGACCCTCTTAGCTTGTGCAATTGCCTTTTGGGGATAACTCCAACACCCATCGGTCAGCAGAACAATGAACTTAGAGCCTTCCTCTCCATCCATCATCCTCATAGCCTTCTCAAACGGGCATGCGTCGTTGCCATAGCCCAATCCCACCTCGAGTTTGTTTATCGCACCTTTAACAACACCGTTATGTCCTGTGCAACCGGTCAATATCGCCATTTTGTCGCTGAATGCAAGAATGCCGACATGGAACCTTGACAGATCCAGCTTGTTCACCATTGACAAAGCGGCTTTTTTGGCCTCATTCATAGGCGTACCCGACATACTCCCAGAGGCATCTACAGCAATTACCAATGCCGCAGATGACGCCTGCGATGCTGAAGAATCATTTTCAAGTGGCGATCTTCCAAGCCATGACATATCTTCCGGGACTGGTTCAATTGTCAATTCCAGATCCAAGACCCCACCCTCGGCGTTAAGTTGTTCTGCCCGAACATCGACCGTACCGTTTTTGTTATAAGCATAATGCACACGGACTTGTGCCCGTCCCGTTTTTGTCGGTGTAAACCCAGTAAAGACATACTTGCCAAGGACGGTACACTCCATCGGGGATTCCACTTCCCCCTGAAGCATGTACACCTCTAACTTGTTGGCACTTCGGTTCGCCGACACGCGAATCGTATAGTCACAGGCGTTTTCCGCAGGTATTTGTGAATTCTTTTTGATGATTATTGAGTTTAGATACTTCGACCGATCTTGATTTTCTGCGACCATGCCAAGGCTGTGACACGTCACATCACGAATAGCAGGAAGCGAGAATTCCTCACCTGACGAAGCATCAAGAGACAGATCATCCTCTACTTTTAGATCTGCCGCCGCTTGTAGCGCGGCACCGAGAGCTACCGCTTCATCGACATTAATTCCACGCAATGGAGGTCTGCCCGTCACCTCTTCCACAAACTCGGCAACCATCGGCATTCGAGTTGAACCGCCAACCAAAAGGACTCCGTTAAGGTTCTCCCAAGTATGTCCATCGACAGAATTGAGAACCGACTGAGCGATACCGTGTGTGCGCTCAAGCAAATCTCTCGTCAGTTCCGCGAACTGGCTCCGCGTAAGGGTGTATGTGCCACGCTCACCATTGTGTACAATCGACACCTTAGTGCTGTCTCGAACCGAAAGCTCACGCTTTGCCTTTTCACATTTGATCATCAAGTCGTTAAACGACTCCTGATCCTCAAATGGGTCTGCACCAAATTCATCCCTAAATTGGCCGGCAAGGAAACCCGCAATCCGATCATCCCAATCCTTACCGCCAAGCTTATGGTCGCCGTCAGTAGCGAGAACGGCAATCTCGTCATCCGATGCTCTTACTATGCTGACGTCAAAGGTACCACCACCGAGGTCATACACCATCGTCGTCGTCCCCGCCTTCGTCTTAGACGAAAGGCCGAATGCGATTGCGGCTGCGGTGGGTTCATTAATTATTCGCAACACTCTCAATCCGGCCTGTCGCGCGGCCTCAATTGTAGCGTTGCGTTGACCGTTATTGAAATACGCTGGAACAGTAATCACGGCAGCCTCAATGCGCTGACCAAGTTCCGCCTCAGCATCTGCCTTGAGCTTCTTTAGGACGAGGGACGACAATTCCGTTGGAGAGTACTTTCGACCGTGAAATGTTTGATAGAAGCCAGGTTCACCCATGTCTCGTTTGAAGAATGATGCCACATCATTCTCACCTACGGCCTGGTACTCTTTTGCTTCTGAACCGACGATAGGGATGCCATTGGCTGGGAAATACACGACAGATGGCGTCGTGCTTTCTCCATCGGAGTTCTTAACGACCATCGGCTGTCCACGACCAGAAACTGTTGCAACAGCCGAATATGTCGTTCCAAGGTCTATTCCTATCGGCACCATAAAGTTTTCTCCCAATCGGTTATGGCATCTTTGAAGACATCACTCAATCACAAGTGATGCCTGTCGGTTTCTGATTTGCGCCTCTTCTTCGCGTGATAACGTGGCACCCGTTTTTATCACATTGTGAATGCTTCGTCCCGTATCAATGTGCCGGCATGTCACATCAAGGAGTCCCTCTTTGTCCATCTTAAAGATAACCTCCAGTTGAGATCCAACTGGCAATCCTGGAGGCAATTTGAGGTCATCCTTCCATATCTCTATGCCAACAGACGGATCCACACCGCGATTTTCGATTTCTTTGCGCGTGAAATCGTCCCTGGGAGCATCCTCGGAATTCTCAAGAACCTCAAAACGCACCTCCGTCTGGTTGTCAAACCTTGTTGAACAAGGGAATATCGCCGTGGTTGGTAGTGCGGTATTCCTGTATATCAAGTTGAAAAGCCTGTTCTCTTCTTCTCCGTATGGAACACAAAGCGTCCCAAAGGTCTTACTCGCTACATTGACAACATTCGTTAGAGCTGATGAGATGGCCTCAAGGGAGTATCCCTCGTTCTGAAGCTCTTTCTTAGCAGTTTCAAGCGCAAACTGATCTCCGCCCCCTTGAACATCAAGGCTAAAATCATCGTCGTGGGTCAGTTCCTTGACACGGCTTTCAAGTGCTTCGCGCAAAATGGAGTTGCCACCAACTATTGCGGCGCCTTTTGCAACGGCCTCATCTGGATCATACAATTTGGGAGTGACGCCATACTTTGCCGTAAGCGCCCTTGAGACTTGGGGCATCTTGGACGATCCACCCACAAGCAACAGTTCATCGAAACGCGTAACGCCTTTTGCTGCGGCATCCTTGAGCATTGCATCGGTGAACTCCAGCGTCCTCCCAAGCAAATCCTCGGTCGCGGACTCAAACTCATCACGCGAGACCGTTAACTTGTATGTACCGCCACCGTAAGTGAATCGACCTGTCGCTTCGGCCTTTTGGGACAATTGCTTCTTCATGTTTTCGGCAAGAAGCATAAGATCCTGCGTGGCCTCAGGGATAGAAAGCAGATCGTCAAAATTAGCGGACTCGTCCTGGAATTTTCTGATGAGCAGTTCGGTCATCGCGTCATCCCAGTTTTTTCCACCAAGCCGATGGTCGCCGCCGGTGCAGACAACCTCTATGCGACCTTTCTGGACTTGAATCATGGTGACATCGAATGTACCGCCTCCAAGATCGTATACAAGAATGTTTTTGGCAACATCGCCGCTGTTTGTCATGCCGTAGGAAATTGCAGCAGCCGTAGGCTCGTTGAGTATCTGCACAACATTCAATCCAGCCATTTCGCCTGCCCGTTTCGTCGCCTCTCGCTCCTTAATGAAGAAATACGCAGGGCAAGTGATTACAACATCCTTTATTTCCTGTCCAAGCGCCTCGGATGCATCTTTTACAAGTTTACGCAGAACATAACTCGAAACTTCTTCAGGACGCAGCTTGCCTTTCTTGCACTCGAAGAAATACGAGTCATCGCCCATGTATCTCTTAACAAAGCTCGCCACCTCCGTTGGTTGAACAGATGCCATGCTCTTTGCGTCACTACCAACAGCAACGTGGTTATCCTCTTGGAACCACACGACTGACGGGGTTGTACGTTCGTTGGAACTGTTGGGAATGACCTCGGGCTTCCCCGCCTCGTTAATGTATGCAACACAACTGTAGGTTGTTCCAAGGTCAATTCCGAGGACGATCTTCTTGCTTACTTTCATTTATGGCATCCTTTGTTGAACACCCCCTCCCAGAATATGGGAGGGGGTATCACTCTATCACTCAATTACGAGATCTGCAGTCTCCTTGCGAGCGGCTTCGATCTGCTCCTTGGTAAGGCCATCCTTCGCCTCGAACTCTGCGTGGACTGGTGTTCCATGCGTGACGTCGGTTGCGTCCAGAGAAAGGACGCCCTCCTCAGTCAGCGTGAACTTAATGCGGATCATGGCACCTTTCGGAAGTCCAGGGGGCAACATCATCACCGCATCGCCAACTGTCACAGAGTCGTCAAGTGATGCGACTTTTTCCAAAACGTTATTTGCAAACACCTGCAACGGCAGCTTCTCTGCATTGTCTTCCGACACGGGGAATTCTCGCTCGAACACCGCAGGCACGGCACTCTGCTTGACAATCATGTTGTAGACAACTGGCGAACCACCCTTTAACACGCGGATACCATAACTCCGCGAAGCCACAGTTGTCGCCTCGACATCATTGAGGGTCCCCACTGTTTCGAGCGAAAGCCCCTCATCTTCTGCCACTATCTTTATCGCCTCAGCCTCGGCCTTTTTCCGCTCCGCATCCGACACCGGCTTGTCTTCGCTCGCACCTTGTTGGCCAAGGATATTCCGAGTTTCCTCTTCAACTTTGGACTGAATCGTTTTCACGAAACCGAAAGTGGCAGCACCCTTAGCAACGGCTTCGTCAACCTCAAACGGCGACGGTTCGTTGTCAACCTTTGGGGCGAACCGTTCCTTAACCATCGCCATAACCTGAGGCATGCGCGTTGACCCTCCCACGAGAAGGAAGTCATTGATCCTTGCTACACCCTGCGTTGCGGCGAGGTCGAACATCTTTTGCGTGAGGTCTACTGTTTGGTCGAGAAGATCCTTGGTAATCTCGTCAAAAGTCTCTCGCGTAATCTCTATGCGCTCGGAGTTACCTTCAAACGCTACCTTGACCTTTGCGGATGCACGTGTGGTCAACGTCTGCTTGGCGATTTCTGCCTGGAGTTGCAGATCGTAGAGAGTATCAGCGTCGCCCATCACTGCATCCTTATCGGTTCCGCTCGCTTCTGCGAACTTCGAGGCGAAATACTCCACTACGCGCTCGTCCCAGTTCTTTCCGCCAAGGCGGTGATTGCCGTCTGAACAGACTACACGCACATTGCCACCCTCGATGGCCACCACCGTTACGTCAAATGTACCGCCGCCAAGATCGTAGACTATCGCAGTACGGTCTCCTTCGGACTTGTTTAGTCCATAGTGCATAGCAGCAGCAACCGGTTCGTCGAGAAGCTGAAGCACGTTTAGTCCAGCGATCTCACCTGCGGCCATCGTTGCCTTGCGTTCTGCATCGCCAAAGTATGCTGGGCAAGTAATGACAACATCTTTTACATCGTGTCCAGCGCTTGACATAG
>JAUNMP010000246.1 GCA_030537465.1 bacterium
CCCGTCGAGGGATTGGAGAGAAAGCGCACGGGGTCGAGGTATTCGCGCGTCGGCCCCGCCGTGACGATGAAATGCAGCTTCCGTTTCATGCCTGACCTCACAGATCTCCACGTCTCTGCGCCGCCGCGAGAGACAGTTGTTCAAGCCTCAGTCCCTCCATCACGCAGGGCGGCACCAGATCCGCAATGGACTCTCCGGACACCAGACGCCTCCGGATCTCGGTCGACGATTCAGGCGTGCGTGGGAAATCGATGAAGGTCACCAGCGTCTTCAACGTCTCCCAGTCCTTCCAGCGCGGGAGGTCGGCGACGTTGTCCTCCCCGATCAGCCAGAACAGTTCGGCATCGGGATAGAGTCCCTGCGCCACCCGTACAGTGTCGATGGCGTAGGAAGGTCCGTCGGCGCGTTTCAGGTCGATGTCCCACGCCCGGAACTTCGGGTTCAGAGCACAGACTCGGGTGACGAGATCCCAGCGCACGGCATCCGTCAAACCACCCGCGACATCCGTCCCGCTCGCGCCGACCTTGAATGGATTCACCTTCGCGGGGATGAATAAAAGCAAATCGAGGCACCAGTCCGTCACCGCCTTCTCGGCGATTCCGAGGTGCCCCGAATGAATGGGATTGAAACTTCCGCCGAAGAGACCGATGCGCATCGCACCGCTCCCCTTAGACGGCCTTCCACTCGAGCGTGAGATCGATGGAACCCTGGCTGTGGGTAAGGCAGCCGAGCGAAATGGCGGTCACGCCCGTGGCGGCGACCTCCTTCGCACGGTCGAGCGTGATGCCGCCCGAGGCCTCGGTCTTTGAAATGCCCTTGCAGAGCTTCACGCATTTCTTCATGTCCGCACAGGACATGTTGTCGAGCATGATCCACTCGGGCTTCGCCTTGAGCGCGCTTTCGCACTCGCGGATGGACTCCACCTCGATCTCGACCTCAAGCTTCGGGAAGACCTTGCGCGCAGCCAAGACGGCCTGATCGAGCTCATCGGGGTTGCCGCCCTTCCAGAGACGGCGGTGGTTGTCCTTCATCAGCACGCGGTCGTACATGCCCATGCGGTGGTTCGTGCCGCCGCCGCACGTGACGGCGTACTTCTCGAAGACGCGCAGGCCGGGGGTGGTCTTGCGGGTGTCGAGGATCAGCGTGCCCCACTTCTTCGTGGCATCCACGAACTTCCGCGTAAGCGTGGCCGTGGCGCACATCCGCTGCATGAAATTGAGAGCGGTGCGCTCCGCCGCGAGAATGCTGCGGGCCTTGCCGCTGAACTGCAGAATGGTCTCGTTGGGCTTGACCTGCGAGCCATCCGGCTTGAGAATGGTGACCTTGATGGACTTGTCGACGGCCTTCAGCACGGCGGCCGCGACCGTCGCGCCGGCGACGACACAGGGCACGCGCGAGTAGATTTCGCCCGTGGCCTTCGCCTTGGGGTCGACGAGGGCCTCGCTCGTCGCATCGCAGCGACGGGCGAACTTGACGTTTGGAACGGATCCAAGATCCTCGTCCAATGCCAAAAGGACAGCCGCGCGTGCGCGCGGCGACTTCATGACGTCGACCATCTCGTCACCTCCGAACGATTAGACGTTCTGGATGAGATCCAGGTTCTGGTAGATCATCCAGGCGGTGGCGCCAAGCAGGACGATCGATACGAGCGAGCAGACGAGGGCAATCGCCACGCCCACCTTCGAACCAGCGCTCGGAGCGGCCTCGGGAACGTCCAGCTTGAACCGATCCGCGATCACCGCACCGCTGGCGGCGGTCGTGTCCTGACTCTGAGTTGTCTTAAGTTTCATAGCGACGTTAGTTTAACATATTATTGCGGATTGTGGCAACTGGACACTATCTCACGTTTCTATATCGCGTTTTGTCCCTCTGGGACATCTGATATGCCTCATTTCCTTCACGTCAAGGTCGGGGAACTCACAACGGAATTGCCCTACAACACGTTGATGAAAACAATCAGACCGTCGAACGGCCACTCGACGCCGATCAGGAGCGGCACGCGGTTCGTCTCGCCCGCGTGGGCGACAACGGGAGAGCAGTCCTGGCAGTCATCACTTGTCACCATCTTTAGCCGTCCCATTTTCCGGCGGCAAGGGGAACTCCTCATCCAACCATTTCGGCGTGTAACCGCAGTTTATAAATCCTTGGGCATGGGACCGCGCCGCCTTGACGGCATCTTCATATGAGATATCGCCAATGTCTTTAATGCGTTCAAGTTCATAAGCCAGGACTCGGCGGGCCGCGAGTCGAGACACCCCATTCTCGGATTCCATGGCTCGTGTCCACCTTGTAAGATGATTGGACACGACCGCCAGAAAATCCCTTTCTCTCATTTCGGCATAACTGGCCTCATAGGTCT
This sequence comes from bacterium, assembly GCA_030537465.1. GTDB lineage: Bacteria > Verrucomicrobiota > Kiritimatiellia > RFP12 > UBA1067 > RUG572. The sequence continues at coordinate 2,360 of JAUNMP010000246.1, forward strand.
TCAGACTTCGATACACAAGCGCCTCAACCGAAGATGCCTCATACCCATAACCACGAGAATGCAGACGCAGATATCCAAGCAACGTCGCTACTTCAAGGTTGGATAGAAGGAATCTATCCAGTTCCTGCGGTGCCGAGAATCCGTGTATCCCATTAGTCGGGAACGCAGATGACTCGAAAATATGCCCAAGCACCTGTTCCAGGGGGGTAAAATCCCATTGTCCGGCACTGAACAACCCGAATTGATTTGTTAAAATGGCAAGACCACCACGAAGATGTTCAATGTCCACTTGCCCCTGATCAACATCCGCACGAATCTCGCCAGTCATTTTCCCAAGCATGTCTTTTTGTGGATGTTCTTGGGGGATATGGCTGCTAAAGTGCTTTTCATAAAGCCTAAGGCTCCGTTCTCGCAAACAACCTCTCGACACATCGCCGGAGGGCTCTTTCGCGCAACCTACGGCCAGTATCGTAACGACAATAGTAAAAGCGACCACCCCAAGAACGTCTTTCATCTTTAATCTCCTCCCTGAATTACGGATACAGATCCTGACGGCAACCATCTTGACCGAACCAACCTATGCCCGAATTTTTCGACAGAGGACGTCCCGCTCTCGTCTATCTCGCTGATTTGCAAGTACGCATCTTCGCTACCGCCAATCAGTAATCTACGAGAAAACTGATTGTCTGTTTGTTCGAAGTCAGGAGTCTCAACATGTGAAAACGTATCTCCCGCATATAGAATTCTCTTCCAGCCAATAGGTATCTTCCAGACAAGTCGCCCCTCAGACCAGTTCGGATAGGGAGTGTCTCGCCCAGCATTATCCGTCATCCAGTAGTTGTCGTCCAAAATCGGATGCAGCGGTCCGGCACCCGCATAGTAGTCATGAGAAAGCCTTCCCGAGTAGTTTGTCGTGGCGAACCAGCCCTCGGGGGGGATGGCATTCGTACAGGGAATCTCCGCAACTTTTATACCTTTGAATGAAACATTCATAGGACCTATGTAGTTCTCCGTGTGCAGACACCCCACGGCAACCTGTCCGGGTAAGAACCACCCGTTCGCCGTTGCCGTCCGAGTGACGACCAGCTGTGGCTCAATGATCTCCATCAGCGGACTGTGCGTAACGTCTCCGTAGGATACGGTGACGTTTGGCCTGTAGCAAGAGGCGATCGGGCACGTATATGTTCGAACACCAGAACCGTCAACCTCGGACACCCCGCCGAACGTATCGTATTGAGTCTGAATATCTCTTACATCCCCCTTCACCGCCCTGAGCTTGACAGCGGAGAGCGAGGGCGTCACCTTGAACTTCACCTGTTCGCCGACGCCGTATACGTGGCGGTTCTGGGAACTGTTCTCGGGCGCGATGTAGATGGCCTCCAGCTCCACATTCACAACCGTCGTCGAATCGGAGTGCGATTCAACGCTCGCGGGAACCCCGCCGACGAAGACGCCGCTCACCTCCACGTCGCCCTCGGAATCGCTCGCCTCAGCCCCTTCGCACTCGAAGGTGGCGGAGTAGGTCTCAAACGGCTCAAGCGACTTCGAGGTCGGTAGCGTGGGCACACCCGATCCGCCAACCACGGAGAGCTTCTCCAGGTTCCGCGTCGTCAGCGTGAACGTCCCGCCGAACGGGCCGCCCGAGGCGGAGACCGTGAGCCGCGTCGTCGTCGACTGCCGGGGAACCCGGGGGCCGTCCTCCGTGTTCCGGTACGCGTCCTCGAAGATCACGGCCCTCTCCGAGAAGGAGATCAGGAGTCCGCCCACGAGCGGGTCGGGCGGCGGCGGCGTGTCCTCGTGCGGCTCGTCGGGGCTGGAGCAGCGGCAGACGCCGCCCGTCACCGCGAATTCGGCGTCCTCCAGGCCGCCCGTTCCGCTCGCCTGGCAGCCGCCCCCGCAGTCGCAGTTGTCTGAGCAGTCGAAGACGACCGAGGGGCCGCTACCGCTCCAGCACGAACAGGACGACGCGGACGGAGGAGCAGCCGACAGGAGCGACGCCCCGCCGCCGGATGCGGGGGAATTCCACGTGAATGTCACGCCCGGATCGTACGGCACGACCGCGATCGTGTAGGTGCCAGGGGCGTCCGCATCCTCGACGAACGCGAAATCCAGCGGCCACTTGACGGTGGCGGAGCACTCGTTGTCGGAGGTCGCGACGGCGAAGCCCCCCTCCGGCGGCGTGACCGAAAACGGCACCGTCGAGGTGACGGAATACTCGACGCCGATCAGGAGCGGCACGCGGTTCGTCTCGCCGGCAAGAGCCACGACGACGGGCGAGCCGAGGCGCGAGTCGCGGTCAGCGTTGAAGCGGATGGGGGCGGGGCCGGCGGAGGCGACGACGTCGACGAAGTAGTAGGCGTTCGTGTTGACCTCGGGACGGAAGGAAATGTCTGAATCGGGGAATGTTGGAATGTTTGAATCGGGGAATTGGGAAATGTCTGAATCGTCGGCGACGGTGAAGACGTTGGAGCAGACGACGCGGTACCACTCGGCGGAGGTGCCGTGCGCATCGACGGGGTTGGGCGCGAGGGGTTCGGGGTCGACGGAGTTCTCGAGGCCGTCGCCGTCCCAGTCGAACGGGAGGACCGGGAGATAGGACGTCGAGCCGGCGTCCGTGCGCCAGACGAAGCTGCCGTCGGAGAAGATCTCCATCTGCAGGTTCGTCGGCGTGTCCGGATCGCGCCCGACAAGCGCGTTGCGCCAGTCGAGGAGCAGCGAGCCGTTCGTCGTCACCGCGTGGCTGAAGACGTTCCCCTCTCCGCGCCTCTGCGCCTCCGCGTGATCCAGCATCCCCCACCGCGCCTCGGGGAGGAGCGAGACCCCGTTCGTGAGCGGCACGGGGTAGTAGAGCGTTCCGACATCCGGACGCACCTCGCCGCGGGCGAACACCGTCACGCCTTCGATGAACCCGTCGCGGCAGGGGGCGCGGAAGCCCTCCGGCTCGACGCGGAACGCCCAGTCGTGGCCGCCCCGGCGGCGCAGGAGGTCGTTCGTCACCGCCCCCGCGGGCATGTCGACGGGTCCATTCCCGTCCGTCCCCGCCACGCGCCAGCCCCGCACGACGTCGACGGGGAGGATCACGTCGCCCACGGGCAGTCCTCGCGCCAGACGCGGCAGGGAGGCGCGTCCCAGGTCGTTGGTCGAACCGCCGCCCGGCTTGACGCTTCCCACGACGATGAACACGATGACGAAGCAGACGATGAACATCTGCTCGAGCCTCGAGCGCGTGGAGAGCCAGTGCGTCGCCTCGGAGAATCGATCTAGGACGCCTGCCCTTTTCAGCAGGAGGCAGAAGAGGACCGGCACCAGCGCGAGGAGGAGTCCGCCGAAGACGTAGAGGACGAGATGTGGGAAACCCTTGACGAGCCAGTCCATGCCTCACCTCATGATGAAGACCGTGGCGTCCGGCGTGGCGGAAATGGTAAACGTTTCAAGCGCGGCGTCGAGTCCCCTTCCCGTGAGGCGCAGCAGGTTCCACGACGGGCTGTATGTCGATTCGAGCGGAAGGTCCGCGAAGACGGGCGTGCCGTCGGCTGTTGCGGACAGATTGGACGCCGTACCGTCCGCACCGACCTGAAGACTCCAGGAGAGCGTCCGAATCTCGTCCGTCGAGTCGGCGGACGCCGCATCGTACGCGCCGTCGGCGCCCTTCCGCGTGAACCAGGCACCGCTGTCCCAGCCGACGACGCGGTCGGTCTCCTCGGGATCGAGGACGCCATTGGAGTTGGCGTCCGTCCCGAAGGCGATCTCCACGTTGTTGGACGGCGTCGCGCGGCAGGACAGCGTGAACGCGAAGCGGCCCGAGACGTCGAGCGCCGCCGTGAACGGCACATTCGTCGCGACCTCCGTGTCGGCATGCGTCACGGGAGGCAGCGCGGCGCGCGACTGCGCGCCCGCCGCCACGAGCGCCGATAGGGCGGCTGGTAGAAGGATGGTCATCTTCGGCATGGTCATATTATACCTCTCGTTTTCGTGACATGGCAAGCGAACCGTCTCCTTTAAGTCCGCGCTATCGGTTCCCCTTGGCGCGGTTGTGCGTCCGGCAGAGCATCTGGC
>JAUNMP010000247.1 GCA_030537465.1 bacterium
GTGGGGATTCGGCCCCTGTCTCGCGGACGACATGGGCCTCGGCAAGACCATCCAGGCCATCGCGTTCATTCTTCATCGGGTTCAGGGTTCCAAGTTTCAAGTTCCAGGTTCCGAGTTCACGGTTTCTGGAGATGGGGACGAGACAATTCGACCATTGCCCCCGAAACCTGGAACTTTGAACTCGGAACGTGGAACTTTGAACCTGGAACATGAAACCGCCCCCGTTCTCATCGTGGCGCCGGTTTCGGTCACGACGAACTGGGTACGGGAATTCAGAAAGTTCGCACCGGGGTTGAGGGTGTTGCTGCACCAGGGCGGCACACGGGCAATGGGAAGCTCGTTCCGGCTCGCGTGCCGCGATGTGGACGTGGTGGTGACGGGCTATTCGCTGCTCGTGAAGGACTTCCGCGACTTTGCCGACATCTCGTTCTCGGCGCTGATCCTCGACGAGGCGCAGACAATCAAGAATCCCGATACGCGTGCGGCGCGGGCGGCGAGGGCACTGGAGGCTCCTGTGAAGGTGGCGCTCACGGGTACGCCATTTGAGAACAGCGCCAATGACCTCTGGGCGATCGAGGAGTTTCTCAATCCCGGACTCCTGGGTGATCGGAAGGACTTCGAGGAGACGTTCACGCGGGCGATCCGCGACGATGCCCGCGGCAGCGCGGCGGCGAAGCTGAAGCGCGTGCTCGAACCGTTCATGCTGCGGCGGTTGAAGACGGATCCCGGCGTCGCGGCGGAACTGGGCGAGAAGCGAGAGGTGCGCGAGTACTGTTCGCTCTCCGTGGCGCAGCGCCGAGCCTATGAGGATGCGCTCACGGCATTCCACACCGATGCGGTTGCGGAGGAGCCGTCCCGCGGACGCATCCTCGCACTCCTCACGGAACTGAAGCTGATCTGTGACGGCGAGGGCAAGTTGGCGCGTCTTGACGAGCTTCTGGCGGAGATCTTCGCGAATGGCGAGTCGTGTCTGATCTTCACCCAGTACGCGAAGGTTGGGCGGATGATCCGTGCGCATCTGCAGGAGGAATTCGGACGTCTCTTCCCGTTCCTGCATGGAGGTCTCACGCCGGCGCAGCGAGAGGATGAGATTGCCGCATTCAACGCCGACGCCGAGCCGAATGCGTTCATACTCTCCCTGAAGGCCGGTGGATTCGGACTCAACCTCACGCGTGCAACGCACGTCATCCACTTCGACCGGTGGTGGAATCCTGCGGTGGAGAATCAGGCGACGGACCGTGCCCACCGTATCGGACAGACGAAGACGGTGTTCGTACACGCGTTCATCTGCGCGGGCACGCTCGAGGACCACATCGACGAGCTGTTGGAGTCCAAGCGCTATCTGGCCAACGAGGTCGTCGCCGGCGGAGAGGCGTTCCTCACGAAGATGAACGCCCGTGAATTCGAAAAGGTGGTGGAGCTCACATGAGCAGAAAGCGCTATCCCCTGAGAGTGGCGCGGACCGCGCACGGAATCAAGGCGCAGGACCTCCGCACTTTGGTGCGTACGGCCTGGTGGGCGCGTCGCTGGATCGCGGCCCTCGAGGCGATGCGGCTTGGCCCGCGCTTGGGGCGTGGGCGCCAGTACGCCGTGGCGGGACAGGTGACGGACCTCATGTTGGAGGGGCCACATGTGGAGGCCCAGGTGACGGGGTCAAGGGCAGAGCCCTACAGAATCTCCCTCGACTTCACCGCCGTGTCGTCCGAGACGGTTGCGAAGGCGTTGCAGACTGAGCCGATACGTCTGGCGCGTCTGCTGACGGATGACCTCCCGACCGAGGTCGAGGATTTGCTGCGTGCCGAGGGGGTTCCGCTCTTCCCGAAAAGCGAACCGTTGGGGAAGACGTCGGAGGGGCGGCCGATCTACGACGTGAAGATGAAGTGCTCGTGTCCGGACTGGGCGCGTCCCTGTAAGCATATTGTCGCGGTGCTGTTCCTGCTGGGGGAGGAGATCGCGCGGCATCCGGCGACGCTGCTGTCGCTGCGTGGCGTGGATGTGGATGATCTGACGTCGGCCGAGGCGGGGGAGATGGCGGATCCTCTTGCGCTTGCCGCGAATCCAATGACACAGGATCTGCTGGCGGGACCAGGAACGGATCCGGCGCCGTTTCTGAAACGCCTTGGCCCGGTGCCGTTCTGGCGGGGGGAGGTCCGCTGCCTGGACGCACTGGGGAAGATTTATTCGAGGGTACATCCCGTCGCCATGGAGGCGGCGCAGGGCAAGTCCATCGATCTGCGGTAACGAAGGAGGACTGAGTATGAAAGTCGACGAGACGGGTGTGACACGGCGGGGATTCATCGGCACGGGCGTTGCCGCGGCGATGGCGACGAGGCTTGCCGCAGAGAAGGAGAGTCCACGGGACCTGGACGCCATCCAGAAGGAGATCGACGCGGTCACGCCGGACGACTACAAGGCCTTCCGCGACGCGGGCGTGGAGATGTCCGCCGCCGATAGGAACGCGACTTTCGCCCGTCTGCCGGGTCTCGCCCGCTACGATGCCGCGTTCGACAAGGTGTTCAACGAAGCGCGGAAGACCATCGTGCCAGAGGGTGGCAAACCTGCCGTCTGGTATGTCTACAACATGGGCTTCATCGTGAAGACGGCGCAGTCGCTCTTCTCGATCGATCTCTGCCATCGCCAGGGTGTGCGCTTCGCGCCGCTGCTGGACTTCGCACTCATCACGCACAACCACGGCGACCACTACACGCAGCCGTTCTACGACGCAATGAACCGGGACGAGTTCAAGACGGTGGTGAACAACTTCATCGACAACTACGGCGCGTACTTCATGAAGAAGCATCCGGGGGGATTCACGCGCGGACCGAAGACTTTCACATTCAAGGACGTGACGGTCAAGGCCTCGGTGTCGGACCACAATTCCTATCTCATTGACTACACGATGCCGTTCGAGATCACGGTGGGCGACTTCCGCATCTTCCACACGGGCGATTCCCAGAACATCGAGAAGCTGAATCCGGCCCCGTCACCTGATCTGTGGCTGGTACATCCGTACTGCGGCATGAAGCCGGCGCTCGGAGTGAAGAAGTTCGCGCCGAAGCTGACGGTGATTGGCCATCTGCAGGAGTTCGGACACGCCCGCAACCGCTGGCGTTTCACGTTCAAGGATGGCGCGGCGGCGGTGAAGAACGTGGAGGAGGCCGGCGGCAAGGCGATCATGCCGCTCTGGGGCGACCGCATCTGCTAAAGCTGCGACCGACAGGTGCCGGAAAGACCGAGGGGATTTTCCGCGGCGGAGATGAGCGCCCGGAAGTCGCAGCCGAAGTCGCGGATGTTCCCGCAGGGCCTGTCGATGAATCCGCAGGTCTGCAGATCGCCGACGTGCGAGAGGAAGGCGAAACCGCGCCCGCCCAGGCATCCGCAGGGACGGGAGGAGATTGCGGGATTGTGTGATTGTGTGATTGGGTGATTGGGTGATTGGGGAACAGTGCGTGTGTGGGAGGCTGTCCACTGCGCCCAGTGGACGGGCGCGGAGGGGCAGCAGGTCTCCTTGATCGCGAGGGGCCCCTGCTCGGCCTTGGCGAAGGCCCAGTCGAGGACCTGTCGGGTCTGTTCGTCGGAAAGGGCGTAGTCGGCGATCGCGGAAGCGCGTCCGACGGGAACGAGGAAGAAGAGGTCCAGCTTCGCCGCGCCGAGGGCGACGGCCTTGGCGTGGATCTCCTCGAGACGGTTGACGTTGAGCGTCGAGACGGTGGTGTTCACCTGGAAGGGCATGCCGATGGATTTCGCGATCTCCATGGCGCGGGTGACGTTGTCATAGGCGCCGGGGACGCCGCGGAACGCGTCGTGGGAGGCGGCATCGGGACCGTCGAGGGAGAACGAGCAGGCCATGACGCCTGCGGATTTCAATTCCCGAAGCCTCTCCTCGGTGACGAGCATGCCGCAGGGGGCCATCACGCTGCGGATGCCGAGCTCGGTTGCGCGAGAGACCAGCTGCAGAATGTCCGGACGGAGCATTGGTTCACCACCGGTCCAGATGATCATGGGGGAGGGGTGGGAAGGGTGAGAGGGTTGAGAGGGGTGGGAAGGAAGAGGGGGAGGTGGGGGAAGGGAGTCCAGCACGCGGAGGCACTCGTCCGTCGAGAGTTCGTTGGAATAGGGGACGTCGGCGGCGCCGGCACGGCAGTGACGGCATTTGAGCGGACAACGCCGCGTCACCTCCCAGGCGATGACGCGCGGCATGCGGAATGGGACCTTCTCGTTCATGGGCGATATTGTACCACATCCGCGCGATGTGCTATACTTCCCCTTTATGGACAAATCGGGGAATCAGAGAGGTGTCGACCCACTCCTGTGGAAACAGGTGGTGGATGGAATGCCGTTGCGCATTTACGCGAAATCCGTCGAGGACGGGCTAAGATACGTCCTCTGCAATAAGACCCTCTGTGATTGGGTGGGAAAGACCTCCGAGGAAGTTGTCGGGCAGACACCGCGGGACCTGTTCCTTCCGGAGGTGGCAGACTGCTTCGAGAAGACAACGCGCCTGACGCTCGAGAACGGCGGACCGAACACGGTGGACGAGTTCGATGTCGACGCCGCGGGCGTACGGCATGAGCTGCGCACGACGGAGAAGCTCTACGAGACGCCGGACGGGCGACATCTTGTCTTCGGCTACTGCGTGGACGTTACCGAGGAGAATTCCCTGCAGCGCGTCGAACAGACCATCGACGAGGTCTCCGCGCTGCCGATCGAAGGTGGTGATTTTCTGCAGGAGGTCTTCACCATCGTGACGAGGGATGACCGTCTCGATGTGGTGGAACTGCGCTGGATCCCGCGCACCGGGTCCGAACGCCGTGAGATCCGTTCTCCGCTGGCGGGTGAGCCGATGGTGGCTCCGCTCTCCGAGGAGGATCGTAACAGGGTCTGGAAGATTCTGCACAGGCAGGTGGATGCCGAGGGAATCGCGGTCTACACGGATCTGCCGGCGGAATGTGGCGAGGAGCTGTCACAGAACTTCCGCCGGAGCGGATATCCCTGTCTGGCCGTGTTGCCGGTCTGTTCGCACATGACGGAGACGGTGGGCGAGATGGTGTTGTTCTTCCGGGGCAAGCGCACTTTCTCGCCGCGCTACGTCGAACTGCTGAAGTTGCTGGGGCGCACGCTCTCGGTGGCGCGTAACCGCATCTATGCCCATCGCGAACTTGCGCACCAGCTTGAACGCGTGGAGGAGGCCGAGCGGGCGAAGAGCTACTTCTTCGCGTCCGTGAGCCATGACATCCGCACCCCGCTCAACTCGATCATCGGCTTCTCGGAGCTTTTGAAGGCGAGCAGCATCGACGATGCGACGCGGAAGCGGTACGTGGAGGCGATTGCGTCTAGCGGACAGGTCTTGCTTCAGCTGGTGAACGACGTCCTTGACCTTGCGAAGCTCGAGGCGGGCAAGATGCAGTTCTTCCCTGAGCAGTCCGACTTCCGCCGCATCGTGCAGGAGATCACGCTTGCGCTCCTGCCGCAGGCACAGTCGAAGGGACTCCAGATCAAGTCGGACATCGAGCCGGGGCTGCCGTTCGTGGAAGTCGACCGCCAACGCATCCGCCAGGTACTTTTCAACCTTGTCGGCAACGCCGTGAAGTTCACGGACCAGGGGTTCGTGCAGATCGCCGCGGAGTTTCGTCCTGATCCCTCAGGACAGCCGTTCGGCACCTTCCGCTTCGGCGTGATCGACACCGGGCGCGGCATTTCCGACGAGGACCAGCAGCGGCTCATGAAACCGTTCGTGCAGCTTTCGCGGACGGACCAGGGCCATGGCACGGGCCTTGGCCTCGCAATCTGCCGTCAGCTCGTTGGGCGCATGGGCGGCGAACTTTCAATCGAGAGCCGCGTCGGTGTGGGGAGCCTCTTCCGCGTGGTGTTGCCGAACATCCGCTTCACGCGCGAGATTCCGAGGGAGTGGAATCTGTCGCAGACGCAGCGGATCCAGATGGTCACCGATCCCCGCAGCCACGCGCGCCTGCGCTTCCTGCTGGTGGACGACATGGACCTCAACCTCCAGGTACTGAAGAACATGTTCATCCGGCTGGGTGTGCAGAATCTGGTGCTCGCCCACAACGGCCAGGAGGCGATCGTCCAGCTCGAGAAGGAGGGCGCGCCGTTCGACGCCGTGCTCACCGACATGTGGATGCCCGAGATGGGCGGTGGTGACCTCGTCAAGCGCATCCGCGGCGACGCCCGCTTCGCCACATTGCCCGTCTTCGCCGTCACCGCCGACGTCGAGATCATCAAGACGTACCAGGAGCTTGGCTTCACGGGGCTTCTGCTCAAGCCGATTACGCTGCAGACGCTCACGGAGTTCCTCGAGAACTTCTCGAAGACGAGTTGGAAGTGAGGGTAGAGAAGGGTGAGAGGGGTGAGACGGGTGCGAGGGTTGAGAAGGTGGAGAC
>JAUNMP010000248.1 GCA_030537465.1 bacterium
GTGGTGCCGGATCGAGGGCGGTGCGCACTTTACCGCGTCGCGGTGATTTGCTATCATTCGACCATGAACAAAACGCTCCTGATGGCCGCGTTCGCCGCGGCGCTCTCGATGTCGGCTGCCGCCGAGGTCGTTTATCCCTACGGCGTCTGCGCCCACGTGACGCGCAGTGAACGCGGTGCGCACCGCCTGAAGGGCACGCTCGACGCGATGGAGATGGCGGGCATCAGGTACGTCCGCAGCGACTTCGACAGCTGGGCGATCCTGAAGAAGGACGGCTCCTTCGACTTCTCGAACTACGACAGGCTGCTGGACGAACTCGACGCGCGCAACGTGAAGCTGCTGCCGATTCTCTACGGATACGAGGGTGGGCGTCCGCCGGCGGACATGGAGAGATACAAGGCCTATCTCAGGACGATCATCTCGCACTACGGTCGCCGGATGCCCGTGGTGGAGATCTGGAACGAGGCGAACCTGAACGGCTTCTTCAAGGGCGCGGACCCTGTCCTCTACGCGAAGACCCTCCAGGCGGCGTATGAAGTGGTCAAGAGCGTCGATCCCGAAATCCGCGTGGCGTTCACGGGGACGGCGGGTGTGCCGCTCGCCTACATCCGCAAGGTCTTCGAGGCGGGGGCGGCGAAGAGCTTCGACGTGATGAACGTGCACCCCTATTCGCATCCGGCGCAGCCCGAAGGCTCGATGGACGTGCAGACGGAGAAGCTGCGGGCGCTGATGGCGGAGTTCGGCTGCGGCGACAAGCCAATCTGGTTCTCGGAGATCGGATGGCCGACGCATTCCGTCAAGGTGATGTTCTCGAGCATTCTCCTCGCGGGACTCAAGACGGCGCGTCCGGAGCAGAAGACCTGGAACGTGGTCCTCGCCGACCTCAAGGCGGATGGCGCGGAGCCCGACCAGAATCTCGCCGACGAACTGCGCGACATTCTGCCGTCTGGCAGCCAGGTGCGCGCCTGCACGCAGAAGGAGACTTGCCGTCTGCTGGCCGAGGGTGGCGTGGACGCGGTCGTGTACCCGTTCGACGAGTCCTTCCCGGCGGATACGCTGGTGGCCGTCAACGAGTTCATCCGGAAGGGTGGCGTGCTGGTCGACTTCGGCGGGATGCCCTGCTATTTCGGCCGCCGCGGGTCGGAGCCCGTCGCGGGCATGCAACACGGCGGCGCGACGGGACGTTTCCCGTTCGGTTTCCGCGCCTGGTGGTGGGACAAGGCGGGGACCTATCCCGAGGAGGCGCCGACCTTCGCCACGGAGGCGGGGCTCGCCGCGGGTGTGAAGCAGGAGCCGACGGGATTCCCGGCGAAGCGGTTCCTCGCGCCCGACCGCATTGGCAAGGAGTCCGAGTGGATCCCGCTCGTCGCGGGAAAGACGGCGAACGGCGTCGACCTCGTCTCGGCGGCGGTCATCCGCTACCACGGCGAACGCACGGGCGCGGCGGTGCTCTGCTCGCTCTTCCCGTCCCATGGCGTGACGGGCACGAACAACGAGGAGAACCAGGCGAAGTTCACGACGCGCGGGCTCGCGATCGCGTTCGCCGAGGGCATCGAGGCCTACTTCCCCTACAATCTGCGCTCCTTTGAGGAGGATCCCTACTACAGTGAGCACCATTTCGGGTTGATGCATGCGGACTTCACGCCGAAGCCGGCCTATGCGTCCTATGGTGCCTTCACGCGGATGCGTCCCGCGGGGTCGGTACAGAAGTCCGGTGCCTGGCACGACAAGGATCGCCGCTTCTTCCATCCGCAGTGGACGCGTCCCGACGGAAAGAAGGCGGGACTCGTCTGGCGCCTTGGCGCCGCGGAATCCAGGAAGCTGAAGTTCACGGGCGGGAAGCCGACGTTCTACAACTATGCGGGACGCAAAATTGGCGTTCGTGACGTGGGTGACGGCGTCTATTCGGTGCTCGTCACCGATTCGCCGGTCTATTTCGTCGGCGCGGAACTCGTGCAGCCCTGATCAAATCCCGAGGAGAAGAAGATGAAGAAGACACTGCTGGTTCTTTCGGTTGCGGCGATGGCGATGGGCGCGTGGGCGGACCGCGTGATGACGCCCCAGGCGCTGGAGACGCTGAAGCACTCGCTCATCCACCGCGGCGACGGCAAGGGCCGCCCGGACAACACGATGGAGGCTCTGCTCTACACGTGGGCGAAGGGCTATACGCCCGAGAGCGACATCCGGTTCACGAAGGACGGAAAGATCGTCGCGTTCCACGACAACTCCCTCAAGAAGCGGAAGGTCAGCGAGTGGACCTGGGCGGAGCTCCGCGAGGAGGATGTCGGCAGCTATCGCGACCCGAAGTATGCGACCTGCCGCGCGCCGCTCTGGGAGACGATCTTCACGGCGATGGAGGAGAATCCCTCGCGCAGAATCCACATCGACTACAAGGACGTGCCGCCGGAGAAGGTGGCGGAGATGGTGAAGGCCCACGGACTCGAGAAGCAGTGCTGGTTCATCTGCAAGAACTATGACCTGATCAAGCGCTACAAGGCGGCGCTGCCGGAGGGGCAATCGCTCCACTGGATGAACCTCGGCAACTGGGGACGCATCGACTTCGCGAAGCCGGGCGAGCTCGAGAAGTGCGAGAAGTACATGCTCGACCAGTTCGAGAACGCGGCGAAGGAGAACTTCAAGGACATCGACAACGTCCAGCTCCACTGCCAGCTGCGCAAGGCGGCGGACGGCACCTTCACATTCTGCCCGAAGATCGAGACGATGAAGGCCTGCATTGCGCGGCTCCATGCCGCGGGCGTGGAGGCCTCGATGTGCGTGTGGCAGACGGAGGCGGACGATCCGGAGGTCTACAAGTTTCTGTGGAACCTCGGCTTTGACAGCTTCGGCACGGACTATCCCGAGGCGCTCTACCGGGCGGTTGCGGAGCTGCAGGGGAAATAGTCCGGAAGCGAAGGAGAACGGATGATGCTGGAAGCGCTGAAGGAAGAGGTCCTCGAGGCGAATCTGCGTCTGGTGCGGGAGGGGCTGGTTGTGCTCACATGGGGAAGCGCGTCCGCACGGGATCCCGGGACCGGACTTGTCGTGATCAAGCCGAGCGGTGTCGACTATGCGCGCCTGAAGACCGAGGACATAGTCGTATTGGACCTGGACGGTACCGTTGTCGAGGGCACCTGCCGTCCGTCATCCGACACGCCCACGCATCTGGAGCTCTACCGTGCGTTCCCCGAAGTCGGCGGCGTGGTGCACACGCACAGCGCGGAGGCGACGGCCCGAGCGCAGAGCCGTCGCGAGATCCCGTGCTATGGTACGACGCACGCAGGCTGGTTCAATGGTCCCGTGCCACTGGCGCGCTCCCTCACGGAGGAGGAGGTCGCGGCCGGCTACGAGCTCAACACGGGCAATGTGATCGCAGAGCGCTTCAGGGGCCTTGACCCATTGGCGGTGCCCGGCGTGCTGGTGGAGGGGCATGGCCCCTTCACCTGGGGCGTCGATGTGCGCCACGCGGTGGAGAGCGCGGTGGCGCTCGAGGCGATCGCGCGCATGGCGCGGCTCACGGAACAGCACGTGACGAACATCAATCCCGGCTTCGGCCGCGGTGACACGGAACTGCCGCGCCACATCGCCGAGAAGCTCTATCAGCGCAAGCACGGCAGGAACGCCTACTACGGCCAGTCGAAGGCGCAGTCCAACCGGCCCAAGCGGGGCTAGTTGTTCTAGAGGCTCTAGAAGGTCTAGAATCACTAGAATTTCTAGAGCCTCTAGAACAACTAGATCCAACCGCTGAATCTCGTCTTGCCCATCAAAGGCCGAGGAGGGCCTTGGCTGCGGTGAACTGCGCGGAGAGATCGATCTTCTTCGCGCCGAGAATGGCGCAGGATTCCGCGAAGCGGCGGAACTTGTGGGGGCCTGGATTCAGATTGTCCAGCACGCGGACCTCGGCGGTGCCGAAGGTGCAGGCCTCCGAGAGCATGCCAGTCGACTCCGCGGTGACGTAGAGCGTCTTCGCGAGGGAGACGAACGCGGGAATCGGATTGAAGTGGTCCTTCGAGTAGAGCAGCTTGTAGTCGAAGGGGAACGAGTCGACGACGGCCTCGACGTCCGACGGCGTGCGGCGGGAGGTGGTGACCCACATCTCCTTGTCCTGGTGGTCGGCGAAGACCTTCGTGAGCTCGGCCTTCATCCAGTCGGCCGTCATGGTCGAGCACTTGTTGGGTCCACCCACGATCACGGCGACCGCGTCCTTTTGCGGGGTGTGGCGTTCGAGGAACGCCTTCGTGCCGGCCGCGTAGAAGGCCGCGTCGTTGGCGACGAGGTTGGCGGGGATTTCGATGACGTTTGGGGCGGCGGTCGGTCTGTCGAAGGCCGGGGCGAGCACGCAGTCGAAGGTCGAGATCCGGTAGCCGCGCGGATAGAGCACGACACCGCACTTCACGCCAAGACGGCGGGCGAGCGATTTGGCGGCGTAGAAGGTGCCGGAGCCGGTGCCGAGCACGGCCATGTAGTGATTGCCCGATTGCCCGATTCTGGGATTGTCTGATGTGAGCAGACCGAAAGCGTGGATGCCGAGGTGGTCGAAGAGGTAGGAGAGCGCCTTGTGGAACGCGCTTCTGAAGTGGACTTCAACGAGGTCGAAGTCGCAGCCAAGGGCGCGGGCGAAGGCCTTGGACTGGTTTTCGTGTCCAGCCTTGCCATCGGTGAGAATGAGGACTTTGTTCATTTTGCCGCGAGCATTTCCTTCACGGCCTTGCGCATCTGGCGCTTTGCGACGGCCATGCCGCCCTTGATCGTGCAGCCGGCGGCGCGGATGTGTCCACCGCCGCCGAAGCGGGTGGCGAGGAGAGTCGCGTCCCAGGGCGCGCGGGTGCGGATGGAGACGCGGGTCTCGTGCGTGCGGTCGGGAATCTGATAGAAGAAAAGGGCGATTTCGTTGCGGGCGACCTGGCGGGGGATCTCGATGACGTCCTCGGCCTCGGCCTTCGTGCCGCGCACCTCCCGGAAGTCATCGCGCGTGAGGGTGACCTCCGCGACCTTGCGGTTCTTCCAGATGTGGAGGGAGCGCCAGGCGCGGCGCTTGAGTTCAGTCGCGCGAGTGTTGAAGGAGCAGTAGAGGATGTCGTTGATGTAGGCCGTGCGCACGCCGTGCTTGAGGAGATCACCGGCGGCGCGGAGTGTCGTGGGGCTCGTGGAGTCGTAGGCGAAGCGTCCGGTGTCGGTGACGAGCGCAACCCAGAGGGCCTCGGCGATCACGTGGTCGATGGGCCATTCCATCCACTTGGCGAACTGCCAGATGATCACGCCGGCGGCCGCGGCCGTGGGGTCGATGATCGAGACGGCGCCTGTGTCGCCGCTGGTGGCATGGTGGTCAAAGGTCAAGGTGGGCAGTTTCTCGGCGAAGGGGCGCACCTCGGGCGGAAGGCGGGAAGGGGCTGCGGCGTCGACGTAGATGAACAGGTCAAACTTCCGACGGCGGAGCTGGCGGAGCGGAATGAGGTCCGCGACGCCTTCCAGGAAGCCGGGCTTGCCGAGCGCATGGACGTCGGCCGTCGCATAGGCGTCGTGTCCCGCGGCGCGGAGCATGCGGGAGAGGGCGATCATCGAGCCGAGCGAATCACCGTCGGGACTGAGATGTCCCGAGACGAGAATGCGCTTGGGCTTCGCGAGGAGGTCCTTCGCGGCGGCAAAGCGTGTGCGTATGTCCAACTTGTCCATGAAGGCAATATTAAACCATAAAAATTCCCCCTTGACGAGCGTAAAAAAGGAGAGTAGACTATTTGGCACAACTCGCCCGAGGCGTGTGCCTAGGCGCGATTCGTTGAAGTGATCAAGAAGGATACAAGAAGATGGATATCTACGTTGGTAACCTCGCTTACGCGACGACTGACGACGGACTCAAGGCCGCTTTCGCGGCGTATGGCGAAGTTACCTCCGCACGTGTGGTGACCGATCGCATGACCGGTCGTTCCAAGGGCTTCGGCTTTGTCGAAATGCCCGACCGCACCCAGGCACAGGCGGCGATCGACGCCCTCAACGGCCAGCCGCTCGATGGGCGTCCGGTCCGCGTGAACGAGTCGCAGCCCAAGCCCCGCACCGAGCGTCGCGGTGGTTTCGGCGGTCCCCGCCGTGACCGTGGCGATCGTGGCGACACCCGCTGGTAATCGAAGCGCGCAAGCGCGAATGAGGGAAGGCTCGGCCATTCGGCCGGGTCTTTCTTTTTGGGGACGGAGGTTTCATCGAAACCGCCCTGCCGGTCGGCCAATTCGTTCCTCCTCGCGTCATCGCGGTCTCGTTTTGTGGTATACTTCGCCTTCAGGAGATCGTCCCCGTGAAGATCGTTGAAAGTTGAATGTCGAAAGTTGAAGGTTAAAAGTTTAACGAGAAAGGTGAAATGATGAAGAAGATCGTGGTGATGGTGGCGCTGGCGTGTGCGAG
>JAUNMP010000249.1 GCA_030537465.1 bacterium
AGAGCTACAGCGTGAGCCACGGCACCTACCAGAACTTCAACGCCTGGACGGATGCGATGGTGGGCTACCGCGGCAACGCGAAGTACGACGAGGAGGATCCCGAGAAGGGGACGGAGGCGACGGGTGTCTCCGACACAAAGAAGAAGTTCTCCGCGGAAATGGCGACCTGGCCGGCGCAGGGCTACACCGATCCGTTCTGGACGGAAACCTTCAACACCGACGACCACGTGACGTTCCCGCGCTATCAGCCGTTCGACACATCCCGTACGCCGCTCAATGGCTGGGAGGCCGGGCACGGCCAGTGGATCGCCGGTGCGCGCGGTGCCGCCGCGACCGCCGCGGTGCAGGAGGAGGCCTCGTTGCAGCTGGAGGGCCGCGGTCAGGGTTATGTCGCCCTCGACAAGGACTCCAACATGCCGCCCGGCATCGGCACGGTCTCGTTCGGCGCGCGCGTGGCTCAGGCGCCTCGCTTCGACGACTTCGCCGTGTATGGTGATGGTTCCGCGCTCACGGACTACGCCATCAGCGCGAAGCTCACGATGAGCCGCCAGTATGATGCTGCGCTCAGCCCCACGGATATTTCGCCGTCGCAGCCGTCGGTTTCCCTTGTCGCCCGTTATCGTGAAAAGAAAGGGTGCTATGAATACCGCATCACGCGTGTCGCGAGCGATCAGCTCGCCTGCGCGCTCTACAAGTGGCAGCCGAGCGCGAGCGGGATGACGGCGACGATGATTGCGTCGAACGTCATCACCAGTGCGGCGTCCGGCTATGCGAAGCCGGGACCGGGTCAGACGGCCTTCTCGGGATTCCAGAACATGCTCGTGCCGGGTACCAAGAACGAGGATGTGAACCGTGCCTGGACAGGAGCCTACCTCTTCGTCTTCAACAAGGGCGATGGATCCGTCTACCTTGAGTGCACGCTCTCTAACTCGCGGAATGTGAACAATCTTGACAGCGATAAGGCCAATCTGAAGAAGGTCCTGGTCTACACGGATTCGAACGCGCCGTTCCTCAAGGGGTCCTATGGCGTGGGGTCCACCGACTGCAATGCGGCCTTCGGTGGCATCATGTTGCACACCCCGGCGAACGCGGGCGATTATTCGGCCGGCATCAATTATGCGGGTACGGCCCAGTTGAGCACGATTGCCGACGACGATTGGGCGTTCTTCGCCGATCGGTGGCGTCAGATCAAGAGCACGGAAAGCAACTGGGGTGCGTCGGGTGCCCTTGGCGCCACCATGCCGACGAACCAGACGATTCGCCTGCAGTTCAAGGACGACGAGCATGGTTGGTTCGACAGCGGCTACGAGGCGGTCGTCTCGAGCTTCAGCACGAACCGCTACGAGTTCGCGCCGTGTGTGTCGCCCGACTACAAGGTGCGCCTGATCACGGGCGGCCACACCTATGACGAAGTGCGTACGGACGTGGTGGTCGATGACGTCGAGATCACCTCCTGGCGTGCGGCCGACTTCCCGACGCTCGCGAACGTGGGCACCTACGCGCAGGCCGACCAGTGGGTCTACACGGCCGGCACGGTCGAGTCCTCCTTCGACGTGCGCGGCCCTGGTTTTGCCGAGGTCGCTGAGGCCGGCACGAACGGCTACGCGTTCACCTTCTCGGTGGCGGGTTCCTACATCCTCACACCGCAGATGGACGTGGAGCTTGACCGCATCCTCCTCGTGGGCGGTGGCGGCGCGGGCGGTTGGACGCTCGGCGGTGGCGGCGGCGGTGGTGGCGTGCTCGACTACGATCTCGGCACGAACACCGTCATGCTCGCCAAGGGCTCCACGAACATCGTCACCGTCGGCGGCGGCGGCAACAACTTCTATGTGGCCAGCAACGACAGCGGTAACTGGAAGGCCGGCGGCAACGGCGGCGGCTCCTCCATCACCTTCCGTGACGCCAAGACGGGCAAGACCACCACGTACGCCGTGAAGGGCGGCGGCGGCGGCGCGGGCTGGAATCAGCGCAACGGTACGAGCGGACAGGCCACGGGCGGCGGTGCCGCGCAGGGCAACGACAACGGCTACTATTCATCCCGTGCCACGGGTACTTCCGGCCAGGGAAACAGCGGTGGTCGCGCCTATGGTGACCGCGCGGGCGGCGGTGGTGGCGCCTCGCTCGACGAGGATGGCCAGGGCGAAGACGGCAACGCCACGAAGGACGGCGCGGGCGATGGCGGCGCGGGCCGCGCGAGCGACATCACCGGTTCGGTCGTCTACTACGGCGGCGGCGGCGGTGGCGGCGGCGGCGACGGCAACAAGACGCCGAACTCCACTGCTGGTGGACAAGGTGGAAAGGGCGGCGGCGGCACGGGTCTCGACAAGGCCGCGCAGAGCCGTCCGGAGAGCGTCAATGGCGTGAATGGCCTCGGCGGCGGTGGCGGCGGCGGTTCGCACGGCGGCAAGGCCGGCACCAATGCGGGCGGCATGGGCGGTTCCGGTGCGGTCATCCTGCGCGTCAAGAACTCGAGCATGGTCTGCACACTGCAGCCTGCCCGCGGCGCCGAAGAAGTCGCGATGGGTCTCCGTTCGCCGTATCTCGGCAATGGTCTTTCGATGTTCAGCTTCTCGTATGTGAACGCGAACTCGAACTGCGTGCTGCTGTTGCAGACATGCACCGGTACGAACGGCGTCTACAGTTCGCGTATGCAGGGCAAGTCGTCGATGAGCGTCGCGATCACGCGCGAACCGCCGGTGACGAACAACTACGACGGTGCGAACTGGGTGACTGTGACGAACTTCTCCTTCAAGGGGATGTCCGCGAAGGACCTGCTCTCCGGCACACGCACGCACTACATGAGCCTGCGCGCCCCGGTGCTTGGCTTCATGCGTCTCGTCGTCGCGCCCGACGTGATGGCGAAGGCGCTCGAGGAGGGGACCGACCGCGACGTCGACTACGGCAAGATCACGATCACGAAGATCTACTGTTATGACGAGCCCGAGCTCGACCGCCGTTCGTGGTGGGGCTGGAACATGCACACCGAGGGCTGGAACACGGACGACAAGCAGTATGCCTATCTCTTCGACTCGCCGGACGGTCTCTCCGCGTCGCTGAACTTCTCGGCGCTCGCACGCGACAACAGTTTGACGGATCCGGACGTCCGCGGCATCGGGCTTTCGAATCCCGGGCAGGAGGAGGAGTACGGGGCGAACAACTCCTTCATCCAGAGTCCTCCGCTCACGAACGGTCTCGGCACGGTGACGTTCCGCGCCCGTACGTTCACGACGAACCAGGTGAAGAGCTCCTATGTGACGCTCTTCGGCTCGAGCGAGCCGGATTCGGATCAAGTGGCCGTGCCGCAGGACTGGAAGGAGCTCGCGACCTTCGAGATCACCAACACGACGTACCAGACGTACAAGTGGTCCACCACGGACGACAATACGAAGATCTACGCGATTCGTCTCGAGGTCAATGCCTCTCGTCATGGCCGTAATCCATCCTCCTCCGCGGTGCAGTCGTGGGAGAAGCCGCGGGTGACGCCGATCCAGCGTGTGTGGGTGGACGAGGTCACGGCGAGCGAGCCGATCGTGCCGCGCCTCGTCTTCCGCGATGTGCGTCCGTTCCGGTCGCACATCGGCGACATCCCGGCCTATCCCGTCACCAACGTCACGGACCTCAGCGAACAGCCGATCCTCGGCGAGAGCTGGGGCGTGCAGGCGACAGTCGAGCCGCAGCAGATGAGCGACGAGCTCAAGCCCGAGACGGTCAAGGTGTACGCGGCCTTCTACCGTGGCATCTCCCCGTGGGGCTTCGACCAGTGGAAGGACAAGCCGGGCGTGGTTCAGGTCGAGCTCGAGAAGGTGGCCTCCAACCTCGTCTTCCGTTCGACCTACAACAACGTGGCGAGCGTGATCGGACCCGACATGACGCCGAACGGCGTCTTCCCGAACAACGTGTGGCAGTACAGCCTGTGGGCGGAGTACGAAGACAAACAGGGCGTGCAGCACGTCCACACCCTCGACGCCACGGAGTGGGTGCCGCCGACTTGGTACTACGGCATCAAGGATCTGAACGAGAAGTACGGCTCGAACCTCGCGGACAAGTTCGCCGGCTACACGATTCTCGATTCGATTTCTCCCGCACGCGCCTGGCTCAACGAGGTCAATATCTGCGACACGGGAACGACGGAGGACTACAAGAACCAGTTCGTCGAAATCGCCGTGCCACAGGGCGCGGACCTCACTGACTGGCGCATCGACCTCCTGGACCGTAACGTCAAACGCGGCTCCATCGCCTGTTTCGGCAGTGGCAACGCGCAGATCACCTCGAAGATGGGGACCCGCCCCGGCGTCGACGCCACGAACCACTACACGTTCGTCTCGCTTCGCAGTCCGGGTGCGCTCGCGGCCAATCAGCTTCCCGAAGCCGACGGCACGTGGTTGAGGACGCCGAAGGACGAGACTGGTTCGAAGAACGTCTCGTTGTCGCTCGTCGATGGCAACATGCGCTACTACGAGGCCTACGGACTGGCGCTGGTGCGTCCAAGCGGCGTGATCGAGCACCAGATCGTCATCCAGGGTACCAACACATACCTGGGTGGTCCGCTCGAGTACCTGGGCAGCGCCACGAACCTGCTCGCGAAGGTGAAGGAACCTGGTGCCGACGGTCCGGATTCGCATTGGTTCTACGCCGGTTCCGACATGGTCGGCGGCACGCTCGGCGTGTTCCGCAGCCATGGCGAGGATGCCACCTGCTGGACGAACAAGATGATTCCGACCGTGTCGGCCCTGAACAAGAAGGAAGACGGCACGCTCCAGAGCATTGATCCCGACTGGTTCCTCCAGCCGAATGGCACGAACATCTGGATCTACGCCAACGTCCTGGGGGATCACATTCATCAGACCGTGGGCAACAACACGAACAAGGCCGCCGTGGTGATCATTCGCAAGGGTGGGTCCACGAATATCGTCTACAAGACCGATCCGTGGTACCAGATCGGCGAGGTGACGACGAACGGGGTGAAGATCGCAGAGGCGCAGGGCCGTGGCTCGCGCAGTGATTCGCCCGCCCACACCTGGACGCTCCAGTTGAAGGATGTGGAGGAGACGGTCACGGTGGAAGTGAGTGAGGAGCGCAGCAAGGACGTTGCGGACGCGAATCTTGATCCAACCGATCCGTACTATCCGGCGATCATGTCCTGGCTGTCGAAGCTTGGCGACGACGTCTCGGGGCTGCATCTGGCCGAGCAGTGGGATCTGAGCAACAAGAAGGTCGACGACCTCGATATCAAGGACATGTACTGGCTCAACATCGATCCGACGCAGGACGGCTGGGTGCTGAAGGCCGGCATGGGCGGCGTGGGTGCCTCGATGTCCTCCGCGTCCGTGCCGAGCGGTGGAGCCTCCCTGGCCGCCGTCGCACCGGTTCCGTACGAGGACACTGTTCTTGGTTCGCTCACCAATGTGCGCGTGCTCGTGACGATGATGATCACGAACAAGACAACCGTCACGACGTCGCCGCTCTATGGTTCGGCCCGTGCGCCGGACAGGATCCAGGGGCTTGAACCCGGCAGCAGCAGCTACGACTATGATGGTGGCCGCTACTGGTCGAGCGCGACCTTCAAGATCTGCGGCGCACTCCAGCGCGAGGGCGTGAAGGACGACTACTATCCGTTGCGTTGGTTCGTGTTCGGTCCGGCCTCCTTCGACGAGAACTTCCAGTCGAAGATCGAAGTCAGCGACCCGCACTCCAAGAGCTCGCCAGGCTATTACAACGGGTGGAGCGACTATCCCGACATTCAGATCTTCTACAAGTGGAAACTCAACGCGGATCCTGCGAACTACGATACGACGGAGATGCTGAAGGTGAATTCGCTGTATCAGTAACGGGGTTCCATGTTCCATGTTTCAGGTTCAAAGTTCCAGGTTCAATGAGTCAACAACCTCCAACCCGAAACCCGGAACCTTGAACTTTGAACCCGGGACCTGAAACCTTGAACCTGGAACTTGGAACTTTGAACCTTAAACTTTCAACTCTTTTATCATGAGCGAATACAATCATAGCGCCATTGAAAAGAAATGGCAGAAGTTCTGGCTGGAGAACAAGACGTTCAAGACGGAGACGGCTAAAGCCGTCGGCTCCGGTGAAATTTCGGCAAAGCCGAAATTCTACTGCCTCGACATGTTCCCCTATCCGTCGGGCGCGGGCCTGCACGTGGGCCACCCCGAGGGCTACACGGCCACCGACATCCTCTGCCGCTACAAGCGCATGAAGGGCTTCAACGTGCTCCACCCGATGGGCTGGGATGCCTTTGGCCTTCCGGCCGAGCAGTACGCCGTCGAGACGGGCACGCACCCGGCGATCACCACGAAGAAGAACGT
>JAUNMP010000250.1 GCA_030537465.1 bacterium
CTTCTGTTTTCACTTTCCTGCGCGTGGCTCCTCCTCGATGCCGCCGCCCGGACCGTCTGCACCTCGGCGGGGGACCTGACGGCCGCCCTGCGCGATACGCACACGGCGGACGAGACATTCGCGCTGACGGCCACCGTAAGTTCCATCTCGACGAGCATCGCCTATCCCGCCGTGAACATCGCCTTTGCCGACACCTCGGGTTCCTCGCTCTGCAACACGAAAGACCGCCGACCGCTTACGGATTTTCCCCGCCCCGGCGCTCGGGCCCTTTTGCGCGGATTCGTCGAAAAAGACCACTGCAACCGCAAGTTTGCCGTCCTCACGAACTACGCGGAAATCGCGTTCGAAAGGCCTCCCAAGCCCGTCACGTTGACCCGCAACGAGTTGATCTCCGGCAACCATGACTTCACCCTTTGCAAAATCAACGGCAACCTCCGAGACGTGACGATCAACGAATCGAACCCCTATTGGATCTTCCTCTCGGTTGCAGCGGATCACGGCAACATCTTCGCCTCCGTGCCGATCTCGACTGCGAACGACCTCGCCTCGCTGGAAACCGCCATCGGCTCGCCCGTGACACTCACGGGCATCGTCGTCCCCTACGACCATGGTCTACGTGCGCAGGCGGGATGCATCTTCAAGATTCCGTCCATGGCGGCAATCGAGGTTCGGGGCGATGGCGAGAAAGACGCCGCGGCGATACCCCTGATCAATTCGATCCGTTCGACCCATCCGAACGACATTCCCCTGCTGGGACGGCATCGCGCACGCGGCCACGTCCTCGCCGTCAGCCGATCGGGCGAATCGCTCCTAAAGAGCGAAGACAACGAGCTGATCGGCCTCACCTTCGCCAAGAACATTCCCCTGCCGCGCTTCGGCGACCACATCGAGGCAATCGGCTTGCCGGATACGGATCTCTTCCGCATCAATCTCCGCTACGCCAACTGGAAGAAGCTGGACGACGCGCGGCTCAAGCCCCCCTCCGCGCCGCGCGTCTCACCCGAGACGATCACCAACCGCAAATTCCCCGGCCCCTTCATCAACTACGCCTTCCACGGCAAGTCCATCACGCTCATCGGCACCGTCAGGCGCATCCCGAACGAGACCGACGAACGCCTCTACCTCGACTGCGACCGCTACCTCGTGCCAGTCGACGCAAGCCTCACGGCGGACGCCTTCAACGCGATTACCGTCGGTAGCACGCTCTCCGTTTCCGGCACCTGCATCATGGACATCGACGCGCTGCACTACAGTTCAACCATTCCCCGCGTCATCGGTTTCCATCTCGTCGTGCGCACGCCGGAGGATGTCCGCATTCTCAGCCAGCCCTCGTGGTGGACGTCCGGCCGGCTGATGACGCTCTGCGGCATCCTCCTCGCCCTGCTGATCGGCTTTCTCGCCTGGAACGCCATCCTGCGCCGGATCGTCGAGCGGCGCGGACACGAACTGGCCGCGGCCACGATCAACTCCGTCACCTCCGCCCTGAAGACCCGCGAACGCACGCGCCTCGCGGTCGAGCTTCACGATTCGCTCGCCCAGAACCTCACCGCCATTTCGCTTGAGATCGACACGGCCGGACGCCTCGCCGCCGTTAACGCAGCGGGCATGCACGAGCACCTCTCGACGGCCTCCTCGGCGCTCAAATCCTGCCGACAGGAGCTGCGCAACTGTCTCTGGGACCTCCGGCACGAGACCCTCGACTACCCCGACATGGAAAGCGCCGTTCGCGACACGCTCAAGCCCCATCTTGGCACGACCGTCCTCCGCCTCCGCTTCAAGGTCCCGCGCGACATTCTCTCGGACAACGCCACGCACGCCATTCTCCGCATCATCCGCGAGCTGACGCTCAATGCCGTACGCCACGGCAAGGCCACGGAAGTCCATGTCGCCGGCTGCGTTGAGGACAACCGGCTGCTCTTTTCCGTTTCCGACAACGGCTGCGGATTCGATCCGAAGAACTATCCAGACGACACGACGGGACACTACGGCCTCCTCGGCATCCGTGAACGCATCAACACCTTCGAAGGCCAGCTCCAGGTCGAGAGCAGGCCCGGCGGGGGAAGCCGCATCGCCATCTCAATCAACCTACCGCACGAACAGACATGAAGACCGACAACTCCAAAACCAGAATCCTCATCGCCGACGACCACAAGATGGTGCGGGCAGGCCTCGCCGCCCTACTCGAGACCGAGCCGGATCTTCAGGTCGTCGGACAGGCCGATAACGGCAAGGACGCCGTCGCGAAGGCTCTTGAGCTCGCGCCCGACGTCGTCATCATGGATCTCATGATGCCGGTGATGGACGGCGTCGCCGCCACGGCCGAACTCCACCGGCTCCGTCCCGAAGTCAAGATCCTGATCCTGACGACCTACGGATCATCGGACGGCATCGCCCATGCCCTCGAGAACGGCGCAAGCGGGGCCATCATGAAAAGCGCCGACTCGAACGACCTCGCCAGCGCCGTTCGCAACGTGGCGCACGGCGAACGTTCGGTTTCAGAGGAGATCCAGCGCCAGATCGCCAGCGATCCACCGGTCCCCGAACTGACACCGCGTCAACAGGATATCCTCGCTTCCCTCGTACAGGGGCTCAGCAATCCCGACATCGCCAAGAAGTTCGGCATCCGCCGCGACAGTGTCAAGGAACACGTCAACAACATCCTCGACAAGATCGGCGCCGCCAACCGCACGGAAGCCGTCGCCATCGCCCTTCGAAAGCACCTGCTGAAGATTTAAACCCTTTGTAACGAATAGCCGCAAATTCAACACAGTGTGCTTCGGCGACACCCTCACACTGACATCAATCGCCCGATAGGGCGAATCGGCTTCACCCGCGTTTCCGCGAAATCTGTGTCAAACTCATGCCGTACAGCATTGGTGCCACATAAAAAAAACTCGTTGCACCCGTTGACGCCCACGGCAGCGTGCCGCCTCTAGAGATCCAGCAACTCGATCCAGTCATACGCCCGAAGTGCACCCTGAACGGCATCGGTGTAGGTCCACTGGATCGGCTCCGCAACCGCGCGGCGAATCGCCTCCGCCCAGGAAAGGGGCGGATTGCGGATCGTCAGCAGCGCGAAGAGTTTGGCATCCGCCGCCCGAGCATGAGCCGCGGGAATGGCGACCGTGCCGTCGACGACGATTTCGGGTACGGCATTGAATCGATCCTTCAGGACATCGGCTGCGGCCCGCAGCTGCTCGGCACGACGACCCACCAGCGAATCGCCGAGCAGATAGTGGATCTTTCCGAGTCCGTCGTCGACGCAGCTGCCCACGTGGATACGACGCTTGGTGACCCCGATTTCACCTAAACCTTCCAGATCAACGACCAGCACGGGCCGACCTTTCGCCAGTGCCGACGCCACCTCACCCGCAAACGCGGCGCGTCCCCGATCACCTGCGTACAGACATGGCGTCCCGGACACGACCGTCGGTACAAGCAGCACACCCGGCATCGTAAAGCCCGTCGGCTCCGAGAAACCCAGCCGCACGACCGCCATGCCGTTCGTCCGCCCTTCCGAGACGACGATCGGTCGAATGTCGGCTTCAGCACGCGACCGGATTCGCGCCGCCGCCACCGCCGCCGCCGCCCGCTCGCCCGTTGTCATCTTCGGGCGTTTCGCCGTATACAGGTCCAAGTCATCGCGAATGACCTGGTAGACCGAGCGGCTCCCCGGTAGGTCCATCACCGCCCCCGTCTCCGTAACGCGCCCTTCCGTTGTCGACAGCATCGTCTCCAGTCCCAGACGACTGGCTGGATTCGCGACATCCATGCGGAACCGCTCGTCCGCCGTTGGCAACACCACCTCTTCGTCCCGCAGCCAACGCCGCATCCAGGCAATCGACGTCGCCAGCATGCCGGCCTTCCAACCATGCTTGCCCGCGGCCTCCGTCATTTCATAGCGATTGAATGTTCCGCTCGGCTGCGTCGCCCGTGCCAGCGCACGCCAGGTCTCCAGCGTGCCGTCGATGGGGAAGAAGTCGTCGTGGCTCGCATTGACGAGCGTCGGCGTCGGATGACGCAGAAGCAGGAGTCCCAGATGATTGAGGCCATAGCCGAGCTGTCCATAGAGGATCTGTTCGGAGTCCTGCGGTCCACACCCGTCGACCACGCGCCGAAGATTGGAGATGTAGCTGGAGGGCGCCGTGGCCTTGATCCGGTCGTCGAAGGCGGCCAGCATCGCGGACATCGTTCCGCCGCCGGAATTACCCATCACGCCCAGCCGCGCCGCATCGACGTCGGGCCGTTCCGACAGATAGTCGAGCATCCGCATTGCATCCCACAACCGAACGCGCAGCCCGCTTTCGCCCAACAGCATCGCCAAGGCGCCCATCGCGTTGTGCCCCACGCCGCAGTTCCGGCGCACGGGACGCTGCTTCCGCTCGCCCTGGTCGACGGGATCGAAGACGAGTCCCACGAACCCCGCCCGCGCCAGCAACACGCCGGCATGCTGGTAGACACGCCCCAGCTTGCCATCCTCCGAATGTCCACACGGCACCAGCACCGCGGCATAGGGCTGTTTGAAGTCGGCGCTTTCCGGCACATAGACGTGCCCTGCCACGAAGAAACCCGGACGGCTCTCACACAGCAGTTTCTCGATGTGATAGCCGTCCCGTTTCAGCACACCCGTGATCCGTGCATGGAGAGGCGTCCGTTCCGGGAAACCGCCGAAGGACGCCACGGCACGCGCCCGCGTTTCCCGACACAGCTTCGCGCGGGCGACGGCGTTCGTTCCCGCCGCACACCATGTGTCGTCCACGGCCTGGTCCGCCGCGGCGAGACGACGATAGGCCGTCGCATAGCCCATGTACTCCGCCGACTCGAGAATCGGGCGCTTAAGTTCCATCTGAATGTCCGCCCCAGCCGTGGGCAGATGCCCGGCCATCAGGTAGACGGTCGCACCGATGACCTTCAACCAATCGTTCATCATGCTGACCGCTCCTCGAGAAATGCCTTCAAGGCTTTGGCGATGTCACGCCCCAGGTCACGGACCTTGTCCGGCGTCACCGTCGCGCCGTTCGCCGTTGCAAACGGGATTTCAAATGTATGGGCCAACTTGATTTCCGGCAGCTTGTTGATCGCCCAGTTGATGCTGCTCCAGCCCTTCGCGTAGTTGCCGCCCGTGTTCCACGCCTGACCATAGGGCAGATCGTCGCTCGCCTTGTAGTTCAGGGAGCCGCACTGCAGTTTCTCCAGCAGCGCGTCGAAACGCCGCTCCGCCGCCGCGTTGCGGTTGTTCACGTCGCGCTTGAGCGGCGAATAGACGAACTCGTTGTAGTGTCCACGGATCCACGGGCAGTGCAGATCGATCCAGACGTCCAGCTTGTCGTCGGTCCGCTCCTTGATCCAGGCAACGGTCGCCTTCGTCTCGGGATGGAGGAACTCCGTGTAGTCGCGGTTGTGGTCATGCGGCTTCCGGTTCTTGCCCTGGTCGCCATCCACGCACCCGTCCTTGTCCATGAACGGCACCACCATCACCTCCACGTTCTCACGCAGCCAGGCGCCCAGTTCGTCCTTCGCCAGCACCGCCTCGAGGAACCCTTCCAGCGCATAGGTGGCCACGGACTCGCTCGCATGATGACGCGAGGTCAGCAGCATCGTGTACTTCGGCTTCTTTCCCAGGCAGCCAAAGAGCGCCCGCTCGACATTGCGCCCCTTCTTCGTCCTGCAGAGCACGTCCGTCTTGAAGAACGTTCCCCGGTCTGTTGCGTGGCGCGCCAGAAAGGCTTCCCAATCGGATTGGAGATAGGGGTGGCATTCGTAGAACCAGACCTCGTCGGCATCCTTGGCGAACGAGTAGACGAAGGACTTCTGCGTGAAGTTCTTCTCGCAGGCATAGGACCAGGACTTGCCCTTGTCCGTCGACACGACGGGACCGCGCGTTCCCACCACGGTGCCGCCATAAGCTCCCCCGAAGTCGAACGTCAACGTGCGTCCCGCCGCGCCCTTCACGCGGAACGCCCAGTAAAACCAGTCGCCCCGGGTGTCGCGCAGATCCGGCCGCACGCGTACAGCATCGCCCTCGATCTTTTCGACAACCACATTGCCGGCGGGAATCTGCGCATCGACGATCCAAGACCCCTTTACAGGCGTTGCCCCCACCGCCGCCAGAGTCCCCATCGTCAGTACTGTCAAAAGTCCGTGCATGGCCTCTCTCCTAAATCCCTCAACCTGGCGGGCTGTATCAAACTCCCGATCTGCTCCATTTACCATAAAAGACATTTCTTTCATTTAGAGATGCAATTTTATCAAATATCAGAATATGAAACAATAGAGGTAATTGCAAAACCTCGGCGAAGTCGTGCCGGACGTCCGCCTGACG